>NZ_JBYIQW010000013.1:0-147295 GCF_057707815.1 Actinacidiphila sp. bgisy160
TCTTCCGGCTGCTGGAGATCGAAGCCAACACCGGCGAACGGCTCGACGAAGCCCACCGGATGCAGTGGCTGGGAGAGGGCGCGGCACTGAAGAAGAGCCTGCAGCACATCAACGACCAGAAGAAGCAAACCGACCCCCTTCGGGGGCAGGCCGAGCACGGAGAGAGCGGACCCGGCTCCCTCAGCTGAACAATTCCATTGACCAGCGTGGGCGAGGTAGAGATCGTAAGCGCATGATGGACAGCACCTGACTCAACAACAATCACCATCTCATCCCCGGCAAGGAGCTCTTGCGCGCGAGCGCAGGTTCTATCTCCTGGCCTGCACGGCGAGCCACGGCCAACTCCTGATGCGAAGCATCGGCCAGCCCGGCACACCCGGCGAACCAGAGACCTCGAGAGTGCAGAGAAGGCCGAAGACGTGGCACGCGACGGTGTGACCGACGGCCAGCACGGCCCAGGTCGAGCTGAACATTGCCAGCGTTGCGAACTGCTCGATCGTCATCACCGGGCATCTCCAGCCGCCGCCAGGACGCCGTGGTCCAGAATCAGGTCATGGATGTCTTGAAGCTCCTGGAAGCCGCCTCCCTGCTCGTCCCCGAAGAGATCGCCACCGAGAACGACATCACGGTCAACGATGTCTGGGAGTACCTCGCCCAGGACGAGTGGGAAGTGGGCCTCGCGCTGCTGGAGGAGCTCGGCGATGTCCACGCGCTTCCGCTCAGCTTTTGGGAGGCCCTGGCCACCGCCGCGGAGCAGATGCGGCTGGAGAAGAGCGCGGCCTGGTGTCATTGGCGTTGCTACGAGACCCGCAACGGCATTATCCGAGCCGACCTCACCCTCCGACCGGCCAGCGAGAGTCGTCGGCAAACATCATTCTCCGGGGCCGGCGTCCTGCGACCGATGTGGAACATCGGTCACCGAACCCCAACCGGCGAACCGACCCTCAACATAGCGGCGCTATGGGTGGAGTTCACGCCCTTCCTGGGGCCCGGCGAGCGATCCTCGGTACGCCTTGCTCCTCTCGAGCCCTCGCACTGGCGGCATCTTCAGCCCGGTCAAGTGTTCACGATGCACGAAGACTCAACCGTTGCTGGAACGGCTGTCGTCCTTGAGGTTCTGCCTCCGGCGGCCACCTCCTCCGCATAGGAGCTGGCCTCCGACGCTCCTGCCGTTGGTGCAGAAGACGCGGTGGACGGCCTTGCCCGAATACGACAGGCGGAAGGAAAGCAGGTGGCAGGTCACCAGCTCGCCGGCGGGACGGCCCGTCACGTCACCGAAGTCGACCTCCGCCTCGTGACCGGGCTGGTGGCTGTGGGGGACGAACGCCTCCAGCGGGGCCTTGCCCGACTCCACAGGATCAACGGCTCCTTCACTGATCGCGCCTGAGGCCGCCTATTGGTATTCGGATGGCTCGCTGGACCGTCGTATGCCGGTACCGAAACGTCCGGACCGGAACCGTCGGCGGCCAGCGGCGGCTGCCGGCGACATCGACGCAGCGGCGGCCGACGCCGCCGTCAACCGACATGCCGCTCTCGCAGGCCGCCGACTCCCTGGCGCTGTCCGGGCACGGCGACCTTCCGGCTACCGACTGTGACGGTAACCATACGGAGTCGTCACAGCCCGCGCCGTGGCCGAGGCGCTCGCCGTGGCGCGGACAGATGTCAGCCAGTAGCCCTGCCGCAGCGGGGGACGACGGAGGTGCCGCGGGCCGTCACGAACGGGACACCCCTGTCCGCGGCGTTGCACGCCTTGGTCACCGCCGACGACGCAGGCCCATCAAGCGGTCGGGGCCGAATGGGAGCGGGGAACGGGGCCGGTCGGGCCTGGCGGCCGGCGCGCGAAGGCGTATGGTGGGAAGTGGCCTGCGGGGCGAGCGAGGGAGTTCGACCGGAACAGCCGGCGAGGACGTGGGAGGCAACAACTCCTGCAGAGCCGGTCATCGACGGTCGGACTGAGAGGCCGAAAGGTCGCAAGACCGGACGGCGACCTCCACCACCTGATCCGGACAATGCCGGCGAAGGGAGCCCACCTCGCAGGTCCCACATGCCCGCCCTCCTGTCATGGATCACTCCGCACGCAGTGCCACGCGGCGCCCGACATCGTGATGCCTTCCCGGCCCGGCTCCACGCACGGGCGGGCGGCTCCGGTCCCGCGCCACCCGGCTGACGGTTGCCGTGGCGCCAGGCCCGGGGCGTCGTCGCTTCTCGCACCGATGCCTTGCGGCAGGAGGCCGGCGGCGGTGGCGTCCACGACGTGCAATCGTTGAAAGAGCAGGTGCCGTTCGCGTGCACCGACCGCGAAACGCAGCGTCAGGCGCAGCGGCCCCTCTGACCCTGTTGATGAATCGACCCAGCAGTGAGGGCCCGGCCCCACGGGGTCCCGCCCCGCGACAACACGACGGAGGCAGCTATGACCACTGCGCGGGACATCATGCACGCGGGCGCCGAGTGCGTCCAGGAGAGCGAGACGCTGGAAGCAGCGGCGCGTCGGATGCGCGAGCTGGACGTCGGCGCGCTACCGATCTGCGGGCCGGACGACCGGCTCCACGGGATCATCACTGATCGTGACATTGTCGTGAAGTGCCTGGCCAGGGGCAAGGACCCCAAGCACATGACCGCGGGCGAGCTCGCCCAGGGGAAGCCCGTCACCATCGACGCCGACGCGCCGGCCGACAAGGTGCTGCGCACCATGCAGGATCACCGGATCCGGAGGCTGCCTGTCATCGCCGACCACCGGCTCGTAGGCATGATCAGCGAAGCCGATCTCTCCCGGCGGCTGCCCGAGGAACAGGTCGGCCATCTCGTCGAGGCCGTGTGTGCGCCCTGAGGCGGCGCCGATCGAACGAGCCCGCCCGCGGCTCGTGCACGACTGCACCACGTCAAGGGCGTGACGTCCCGGGGCGCCTCGAGGCCCATTCGCGCCCTCGGCACTACATCGAGCGGTGGTCTCGGTCGTCTTCGTGATCGGCCGTTGGTGACTGCCGTGCGGAGAGAGATGGAGAGGTGCGTTGGGCGGACTCGGGGCGGGCCGGGGCGTCCTGCGGCGCAAGCCCATCGGACACATCGATGAGCCAGGGGCCCAGGGCGCCCGACTGGAGCGGTCTTTGGGGTTGTGGCAACTGACCGCCATCGGTGTGGGCGGCATCATCGGTGCGGGCATCTTCGCACTGGCGGGCGCGGTCGCGAGCGGCACGGCCGGGCCCGCCGTGGTCGTGTCGTTCCTCATCGCGGGTGGGGCGAGCGCCGCCGCGGCACTGTCGTACGCGGAGTTCGCAGGCATGATCCCGACGGCGGGATCGGCCTACACCTACGGGTACGCGGTGCTCGGCGAACTTGCGGGCTGGTTCATCGGCTGGGACCTGTTGCTCGAGTACACGGCGATCGTGGCCGTGGTCGCCATCGGCGTCTCCGGATACTTCGGCTTCCTGGTCGGCGAGACAGAAGCCAATCCTCCGGCGTGGATGATGGGAGCCCCTGGTACGGGTGCCGGACACCGCGTCGACTTGTTCGCCGCCCTGCTGTGCCTGCTGATCGCGTACCTGCTGAACCTGGGCATCAAGAGCGCGGCACGCTTCGAGACCACTGTGGTGGGACTGAAGGTCCTCGTCGTGCTGCTCGTCATCGGCATCGGCGTCTTCCACATCGACACCGCCAACTACCGCCCGTTCTTCCCCTACGGCGTCGGCGGAGCGTTCACCGGAGCCGCAACCGTCTTCTTCGCCGTGTTCGGGTACGACGCGATGAGCACCGCGGCCGAGGAGTCCAAGGACGCCCAGCGCCACATGCCGAAGGCGATCGTCTACTCTCTCGCCGTCTCCATGGTCCTCTACGTCGCGGCCTGCCTGGTCCTGACGGGTATGCAGAACTACCAGGACATCGACCCCAAGAGCGGGTTCTCAACGGCGTTCAAGGCAGCGGGGCTCAGCGGCATCGCGGACGTCATCGCGGCCGGCGCGATCATCGGCATCCTCACCGTCATGTTCACCTTCATGCTGGGCGTCACCCGTGTGTGGTTCGCGATGAGCCGCGACGGACTGCTGCCGAAATGGTTCGCCAGAACGCATCCCACCCGGCACGTACCCACGCGCATCACCTGGATCGCAGGAGGAGCGTCGGCGGCAATCGCCGGATTCCTGCCGATCGCCGAGGCAGCCGAGCTGACCAACATCGGCATTCTGCTGGCGTTCGTCGTGGTGTGCGTGGCGGTCGTCGTACTGCACTACCGTCAGCCGGACCTGCCCCGCAGCTTCCGTACACCGGGGATGCCCCTGGTGCCCGCGATCGGGGTCGTCTTCTCGCTCTGGCTCATCACCTTCCTGCAGTGGCAGACATGGGTGCGGTTCGCTGTGTGGTTCGTGATCGGGCTCGGCGTGTACTTCGGATACTCCTGCCGGCACGCGGAGCTGGCTCGGCGGTAGGGGCATACCGCCGGCCGCGCCAGAGGACGCCACCAGAAACGGGAGCCACCCTCGCCCCGCCCCGTGCCGGCCGCCTGATCGTTCGACCGGCCGCCCGCAGGAGAGCTCCGCAGCTGCGCGTCCTGCCCCTTCCCCCGGTTCCGCGCCGGCCGACACGGGCCTGCTCTCGCCCGGCTGCCCCACTCGGCTTGCCCGTTCGAGTGCACACGGTGATGCTCGTCAAGCAGAAAGCGATGCACGCTGCCGATGAGTGGCGGCCGGTACGACCCGGCTGCGCAGTACCTGAGACAACGAACCGCCAGGAGAGCCGACCGTGGACAACCTCGCGCTGGGAATCCGGTACTCACTGGCGTGCGCCGTGCTGCTGTGCGCCATGGCCGGGTGCGGTCAGCGCCCGGCCGGCGCCGGCGAAGACACGGCCGACGATGCGATCACCACGGGATTGGCCGCCGAACTGGAGAAGAGCGGTTTCCGGGTCAACCCGGGATACGCCAGGCTGTACACGCAGCAGGACTGCAAGGACAACACGTACCCCCTGCTGAAGAACTGCCTCGCGAACAACCCCGCGGCGCCTTACGTGACGCCCGTTCTGAAGACCTGGCCGAACGAATACGTCGACCCCGCGACGGTGAACGCGTTCGGCCGGATACGACCCGGCTACAGCGCGACGTACCGGCTCGATCCGCGGGACGCGGTCGTGATCTACGGGAAGATGCCACCCCCGGGTCGCTACATGAGCCTGCAGACCTGGCAATTCAGCCAGACGGGGCAATGGAGGACCGCCGACTACCTCAAGTGGGAGCACACGGCCGGTCAGCCCGTTCCCCTGGAGTACCTGTTCGACACGATCCCACCCGATGGCCGGCGGTCGGCGCGCACCCAGAGTGCGTCCGCACTCGGGGACACCGTCAACAACGTCGTCATGGAACGGCAATCCGGTTACTCCTTCGCGAAGGACCGGTACTTCATCATCACCCCCAGCTCCACCACCGACCAGGCCGTCCGCCGGGCCCTGCAGGCCCAGGGCGTTCCCGGCGCGGACATCTTCACCGAACAGATTCCCGCCCGCGACGAGCACGGCCCGATCGGGCCACTGGGCATGGGAAAAAACGCCGTCGACTTCGTCACCGCGTTCCGGTACGCCGTCCCCGACCCCGGCCAGGAGCAGGCAGCGGAGAAGTGGCGGAAGGCTCCCCCTCTGACGGTGATGCGTGTACGGGCCCCCGACTCCCTGGGGTCCGTCCGGCGCTACGGAGCGCTGACCTTCGGCAAACGCACGGCGAACAGCGAGGCTCACCTGGCAGGCGACCTGCGTAACCTGGTCGACGCGGTGTGCGACCGTGTCCGCGCTCGGGCGCACCTGCACACGGGTGACTGCGGGAACCAGCAGTCGGCATCCACCCTGATCCCCGACCTGGTGCGCGACTTCGGGTGGACGGGGCCGTACTGCCGCGAGATCGGCATGAACTGCCTGGGAGACCAGCAGGACGCGGCCTATTTCCTGTCCCGGCCACTCCCCCTCGACGCCGGGCAGGTGTACGCCGTGGTGGGCACCCTCGCCACGGAAACCGGCAACGCCACATACAGCGCCCTGTCCGTCAACGACGCCTCGCTGCTGGCCGGCGTGGCGAACGTTCTGGACACCGGCCTCAAGGGTTCCGCGGACGACTACACGAAAACGGTCGAACACAGCGACAAGTTCTTCGTGCACTACTTCACCCGGGACTGCTCGGTCCTGCGGGGCGTACCCGACTGGCCGAAGAGCTGCACCGGCATCACCACTGACATGCTGCCCTCACGCGCGGACACCACCGCGATGGGCGACCCCGCTCTGCACGGCATGTTCATGGCCTCGCTGCGGGACTACGTCAAGCCGGGAACCGCACGCGGGCCGGACTCCTCCCAATTGCTGACTCCGAGAATCCTCACGTTCACCCAGTCGGCGAAGTAGCGTGCCGAAACCCGGACCTGGCCGCCGGCCCGCCCGTCGGAAAGCGGCGACCGCCGTCGGCCGAGGGAAAGCGGGAGGGGGAACAGGCGCCGCCTTCCCGGCGCGACGCCGCAGAACGACCGCTCGGCATCCGCGGACGGCGTGAGGCATCGTGGCCCTTGTGCGCACATGAAGGCCCCGCTACGGCGCCCGACCCGCAGAAGGCCCGGTTCGGTGCGGGGAGGCGGCCGGTGGCCCGGTGGCCCGGATGGGTCCGGTGGGTGGGGGCCGGGGTCATCGTGGCCGGGGTGGCTCTTCTGGCGGGCTCGCACCGGCAGCAGGTGGCACAGGCCTACGTCCTCATCTCACATGTCCGCGGACCGGCACTGACCGCCGCGGTGGCCTGCGAGGCGCTCTCGCTCCTGTGCTTCGCCGCCGTCCCACGCCGGCTGCTGGCCGGCGGCGGCGTGCGCTGGGGTCTGGGTCGTATGGCCGTGATCACTATGGCGGGCAATGCCGTGGCGGGTGCCCTGCCCGGTGGAGCCGCCTTCGCCGGCGCCTGGGTGTACCGGCAGTTCAGCCGCCGGGGCGTTCCCCCCGCCATGGCCGTTGCCGTACTGGCCGCCGGCGGCGCACTGTCGGCCGCCGGACTGACGCTGCTCGTCGCCGCCGGCTTGGTCGGCCTCGGCACCGTCGTCGGGACAGCGGCGCTCGTACGGCCTGTCATCGGTGTCCTGCTGGCGGCGTCCGCTGCGGTGGCGGTACTCATGGTTCTGTCACGGTCACCACGATTCCGAGCCGCCGTGAGGCGAACCTGGGTGTCCGCAGGCCGGCGCTCGGCACTCGTACATCGCGGTCAGCAAGCGCTGGCGGCCGTCGTGGAGCAGGCCAGGAGCCTCCAGCCAGGCCTGCGCCCGTGGCTGTGGCCCGCCTTTCTGGCCCTCATGAACTGGATCATGGACGCCGCGTGCCTGGTGTGTTGCATGTGGGCACTGGGCATCGCCGTGCCCTGGCACGGACTCCTCCTCGCCTACGGACTCGCCCAGCTCCCCGGGAGCCTGCGGCTGACGCCGGGCAGCCTGGGTGTCCTCGAGGCGGGCTTGTCCGCGTTGCTCGTCCTCTACGGCCTGGACTCCGGCTCGGCGATCGCCGCTACCCTTCTGTACCGCGCCATCAGCTACTGGGCACTCCAGCCGATCGGATGGGCTTGCTGGACGGCGGTGACCGCCCAGCGCGGCACGCCCCGGCGACGTTCCACCGGCCCCCGTCCGCGGTGAGCGTGGTGACGCGCTCACGGCCCATGCCTCACGTGCTGACCGGAGCCATCGTGGAAGGTTCCGCCTCGCGGCACCGTCGCTGCATCACGCCGCCCGCCGATGGGCGCGCCCGTCGGCGGGCGCCTCCAGGCGGGGCACCACACCGCCATGCGGAAGTGGGGCGGTTCATGCCCGGCCATCAGTGCCGCGCGACGCACGGCTCGGCCGGACAGAAGCCCCGCCTACAGCTTCTGTGAGAGCAGCAGCTCGTGGGCCAGACGGGCACCGCGTGCCGCTTCGTCCGCGAGGGCCGTGTCCTGGGAAGGAATGGCCTCGAGGCCGTGGGCGAGCGCCCGGACCGCTTCGGCAAGCGTGTTCACCTGCGCTTCCAGCCGTTCAAGCCGCATCTCGGGTGTCTGCGGGCCTCCGTCGCCGTGCCTGAGGGGGCGGGTCGGCATGTCCGGCGCGTCCTGTTCGGTGTGAGCCATCTCGGACCTCCGGTGAGAGTCGGGAAGATGTCGGCCGGCCCGGGCGCCCGGCGCGGAATCGGAACCCGCCCACGACCCGGGACGGTGTGCCTGAACCGGTGCGCCACTGCCGCCGGCGAAGCCGACTACAGGCCGAGGCGGGAGGGGCGGCGGCAAGCCGCCCGCCCCGCCGAAGGGACCATCCGCCTTCCAGGTAATCCCGCGCGCGCCGAACCCGATAGGGCCGAACGGCCCGATCAGGCGGCCCTGCCGCAGCGGTACACCGTTCGCGCCTGCCCGTCGGCCCGCAGGCCCGCCATGCCACCTGCAGGTCGTGCCGGTTCCACCGCGAGGGCCGATCCTGGAAGCAGGGCGACCACCCAAAGACCTTCTTCCCGCGAGGAGCTCCCGTGCTCACACAGGTCCGCCTGCCGGATCGGCACGCGTCGCGGTCGGCGAAGCCAGGGCCGCCGCGCGAGCCACCGAAGCCGGCCACGCCCACCGCGCCGTCCTGGCGGCCATGGCTCCTGCCGCTCGCCGCTCTGGTCGTGATCCTGATCCTGGTGGCACGGGCCCAGCCGTCACGCAGCACCACGTTCCCCTACAGCGCATTCGTCGGCAAGGTCGAGGCCGGCGTGGTGAAGACCGTAGACATCAATGACAAGGGAGCTGTCGCCGGGACGCTCAAGGACGGCACCAGGTTCACCACGCGCATCCCGACCGCCCTGGACACCAGCCCCCTGGAGCAGCAGCTGCGCGACAAGAAGGTGGAGATCACCGCGTCGCAGAGCAGTGGCGGCGACGGGCTCACGACGCTGCTGGTACTGCTGCTGCCCCTGCTGTTCATCGTGATGCTGTTCTGGTGGTCGGGCCGCAAGGCGGCGCAGACGCTGACCGGTGGGCTCGGCGGCATCGGACGGTCACGCGCCAAGATCATCGAAGCTGAGCGCCCGACCACCCGTTTCGACGACGTCGCGGGCTACGAGGGCGTCAAACAGGAGATCAGCGAGATCGTGGACTTCCTGCGCCGTCCCGAGCGCTACGCGGTGGTGGGGGCCAAGGGGCCGCGGGGGGTGATCATGGTGGGACCACCCGGCACGGGCAAGACCCTCATCGCCCGGGCCGTCGCCGGTGAGGCGGAGGTCCCGTTCCTCTCCGTGACCGGGTCCGCGTTCGTCGAGATGTTCGTCGGCGTGGGTGCCTCACGTGTCCGTGACCTTTTCGGCGAAGCCCGCAAACGGGCACCGTCGATCGTCTTCATCGACGAGATCGACGCAGTCGGCAGCCGCCGCGCCGGCAACCGGCTGGGCGGCAACGACGAACGTGAACAGACCCTCAACCAGCTCCTCGCGGAGATGGACGGCTTCGATCAGGGCAGCGGCATCGTCGTGCTCGCCGCGACCAACAGGCCCGAGGCCCTCGACCCGGCCCTCCTGCGACCCGGCCGCTTCGACCGGCATGTCACGGTCCCGCTGCCGAACCAGGCCGAGCGGACCGCGATCCTCGCTGTCCACGCCCGGGGCAAGACACTCGCGCCGGACGTGGACTGGGGAATCGTCGCGCGCTCCACACCCGGCTTCTCCGGTGCGGACCTGGCCAACCTCGTCAACGAGGCCGCCATCAACGCCGTTCGTGCCGACCGCGCGGTGATCGATGCCGACGACCTGGCCACCGCGCGCGACCGCGTGCTGCTCGGGCGGAGGGAGAGTTCCAACGCCCTGCTCCCCGAGGAGCGCCGCGCCGTGGCCGTACACGAATCCGGCCATGCCCTCGTCGCAGCCCTGTGCGAACACGCCGACCCGGTCGCCAAGGTCACCATCCTCCCCTCGGGGCCCGCGCTGGGCGCCACCGAGCAGCTCCCCGAGGCCGAACGGCACTTGTACACCGAGGGCTACCTCACCGACCTTCTCGCCGTCCGGCTCGGTGGCAGGGCCGCCGAGCTCGTCGTGTTCGGCGAGGGCTCGACGGGCGCGGCCGACGACCTGGCGGGGGCCACCCAGATCGCCGACCGCATGGTCACGGAATTCGGGCTGTCACAGGCGCTGGGCCCTGTCGGCTATGCCTCGGGCACACCGCGCTACCTCGGCCAGGACAACGGGAAGGAGGCGGTCGGGCGGAGCTATTCCGAGCACACCCAGCGGATCGTCGACGAAGAGACCGCGCGCCTGGTCACGGAGGCCGAGAAACGCGCCGTCGCCCTGCTGCGAGAACACCGGAGGGCCCTTGAGGCCCTGGCCGGACTCCTCGTCACCCGCGAGACCGTCGACGGATCGGTGGTCCTCGACGTCCTGGAAAACGGTGCATCGGCGCAAGGTGTCTCCCCACGCCGTGCGCGAGCACATCAGTGAAAGCGCACGTCGCGCGCGCAGCCCGTCGCCTCACCCGACGCGGACCAGCGGAGGGCATTCCCAGGTGGCGTCGAGCACCTCGGGGCGCGGCCGGTACATCCGCAGCACGACGAACCAGGGGCCGTGCCTGGAGGTGGGCAGCCAGTTGGCCTCCTTGTCGCTCCCGGGAGACCGATTCTGCAGGTGGATGGTCAGCCCGCCCTCGGCATCCCAGGTGAGGCCGTGGGTCCGGTCACCGATGGAGTAGCGGCCGGCCTCATTGGGGATGAGGTTCATGTCCTCGCCGTAGGCGCTCAGCGACCAGAAGGCCTCGGCGGGAGGCATGGCGTCCGCGTCGAAGTGCAGGACGTAGCGGCCGCCGGCACTGAGCCTGTTGCCGTCGGCGTCCTGGAAATTGGTCAGGTACACCGCTTCGGCGGGGTCGTTGGCCGTCACCCCGAGCAGGGACTGGTCCGCGGCACGTTTGAGGAAGTCGTCGCCGAAGCGTCCCATCTGCGGGGGCGGGTAGCGCCAGCCGTGGACCAGGTGTGCCCAGTCACCGCTCAGGGTCTGCTGCTTGAGCATGGGCAGGCCGACCGCGGCCGCCCTGATGAGGCTGCGCTTGACCGCCTCGGGCTGCGCCTCGACGTCGAGGCCTGGGCCCACACCGATCTGGGCGAACTGCTTGAGGAGGATCTCGTGGTGGGCCGGCGGAGGGTTCTCGGCCAGCATCGCGTTCAAGGTCCTCCAGGGTCCGAGCGGATCCTCCTTGGCGGTGACCGGCTTGAGGACGTCACGGCTCTCGGGGACGTGCGCATCCGGTTCGCCGAACAGTCCGAGCGGGGTGAGCCGGTAGCGTTCCTGCAGTGCGCGCACGGCGGGGACGTCGTGCGCCCCATCCACGAGGGTCCGGCCGAGGACGAGCACCCAGGGGCTGGGCGCCTTCTCCAGTGGGCGGACCTCCGGCGGCAACTCCCCCGTCCAGCCAGGGCCGATGAGAGCGAAGTGTCCCGCGGCCGAGCCGGTGGTGCGCTGCCCGACGTAGTCGAAGTTGTCCGACGTGATCCCGATCAACTCGAAGGCGAAGTAGCGGTCGCCCATGTCAGGGTGAGAGAGGATCACCGGCTCTGCGCGGAGGTCGACCCACGCCACGGAGTACAGGGTGTCGTTGTTGGGGCATCCACCGTCGCGATAGGTGGCGTCCAGGAGACGTTCGGCGTGCCAGAAATGGTTGACGGGCGCATAGGGCACCGTGGCCGGATTACGCGGCTGTGTCACCCAGTCGTATCGGAGTTGAGCGTTGTACATGTACGGGAACCCGTAGACGAATGCCTGCTCACCGAGCGTGTAGGCGTATTCGCTGTGCCAGTCCTCGACGTTTCCGGTCACGATGGGACCCACCGCCTGCCGCAGCGCAGGAATCATGTCCGACAGCCGGCGCACCTGTCGGAGGGTCGCCTTGGGGTGAAGAACCGCATGCCCGGTGGTACGTGCTGCCGTTGCCGCGACCACCGCGATGTCCTCGGCCATGCCGCGTCGATGTCGCATCTTCGTATTTTCAGTCATGTCCACATCACTTCACACTGAAAGGGCTTCCCTGGGGGAAGGGCGCTCCGAATTCATGGCTTATTTCCATGCTGCGTGCTTCCGCTCCAGCGGGCCAACGCAGGGATGCCGGCGGGCGCGCTGGAGGCGACGGCGGTTGTCCGCGCGCGTATGGCGAAGCGCACCCGCACCAGGACGGACCGGGCACGCACTCTGTGTGTCGCATTGCGATGCCGGGCTTACGTCTCTAGCGTGATCGCTCGCTGGCGGGGCACCGTCGTGAGGGGAGGCGGCTTGGACCGCTCGTGCATGGCACCGGAAGGGCGGACGTGCCGCCGCCGCCGGACGGCTCATGGGCATCGGTTGGCCCGAGATGTCAGGACGTGGACCGGCGGCACGCGAAGAAGCGCCTCACGCCGCTTGCCCGCCCGCCCTCCTGGGGTCACGCCGGTGGGGTGGGAAGTGGACCTCGACGTGCGCGACCGCGTCGTCGTGACCGGGTCCGTCCGGACCGGCCCACGCCCCGGACACCGGTGATGTCCGGCGACGACGAGTTGCCGGGCCGGCCGCCGGTGCCCCGGCTGCGTCTGGGGACCGAACTGGAGCGGATCGCCGACCAGCTCAAGGCACTGGCCCGGGTTCAGGACGAGCTCCACGAGCTCTACGAGGCCGTCCTGGGCAGGGAAGCGGGGTTGTCCGACGTGCTCAAGTTGGTTGTGTCCACCGCCATGGACCTCGTCGGCGCCAGGTACGGCGCCTTGGGCGTGCTGCACGAGGACAAGGAAAGCCTCGCGTTGTTCGTCCCGATGGGCCTGTCGGAGCAGGAAAGGAGCGACCTGGCCGACGTCGAGCTGCCACGCGGGCACGGCCTGCTCGGGCGTCTCATCACCCACCCCGAGCCGTTGCGTGTCGACGACATCAGCGCCCACCCGGACTCTGTCGGCTTCCCCACCGGCCATCCACCCATGCGAACCCTCCTGGGTGCTCCGATCGGCATTCGCGGCAGCATCTTCGGCAACCTGTACGTCGCGGAGCGGCGCGACGGGCGGCCCTTCGAAGCCCGCGACGAAGCACTGATCGTCGCACTGGCGGGCGCCGCCGGCCTGGCGATCGACGACGCTCGTCTGTACGAGCAGACCCGACGGAACGCCGAACGCTTCCAGCAGTTGCTCCTGCCGAGGCTCCCCCGTGACCTCGGCCCCTTCCACGCCGCCGCCGCCTACCGGCCGGCCCTCGCGCCCGACCACGTGGGCGGCGACTGGTACGACGCCCTGCTGGTGCCGGACCGGGCCTGCGCCATGGTCATCGGAGACGTCGTCGGACACGACCTTCAGGCGGCCGCCGCCATGGCACAGACACGCAACATGCTCCGTGTCCTGCTGTACGACCAGCGCACCCCGCCCAGCGTCGTCCTCGCCCACCTCGACCGTGCCCTCCAGGCCATCACCGACAACCCGGTCACGACCGCCTGCCTCGCCCGCGTGGAGCCCGGCAACGGCGGCTGGACGCTGCGCTGGAGCACGGCGGGCCACCCTCCGCCGCTGGTCATCGCCCCCGGTGGGCGGGCCGGATACCTGCAGGCCGAGCCTGATCTGCCTCTGGGGGTCGACACCAGCCAGCCGCGCCACGACCATGTGCACGCCCTTCCGCCGGAAGCCACGGTGCTCTTCTTCACCGACGGCCTCGTGGAACTTCGCGGACGGCCCTACCAGGAGGGGCTGGACCGCCTCATGGCCGTCGCGACCGCCCACGCCGCTCTGCCCCTCGACTGCTTCGTGCAAAGGCTGGCCGACGAGCACCCCAGTGACGGCCGGGACGACATGGCGATCTTGGCCCTGCGCATCCCCGCCTCCTGAGATCGTGCGGGCCGTCCACGCCCCGGCACCTCGCGTCGTCCCGCCGCTACATGGCGGCCAGCACGTCGTCCTCGATCCGGCGGCGAACACGTCGCGTGAGCTCTTCCAGGGCCGCCGAGCGGGTGACCTGCGGCGGGATGGGGCCGTGGATCCTTCGGGCATGGTGCGGCAGTGCCGCGAGATCGGCCTCGAACCGCGCGTGCGCCCAGGCCAGAGGCTCCGGTTTCGAGGTCCGCCGGCCGTGCGACATGACAGTGACCAGCAGCGGCTCGGCGCCCGGCGGGACGTCCTCGTCCTTCAGCGCGATGACGTCGGCGCAGCCCGGATGCCGGATGACCTGCTTGGGCCCCGGAGCGGTCACCTTCGCGGTGGAGAGCTTCATCACGGGCCGGCCGTCGTAGCTGACCAGTTTGTAGGCCGAGTCCAGGTACGGAGCGTCGGCCGACACTCCCACACGCGTACCGACGGCGTAGGTGTCGATCGGTGCGCCGGCGCGGACCAGTTCCTCGATGCGGTACTCGTCCAGGCCCCCGCTGGCGACGATGCGCACGTCGGGGAGTCCGGCGTCGTCGAGGACACGACGGGTGATCACGGCCAGGGCTGCGAGGTCGCCGCTGTCCAGTCGTATCGCGCATCCCGGGGGCGGGCCCAGTTCCTTGAGGACACGTGCGGCGGTGGCCGTTCCCGCCACGGTGTCGTAGGTGTCGACGAGGAAGGTCACGGGGCCGGGGTGGGTCACGGCGAACGCGCGGAAGGCCGATTCCTCGTCGCGGAAGGCCTCGACGTACGAGTGGGCCATCGTGCCGGTGGCGGTCAGCCCGTACGCGTGGGCGGCGGCCACGTTGCTCGTCGCGGTGAAACCGACCATCGCGCCCAGCCGGGCCGCTTTCATCGCCGCCTCGATGCCCTGGGTGCGGCGCAGGGAGAAGTCCACGACCGGACGTCCGTCGGCTGCGAGTACGCACCGGGCCGCTTTCGAGGCGATCGCGGTCTGGTGGCTGATCTGGTTGAGGACGTAGCTCTCGACGAGCTGGGCCTGGGGCAGGGGTGCGGTCACCTCCAGCAGGGGTTCCCCGCCCAGGACGATCCTGCCTTCCGGTACGGCGCGGACCTCGCCGTCGAAGCCGGTCCCCTGCAGGGGGGTGAGGTCGCCGCGCGGCCGGTGCAGCAGGTCGGCGAAGGCCGCGACGTCCTCAGGCCGCACCCGGAACCCGGACAGGTAGTCGAGCACCGAGTCCAGGCCGGCGGTGACCAGGAAGCCCCGCTCGGGCGGGAGGTCCCGGACGAACAGGCTGAAGGTCGCGGGCGCCGTCATCCCCTCGTGGACGTAGGACAGGGCCATCGTCACCTCGTAGAGGTCCGTGGTGAGCGCTCGGGACATCGGTGCCGCCTCCTCGGAGGGCCGGGACGCCCGGCCTCGCGGGCCCCGTGCCGTGTGCGGGACGAACGGGCCGCCGGGGCGGGGACCTGGGCGCGTCTCCCAGTCCAACGCGGACCGCCGGACGGCGGCAGTGCCGAGTGGGCAGGTTCCCGGGCCGATCGGCCCATCCCCCGCTGATGGTTCCCGCCGCCTCCTCGGAGGGTGCGTCGGCCCTCCGCGTAGCACCATGGTGGTAGGGAGGCGTGTGACCGTCGTGACACGGCCCGCCTTGGGCGGGCTACGGCGAATGACGGACCCGGTGGCGCTCCCGTCGCCGACGGCGGGGGGCCGGCACTCAGGATGGCGATCATGGACAGCGAAACACTGCACCGCAGCGACTGGAAGATGGTGCTCGAGGGAGTCACCGCTCGTCATGAGGGGGAACTCGTGACCATCGAGGTGCTGGACCCGTTGCTCGGGCCCCAGCACGAAGCCGAGCGGCTGCCCTTCTCCTACCTCGACTACGACCCCAGGGACGACGCTGTGATCGCCGCGGTCGGCGGCCGGCCTCCGAGGTACCCGGTCGTCCTGCGTCACATGATCGCGCATCCCCAGGAGATCGACATCGCCACCATGGACGTGCCCGAGACGGCTGTACGGATCGTCGCGGAGGACGGCACTCCCACGTTGGTCACCTTCTACCCGGCTCGGCCACGCGGAGCCTGACGGCCGGGGCGGACGTCACATTCGACGCAGGACGGGAGATGACGATGCACGCCCACCTCGGCGACCAGCTCATCGTGGAGAGCCCGAGCACGGGGGCCACCCGCCGCGAGGGAGAGATCGTCGGACTGCACCACGATGACGGAACGCCGCCGTATGACGTCCGCTGGTCGGACACGGACCGGACGTCTCTCATCTTCCCGGGACCCGACGCCCACGTCCACCATCTCGAACGGCGTTCCCCGGACACGAGGTGAGGGCGCACGGCCGAGCGGCCCATGACGGCCGGACCGCGACGTCCCCGTCCTCGCGGCCAGGCCATGGAGGGAGTGTCCTGTGGCATGGGAGACGATCCGTAAGGACCCGCATCCGCGCGTGACGCCCAATCTGACCGACTACGAGCAGGCCTGCCGGGATTTCTCGTGGCGGTGGGCGCGTGCTGCCCTGGCAGGCCTGCCGGACGGCCGCGGCCTGAACATCGCCCACGAGGCCGTGGACCGGCACGCGGGAGGAAGCTCCGGTAGCCGGACCGCGCTGCGCTGCGTGGCCCGCGACGGCACCACGACGTCCGTTTCCTACGCTGAACTCGCCCGCGCCTCCTCGCGGTTCGCCCACGTCCTGCGGGCTCTCGGCACAGGACGCGGTGACCGCGTCTTCACCTTGCTCGGCCGCTGTCCCGAGCTCTACGTCGCCGTGCTGGGCACGCTGAAGAACACCAGCGTGCTGTGTCCGCTCTTCCCCGCCTTCGGCCCGGATCCGGTGGCTCAGCGGCTGCGGCTCGGCGACGCGCGCGTCCTGGTCACCACGGAAGCGCTCTACCGCCGCAAGGTCGCCGGCCGGCGCGACGAACTGCCCGGTCTGGAACACGTGCTGCTGACCGGGCCACGCCCGGCGCAGCCGCTGCCCGGCACCGGCTCGTTCGACGACCTCATGGCCGCCGCCGCCGACGACTTCACCATTCCTCCCACGGATCCGCAGGACATGGCCCTGCTCCACTTCACGAGCGGCACCACGGGCACGCCCAAGGGTGCGGTGCATGTGCACGAGGCCGTCGTCGCCCACCATGCCTCCGCGCGCTACGCCCTGGACCTCCACCCCGAGGACGTGTACTGGTGCACCGCCGACCCCGGCTGGGTCACCGGCATGTCGTACGGCGTCATCGCCCCCCTCGTCCACGGGGTGCCCGTGGTGGTCGACGAGGGTGACTACGACGCGCGGCGCTGGTTCCGGATCCTCGCCGAGGAGAAGGTGACGGTCTGGTACACCGCCCCCACCGCCGTGCGGATGCTCATGCGGGGCACGTCGCTGCACGGCGCCGGTGAGATGGCCCGTGCGTACGACCTGTCCGCGTTGCGCTTCATCGCCTCGGTCGGGGAGCCCCTCAATCCGGAGGCAGTGCTCTGGGGCCAGGAGGCGCTCGGTCTGCCGATCCACGACAACTGGTGGCAGACCGAGACCGGAGCCATCATGATCGCCAACTTCGCGGGTACCGAGATCCGCCCCGGTTCCATGGGCCGCCCGCTGCCGGGCGTCGAGGCGGCGGTCCTGGAACGCGGCGAGGACGGCCGGGCCCGGGTGACCGACGGCCGCGTCACCGTCGTACGCGAACCAGGGACGGAGGGGGAACTCGCGCTGCGGCCCGGCTGGCCCTCGATGTTCCGGGGCTACCTGCACGACAAAGCACGCTACGACGCCGCCTTCGCCGACGGCTGGTACCTCACCGGGGACGTGGCTCGGCAGGACACCGACGGTTGGTACTGGTTCGTCGGACGCGCCGACGACATGATCAAATCGGCCGGTCATCTCATCGGACCGTTCGAGGTGGAAAGCGCGCTCATGGAGCACCCGGCGGTCGCGGAGGCCGGCGTCATCGGCCGGCCCGACACGGTGGCCGGGGCCGTCGTGAAGGCGTTCGTCTCCCTGCGGCCCGGCCACCGACCGGACGAGGCCCTGCGGCGGGAACTGCTGGCCTTCTCCCGGCGCCGGCTGGGCCCGGCCGTGGCCCCCCGCGAGATCGCGTTCGATCAGGACCTTCCCAGGACCCGCAGCGGCAAGGTCATGCGCCGCCTTCTGCGGGCCCGCGAACTGGGACTGCCCGAGGGGGACACCTCGACACTGGAGGGATCATCGTGACCGCCGCCGCGCGCCCCCCGCGGACGCATCCCCGCAAGGCCACGCCCAGGAGCACGCCCGACCGCGACGCGCTGATCGCGATGCTGCGCATCCGCCGCTTCGAGGAGCGCTGTGTGGAGCTGTACAGCGCTGCGAAGATCCGGGGCTTCGTCCACCTGTACATCGGCGAGGAAGCCGTGGCCGTCGGCGTCTGCGCCGCCCTGACGCCCGAGGACGCCGTGGTGTCCACCTACCGCGAGCACGGGCACGCCCTGGCGCGCGGGATCCCGGCGGAGTCGGTCATGGCGGAGATGTACGGCAAGGTGACCGGTTGCAGTCGTGGACACGGCGGGTCGATGCACCTGTTCGACGCGGCGCACCGGTTCTACGGGGGCAACGCCATCGTCGGGGGTGGCCTGCCGCTGGCCGCGGGCCTCGCACTCGCCGACCGCATGTGCGACCGACCCCGGGTGACGTGCTGCTTCTTCGGTGACGGGGCCATGGCCGAGGGCGAGTTCCACGAGACCGCCAACCTCGCGGCGCTGTGGGACCTGCCCTTGCTGCTGGTGTGCGAGAACAACCAGTACGCCATGGGCACGGCTCTGCCCAGGGAGCACGCCCAGACGGACCTGGCGATGCGCGCGGCCTCCTACGGCATGGCCGCGTGGGCGGTGGACGGCATGGACGTCCACGCCGTCGCGAGCGCGACCCGCCGGGCGGTCGAGGGCCTCCGGGCGGGCAACGGGCCCCACTTCCTGGAGTTGCGCACCTACCGCTTCCGCGCCCATTCCATGTACGACCCCGACCGCTACCGCGACAAGGCCGAGATCGAGCGGTGGAAGGAACGCGATCCGATCGGCCTCCTCCTCGGGCGGATGCGCGCCGCGGGAGAGCCCGTCGACAGGGAACTCCCCGGTATCGAGCAGCGGATCGGCGAGGAGATCGACGCGGCCGTCGAGGCAGCCGAGCGGGCTCCGGCCGAACCGGTCGAGGCACTCTTGCGCCAGGTGACGAGCCCGCCCCAGGAGAGGGGGGAGGCGAGCGCGCCGTGAGCGACCCCGGGAACGGTACGAAGACCACGTACCGCGAGGCACTGCGCGAAGCACTGCGCGAGGCCCTGCGCGAGGACGACCGCGTGTTCCTGATGGGTGAGGACGTGGGCCGGTACGGAGGCTGCTTCGGCGTGAGCCTGGGTCTGCTGGAGGAGTTCGGGCCGGAGCGCATCCGCGACACCCCCCTGTCGGAGTCCGCCTTCGTGGGAGCGGGCATCGGCGCCGCCCTGGCCGGCATGCGGCCGATCGTGGAGATCATGACGGTCAACTTCAGCCTGCTCGCCCTGGACCAGATCCTCAACACCGCCGCCACCATGCTGCACATGTCCGGCGGGCAGTTCTCCGTGCCGCTGGTCATCCGCATGACCACCGGCGCCGGGCGTCAACTGGCCGCCCAGCACTCGCACAGCCTCGAAGGGTGGTACGCCCACATCCCCGGCATCCGCGTGCTCGCCCCGGCCACGCTGGAGGACGCGCGCGGCATGCTGGCCCCGGCGCTCGCGGACCCCGACCCGGTGCTGATCTTCGAGCACGGCTCCCTGTACAACGCCTCCGGCGACCTCCGTCCGGACTCTCCTCCCGTAGGGCTGGACGACGCCGCCATCCGGCGCGCGGGCGACGACCTCTCCGTCATCGCCTACGGCGGGTCGCTGCCGAAGGCCCTCGCCGCGGCGGACGAACTGGCCGGCGAGGGCATCAGCGCCGAAGTCGTCGACCTTCGCACCCTCCGTCCCCTGGACGACACCGCCCTGACCGGTTCCGTGACCAGGACCCATCGGGCAGTGGTCGTCGACGAAGGCTGGCGCAGCGGAAGCCTCGCCGCCGAGGTCTCCGCGCGCCTCGCCGAGCAGGTCTTCTACGAACTCGACGCGCCGGTGGAGCGCGTGTGCAGCGCGGAGGTTCCCATGCCCTACGCGCGGCGGCTGGAAGAGGCGGCGCTTCCCCAGGTCGGCGACATCGTCGCCGCGGCGCACCGGGTGGTCGGCTGACATGCCCGAATTCACGATGCCGTCACTGGGCGCCGACATGGACGAGGGTCTGGTGCAGGAGTGGCTCGTACGACCGGGTCAGCACGTCGACAAGGGTGACGTCGTGGCGGTGATCGAGACCGCGAAGTCCACCATCGAGGCGGAGTGTTTCCACTCCGGGACCGTCGAACGACTCCTCGTCGAACCCGGGACGACGGTTCCCGTCGGCACTGCGCTGGCGGTCATCGGCGCCGACCGGCCGCAACGGCGGACGGCACGGCAACCGCGATCCGCCCGGCCGTCACAACCGCCTCCTGCCGAACCGGCTCCGGCCGGCCGGCCCCACGGGACACCGCGCACTCCCCCGGAGAGGCCGGAGGGGGTCGGCGAACCCGCGGCCACGCCTCTGGTCCGCGCACTCGCCCGCGAGAAGGGCCTGGACCTGGCCCGGTTGCACGGCAGCGGACCGGGTGGCCGCGTCACCAAGGCCGACGTCGAGCACGCGGCCCCGCACCCCGCACCCCGCGTACACGCCTCCCCGCTTGCCCGCCGCCTCGCCGGGGAACTGAAGGTACCTCTCGAAGACGTCCCCGGAACCGGCAGGAACGGCGTGGTGCGCGCCTCGGACGTGCGCAAGGCAGCCGGGACCCCGACGCCCCGACCGGAGCCACACGCGGACCGGGCCCAGCGACGACCAGACCGTCCAGCCACCATGCGCCGCACCACCGGCGACCTCATGGCCCGCTCCAAGCGGGAGATCCCGCACTACTACCTGTCCACGAGCATCGACCTCGCCGGCGCCCTGGGCTGGATGCGGGAGCAGAACCGGAACCGACCTGCCTCCCGGCGGCTGGTACCGGCGGCACTGCTGCTGAAGGCAGCGGCCACGGCCGCCCATCGGGTCCCGGAACTCAACGGCTTCTGGCAGGAGGGCACCTTCGTGCCTGGTTCCGGCGTCCACCTCGGTGTGGCGATATCGCTGCGCGGCGGTGGCCTGCTGGTCCCGGCGCTGCACGACGCGGACACCCTGCCCCTGGCCGATCTCATGGCCGCGCTCAAGGACCTGGTGGACCGGGCGCGCGCCGGAAGACTGCGCGCCTCGGAAACCACCGGGGCGACCATCACCGTCACCAACCTCGGGGATCAAGGGGTGGAGTCCGTCTTCGGAGTGATCTATCCGCCGCAGGTGGCCCTGGTGGGCTTCGGAGCGGTCGTCGAGCGGCCCTGCGCCGTCGACGGGCTCATCGGCGTACGGCCCACCGTGACGGCCACCCTCTCGGCCGACCACCGGGCCACCGACGGAGCCATCGGCGGCCGCTACCTGACGACGGTGGACCGTCTGCTGCAACGACCGGAGGAACTGTGAACCGAACCGAAGCCATGGACACCGTCAAGGAATCCATCGCACGGATCGTGCCGGACGCCGACTTCACCGACCTCGGACCGGACGACAGTTTCCGGGAGGTCCTGGAACTCGACTCCCTGGACTTCCTCGGGTTCGTCGAGACCCTCGTGGAGCGGACCGGCGTCGACATCGACGAGGACGACTACCCCGCGCTCACCACGCTCTCGGACAGCGCCGACTTCCTCGTCGCGCACACGGCGTGACGTCCCGGCAGCGTCGACCCGCGGGCGTGGAAGCCGGGCAGGCAACGGAAGGAGATGGTCAGGTGCCCGGGCACGCAATCGACACGAGCACCGCGTCGGCCCTCGTGGAGGCCGCCGTCGCTGCACCGTCCATGCACAACGCCCAGCCGTGGAGGTTCCGCTTCCTGCCGGCGGAAGGCGCGCTGCACCTACGTGCCGACCCCGCGCGGCGGATGCCCCTCGCGGACCCCGACGACCGCGGGCTCCACCTGGGGTGCGGGGCCGCCCTGTGCAACCTGCGGACCGCAGCCGCCCATGCGGGCTTGGAAGCGACCGTCACGCTGCTTCCCGACCCCCGGGACCGGGGACTCCTCGCGGCGGTGCGCCTGTCCGGCACGGATCACCCGGACCCCGGACTCGCGCGGTTGTATCCCGCGGTACATCGCCGGCACACCAGCCGCTCCCCGTTCGAGGCGAGAGAGGTCCCACCCGCGGTCCGCGCGACGCTGCAGGAAGCGGCCCGTCAGGAGGACGCGCAGCTGGTCTTCCCCGGTGACTGGCACGCACGGGAGCTGCTGGAGCTGGTCCACGACGCGGAAGGGCGCGACGCGACCGACCCCGGGCGCCTGAAGGAACTCGAACACTGGACCCGCAGGGGCACCGAGGCGCAGACGGCCACCGACGGCGTGCCGGAGTACGCGTTCGGCCCCGGCGAGCGGCACGGACACACCCCGGTCCGGGACTTCGCCGGAAGGCGGCCCGTCCCCGGGCGCGAGGCGGTGGCCTTCGAGGACACGCCGCACCTCGCGCTGCTCTGCACCACCGGTGACGGACCGGCCGACTGGCTGCGCGCGGGGCAGGCAATGGAACGCGTCCTGCTCACGGCCACCCTGAGCGGCCTGTCCACCGCGCTCACCTCCCAGGCACTTGAATGGTCCGACCTGCGCTGGGCCGTACGCGACCCTCGTTCACCGGTCGGCCACCCCCAGATGGTGCTGCGCCTGGGATACGGACCCGAGTGCGCCGCCACGCCACGCCGGCCCGTGGCCGACGTGCTCGACATCGGGTGAACCGGCCCCGCCCGCGCGGGCGTCGGCGGCACCTCCGCGGCCCCGTCCGGGTGCGCTCGACAAGGCCATGCGGTAGTCCTCGAACGTGGCACCGCACGGCCCGGGTGCCAGGAGGAGATACGGCCGTCAGTCCCGTGCGCCGCGCCCGAGCCGCGACACGGGGTACTCACGGAAGGGAGGCAGCACGATGGATCCGGTCGTCACGGTGGGTCTCGACGGCTCGCCCGAGAGCCTCGCCGCCGCTCGCTGGGCGGCCGGGCAAGCCGAACGGCGCAGGCTCACCCTGCGGCTGCTGCACGCCTGGCCCATGCTCGCGCCGGAACCGACGCGTCTGCCGGCGGAAGTCGACCAGAACTACTGGGCGAAACGGCTGGTCCACAACGCGCGCGCCGAGTTGCAGGACCGTCATCCCGGTCTCGTGATCGTCGGCAACCTGGTCGCCGACGACGCCGAGCACGCCCTGCTCCAGGCGGCGTCGGAGTCCGAGATGGTCGTCCTCGGCTCCCGCGGCCTGGAGCCGGTCGCCAGCTACTTCCTCGGCGACATCGGCATGCCCGTCGTCTCACGTGCCGCGTGCCCTGTCGTCCTGGTGCGCGCGGGAAGTCCCGGCACCGAGCAGGAGCCGCCCGCACACGACCTGGGAGGGGTGGTGGTCGTCGCGCTGAAACTGCACGGCCCCTGCGACGACCTGCTGGAGTTCGCCTTCATGAGCGCCGCGGCGCTGGGCGCGCCGCTTCGCGCGGTCCACGGCCGAAGCCTGCCTCTGCACGCGCGCGTCCCCTGGGGGGTGGACCACGATCTCACCCAGGGGATGCGCAAGGACGCGCACGCGGATCTGCTCAAGGTGCTCCGTCCGTGGCAGGAGAAGTTCCCGCAGGTGGTCGCGGCTGACACCGTGCTTCTGGAGAGCCCGGCCAGTGCCGTCCTCAAGGCGGCGACCGACGCCGCGCTGCTGGTCGTCGGCCGGCGCGAGCACCGGCCCGCCCTCGCGCCGCACCTGGGTGGGGTGGCATCGGCCGCCGTCCACCACGCTCGCTGCCCGGTGGCGGTCGTCCCGCATGACTGAGGAGGGCCGGGGCAACGATGTGACGGCGCCACCGCCGCAGACCGATGCGTCCGTCGCGCCGCCCGGACGGGACCCCGGAACGGCCGGACCGTCACTTGCGCGTGCGGAGATCTGCGAGACCCACACCGCAGTGCTGATCTTCCTCGGCGACCACGCCTACAAGATCAAGAAGCCCGTCGACCTGACGTTCCTCGACTACACCTCGGTGGCGGCCCGCCGCGCCGCCTGCGAGCGCGAGGTCACCCTCAACCGGCGTTTCGCGCCGGACGTCTACCTGGGTGTGGGAGAGCTGCGCAGCCCGGACACCGACGCGCCGGAGCCCGTGGTCGTGATGCGGCGCCTGCCGGCGGACCGCCGCCTGTCCCGCCTCGTCCGCGACGGAGTCGCCGTCGACGACGTCCTGCGCGCCGTCGCACGGCTGCTCGCCGCACGGCACGCCGACGCGCCCCGCAGCAGCGAGATCGACGAGCAGGGCACCCGGGACGCGCTGGCCGGGCGCTGGTCGGCGAGCTTCGCCCAGGTCCGGGACCTGGCCGGCGACCACCGCTTCGACCGCGGCGTCAGTGACGACCTGGACGAGGCCGAGCGACTCGTCGGGCGCTATCTCGGAGGCCGTAAGCCGCTGTTCGACGCCCGCATCGAGCAGGGCCGCATCGTCGACGGCCACGGCGACCTGCTCACCGACGACGTCTTCTGCCTCGACGACGGTCCCCGCGTCCTGGACTGCCTCGAGTTCGACGACCACTTGCGCTTCGTCGACGGTCTGGACGACGCCGCGTTCCTCGCCATGGACCTGGAACAGCTCGGCGCCCCGGAGGCCGCCTCGTTCTTCCTCAGCCGCTACAGCGAGTACTCGGGGGACCCCGCACCGCGATCCCTGTGGCACCACTATGTCGCCTACCGCGCCTTCGTCCGCGCCAAGGTCTCCCTGGTCCAGGCGACGCAGGGCGCGACCGACGGCGCCACCGCGTACCGGCGGCTGCTCACGGCGACACTGCGCCACCTGCGCACCTCCGCTGTCGGCCTCACCGTCGTCGGCGGCCTGCCCGGCAGCGGCAAGTCGACTCTCGCCGGAGCGCTGGCCGACCGGCTCGGTCTCACCCTGCTCAGCAGCGACCGCCTCCGCAAGGAGCTGGCCGGCATCCCGGTGGAGCAATCCGCGGCGGCCGACTACCTCCAGGGCCTGTACACCCCGGAGTGGACCGGCAGGACGTACGAGCGGCTCCTCGACCGCGCGTCCGCCCTTCTGTCCCACGGCGAGTCCGTGGTCCTGGACGCCACCTGGTCGGATCCAGGACAGCGTGAGGCGGCGCTGCGGACGGCCGAACACGCGGGCGCCGACCTGATCGCCCTGCACTGCGCGGTTCCCGACGAGTTGTCCGCAGCACGGTTGCGTGCCCGCGGCCCCGGCGCATCGGACGCCGACCCGGCCATCGCCCGGGCGCTGGCAGCAGCGGAACCGCCGTGGGAGGAGGCCGTAGCGGTCGACACCAGCGGATCTCTGGAATCCGCGGTGGCGCAGGCACTGGGCGCCATGCGCCCGAAGGGCACGGCCCAGGCCCCGCCCTTCCGCCGGCCGTACATGGAACCTGGCTGAGCGGGACACCAGGCGGCCCCGCCGACCGGCCGTGCCTCGTCCGGGGGACCGCCCCGGCTGGCTGCGCCCGACGAGCCGGGCGCAGTATGGAAACAAGGCCATTGCCGTCCGATCACGGAGGTGAACCGCGATGACCCTGCCCGCCCACCACAGGCCCGGCCGGCTCATGGAAAGGTTTCCCGCCCTTGGCTGGGGCGAGCCCATGGCGTCCGAGTTCGACGAACTCTTCAGCCGGATGAACGAGCTGCTGGCCTCGGCTGCCGCGGCTCCCGCGGGCGCCTGGTCGCCCCTGGCGGACATGCACGAGACCGACGACGCCTATGTGATCGAGGCCGAGCTGCCCGGCATCAAGTGCGAGGACATCGACGTCGAGATGGACGACCAGCACCTGCGCATCACCGGCGAGTACAAGGAACGCGAACGCGAAGGCGTCCTGCGCCGCAGCACCCGGCGGACGGGACACTTCGAGTACCGCGCCCTGCTGCCCACCGGCGTCAACGCCGAGGAAGTCAAGGCCCAGTTGTCCGACGGCGTCCTGACCGTCACCGTTCCCAAGGCCCAGAGCGCCAAGCCCCGGCACGTCGAGATCACCGAGAGCTGACGGGCAGCCGACCGCATCATGTCCGGTACATGGGGACCCCGGCCCGTCGTGGTCGGTGTCGACCCGGACCCGGCAAAACGCAACGCGCTGACCTGGGCCGCGGACGAGGCCGCGCTGAGGAATCTCCCGCTCACTCTGGTCCACGCCCAGGGAGTGCCGACGGGCGGCTACACCTCGGGGGAGGTCCTTCCTTCCTGGGAGCGCTGGAACGCTGCCCTGCACGTGGAGGGCGAGCGGCTGCTCGAACAAGCGGTCGCGTACGTCGGTTCCCGGCAGCCCCGCGTGGTGGTCACCACGCAACTGATGGAAGGTCATCCGGCCTGGGCGGTACGGGAGATGGCACCGGGGGCCGCCATGGTGGTCCTCGGGTCGTGGCGCCTCGGCGTCGTGCGGGAGTTGTTCACTTCGGCCTCCGTGGCACTGCCGGTCATCGCTCATGCCCCGTGCCCCGTCGTCGTGGTGCCGGAACCGGAGGAACCGGAGGTACCCGACGAGCGGTCCCCCTACCTGGTGGTGGGTGTCGACGGACACCCGCGTTCCGCCGCGGCCGTCGACCTCGCGTTCCAGGAGGCCGCGCTGCACGGGGCGGCCCTGCGCGCCCTGTACGTGTGGCACCCGCCGTTGCCGGGCGTCCTGGACGAGGAGGCCGCCGAGCGGGAATGCCGCCGTCTGCTGTCGGAGTCGGTGGCGGGGCACCGCGCCGCGTACCCCGAGGTGGACCTCACTCAGGAGGTCGTACGGGGTCACCCGGTGGGGGCGTTGGCCCAGGCGTCCGACCGGGCGTGTGCGCTCGTCGTGGGAACGCGGGGGCAAGGCGGCTTCAGCGGCTTGCTTCTGGGGTCGGTGAGCCAGGGCGTCCTCCATCACGCGCGTTGTCCCGTCATCACCGTCCCGCCGTCGGGCACGGCGGCCGCCTAGCGGCCCTGTCGGCCGCCCGGGCTGCCGGCCCCCTGTACGTACAGGAGATCCCTCATGGACGAGCGTTCCCGGCCGCCCGTTCCCGATGGCCCGGTCGTCGTCGGCACCGACGGCTCCGCCGTCGCCACCCGCGCGGTGCTGTGGGCGGCCGAGGAGGCCGCCGCGCGTGGCCGGCCCTTGCAGATCCTTTGCGCCACGCACGTCGATCTGCTCCCCGACGAACTCACGGAGGACGTCATACGTCCCATCCTGGAGACGGCGGCGGACAGGGCGGACACGGCCGCCAGGAAGGCGACCGACCGCGTTCCGGGGCTGAAGGTGACGACGTCCATAAGCCGCGGCGATCCGGCGGAGAGCCTGGTCGAAGCCGCCGGGGCGAGGGGAACCGTCGTCGTGGGGTCCCGCGGGCTCGGCGGCTTCTCGTCGCTGCTGCTCGGCTCGGTCGGACGCCAGGTGACCAGGTGGGCCACCGGACCGGTCGTGGTGGTGCGCGGGGAACCGAGGACACCGGCACGGACGGTCCTGGCCGGTGCCCGGGATGCCCGCGACATCCTCCCGGTGCGTTTCGCCGCGCTGTACGCCCAGCGGCGCGATGCCGCCTTGAGGGTGCTCGGCGCATGGACGCTGACGCACCATCTGGAGAGCATGGCACCCATGGCGGCGTCCGTCCGGGCCGTGGCCGAGCGGCAGGCCGACCACGCCGCACCCCTCGTGGCCGCCGTGCGTGAGGAGTATCCGAACGTGAGGGTCGCGCAAGAAGTGGTCCAGGTCCCGTCGGCCGCGGGCGCCCTGGTTGCGGAGTCCACGCACGTCGATCTGCTGGTGCTCGGGAGCCGTGCTGCCACCGGGCCCTTCTCGGCCCCGGTGGGGCGGGTCGCCCAGGCGGTACTGGAACACGCGGCGTGTCCCGTGGCGCTGGTGCCGCGCGGGTGACACACCGTACGAGCCATGGGCCGCCGCCCTCACCCCCGGCCCGCGGTACCCCCGCCGCCGTGCCCCCGCCATGCGTGTGCCCGGCGCAGCCGCACCGCGTCCTCGTGCTCGGCCTGTTCCAGGACGCGCTCGACTCGGTCCAGTTCGCGCTGGAGCCGCGGAATCCAGTGACGACGCAGCACACGCACTCGACGCTGTGTGCGACTCATCTCGGCTTCCACGATGCGCACCGCCGCCTGGGCCGCCGCATACGAGGCCGCTGATCTCACCACCTCCCGGTAGACGGCCTCGGCGCGCACCAGGGCCGTATTGCCGGGAGCCGCCGTGTCCGGCGCGCGCGGCGGGACCTGGACCGCGGCGGAGGCAGGCCGGCGTACCCCGAGGGACGTGGTCCACTGCACCGCGACGACGGCGGGGCCGCCCGCACCCGCGGCGGCCGCGGTCAGGGCATGTTCGCCGCCGAGCAGCACCCCGCGCAGCAGCCAGGTCTCGGCGTCGGCGACGCGGGCCCGCCAGCCTGCCGCGCAGTCCCGCTGCACACGGGTCAGGGCGCTGTGCTCCCTCTGCAGGAGATGGAGCTTGCGGTCGAGGAGATGCGCACCGTGGGAGGCGACGTGCAGGCTGCGCCGCAGCCGCAGGCGTGCCGCTCGTCCCGGTGCGCAGTGGCCGCCGTTCACCTGGGGCGCTCCGTGTGCCAGCCGTGAGCCTGGCGCAGCTTTGGTGGGAGCACCGTCAACTGCTCGGGCCCGAGGGCGAGCAGCACGTCCCAGGCGCGTTCGAGAGTTTCGTCGAGCGTCACCGCCTCGTCGGGGCGCTGGTCGACGAATCGGCGCAGGAAGGCTTCCTCGAAGTCCACGTAGCGGTGGTCCGCCGGGCTGAGCGCGCCGAGTCCCACCAGTTCCGCCAGTTCCCGAACCTGGCGGGCGCGGGCCAGGGCGGCCAGGAGCTGGGCGGCCACCTGCAGGTGATCCGGCCGGGTGCGGCCGGGACCGGCACCCTTGCGCATCAGGCGGGACAGGGATGCCAGCGCGTCCACGGGCGGATAGACACCTTGTGCCGCGGCATCGCGGGAGAGCACGATCTGCCCCTCGGTGATGTATCCCGTCAGATCGGGAACCGGATGGGTGATGTCCCCCGCGGGCATGGTCAGCATGGGCAGTACGGTCACGGAGCCGGGGCGGTCTTTCAGCCGTCCGCAGCGCTCGTACAGCGACGCGAGGTCGCTGTAGAGGTATCCGGGGTAGGCGCGGCGGCCGGGTACCTCTCCGCGGGCCGCGGACACTTCGCGCAGCGCCTCGGCGTAACTGGTCATGTCCGTCATGACGACGAGGACGTGCCGGCCCATGGCGAACGCCAGGTGCTCGGCGACGGTCAGGGCGACACGCGGGGTCAGGAGGCGTTCGATCACCGGCTCGTCGGCGGTGTTCACCAGCAGCACGAGTTCACCGCCGGCCGACCGTTCCTCCAGCGCCTCCCTGACGAACCAGGCGTCGGCGTGGGTCAGGCCCATGCCGGCGAAGACCACGCTGAACGGCTCGCCACCAACGGTGGCCTGGGCGGCCATCTGCACCGCGAGTTCCAGATGCCGCAGCCCCGCGACGGAGAACACGGGCAGTTTCTGGCCACGGACCAAAGTGGTGAGCCCGTCCACGACCGCCACACCCGTGAGCACCGGTTCCGCGGGTGGCCGGCGGCGCGCCGGATTGATCGGGTCGCCGGCCACGGCCGCCTGCTCCGCCGCGGTGACCGGCGGACCGCCGTCGGCAGGCTCGCCGCGGCCATTGCACACCCGGCCGAGCCACCCGGGCCCCACCGGGATGTGCAGAGGGCGGCCGGTGAAGGCCACGCGCAGCCGCCGCGGGTCCATTCCGGCCGTGTCCTCCAGGACCTGGACCACCGCGAGGTCCCGGTCCGCCTCCAGGACGAGTCCGTGCCGCCGCTCCCCCGTGCCGAGGGTGATGACCGCGAACTCGTCCCATCCGACGCCCTCGGTTCCCTCGACGACCAGGAGCGGTCCGCGCACGTCGCGGACGTCCGTGTACTCCACCTCGCCCCGTGCCGTCATGGCACGGCTTCTCGCAGCGCGTCGAGTGCCCGCAGCGTCGCGTCGCGCCGGCGCTCCACTTCTGCGGCGTCATGGGGTCCGGCTGTCTCACGGGCACGCAGCAGCGGCCCGAAGTCCGTCTGCTCGACGGCCTCGGGGCTTCCTCCGGCGGCGACGATCTCGCGGCACCGGTCGGTGACGGCCAGCACGGCACCGGCCAGCGCGGCCGTCTTCTCCGGGCCGCTGTAGGCGTCCCGTGCCGACAACGCGTTCTGCTGGAGCAGTCCTTCGCGCACGAGGCGGCCCGCGAGCACGCTCATCCGCTCCTGTGCCGGGAGCGCGGTGATGCCCACGAGGTCGACCAGGGACGCGAGGCGGTCGGCCTCCGCGAGCAAGGCGCCGACACGCCGGCGATGGCCGGCCGCGTCCCCCGCCGCCGGCCCTACGGTCAGCGCCGACGCGTCCCTGGAGAACGATCCCGCCCAGGAGACGGCGGGATAGTGACGCGCGTAGGCCAGGTCGCGGTCGAGCGCCCACAGGCAACGGACGAAGCGCTCCGTGTGCGCGGTGACCGGTTCGGCCGTGTCGCCCCCGGGCGGCGAGACCGCGCCAATGACGGTCACGGAGCCCTGCCCGCCACCGAGCGTGGTCACCGCGCCTCCGCGTTCGTAGAAGGCGGCGATGCTGGAGGCCAGACGCGCCGGATAGCCCTCCTCGGCGGGGAGTTCTCCCGAGCGTGAGGCGAACTCCCGTAGCGCCTCGGCCCACCGCGAGGTGGAGTCGGCGATGACCACCACGTCCAGGTCCATGTCCCGGAAGTACTCGGCCACCGTCATGCCGGTGTGGACACCGGCCTCGCGGGCCATCATCGGCATGTCGGAGGTGTTGGCGACGGTGACCGTGCGATCCGCCAGCTTCCCGCCGGTACGGGGATCCTCCAGTTCGGCCAGCTCCTCGATGACGTCGGCCATCTCGTTGCCGCGCTCGCCACAGCCGATGTAGACGATCACGTCGGCGTCAGACCATTTGGCGACCTGTTGCAGCAACATGGTCTTGCCGGTTCCGAACCCACCGGGTACGGCCGAGGTACTGCCTCGGGCGATGGGGAACAGCAGGTCGATGACGCGCTGGCCGGTGGTGAGGGGTTGCCACGGGATCCGTCGCGCGCGTACCGGACGCGGACGCCTCACGGGCCACGAACTGGTCATCGCGATCCTGGTTCCCGCCACGACGGCTACCGCCGCATCGCCCTCACGGTCCCCGGCGGGCGCGATCCACTCCACGTCGCCGGTGACGCCGGGAGGCACCAGGACGCGCAAGGCCACCGGCCCCGCCGTCCGCACCTCCCCGATGGCCTCGCCCTCACGGACCCGCTGTCCCGGGCGGGCACCGGGGACGAAGCGCCCGTCGCCCTCCCGGCCCGTGGCCTCCACGGCCGCACCCGGCCGGATACGGTCGCCGATCCCGGTCAGCGGGCGCAGCAGACCGTCGAAGATCCCGCCGAGCAGCCCCGGCCCCAGGCGTGCGCAGAGCGGGTGTCCCGCCCCGCGGGCGGGGTGCCCCGGGGCGAGACCGCCGGTGTACTCGTAGGCCTGGACGGTGACCACCCCCGCCTCGATGCCCACGACCTCACCGTGCAACCCTGCGCCGCCGAGGAGAACCAGGTCGTGCATCGCGATGCCGCCGCTGTACTCGATCTCGACGAGCGGTCCGGTGACGCGCAGCACGCGACCGGACGGGCCGCCGGGGCTCAGGGCGTCCACAGGCTCTCCAGCAGGCAGCCCGCGCCGTCCACCACCCGCAGCGCTGCCGACTGCAGGGTGAGGTCGGCGCGGCGTCCCGGCACCCGGGCCACCACGCCTCCTGTGGGATGCTCCCGGACATCGGCGTCGGGTCCGAGCAGGGCCCGGGCCCGCCGGGTGAGTGCGTCGAGGAGGCGGGGATAGTCCGGTCCCTCGCGGAGCGTCAGGACCCGCTCGGCGACCTGGCGGCGCAGTTCGCGGTAGGCCCTGGCCTGTACGTCGAGCCGATTGGCGCGTTGCTGCCGGTGTGCCGCCGTGATCGCGGCGGCACGGGCTCTCGCAGCCTCGGCCTCGGCATCGCGGCGGCCCTTGGCCATGATCGCCCGGGCGAGGTCATCGGCCTCGGCCAAGGTCGCCTCGGCGTCGCTGTCGGCCCTCGCGAGGAGCTCGTCGGCTTCCGCCTGTGCACGACGCAGCAAGCTGTCCCGTACGGGCTGCAACGAGTCCGTCATGGCGGCATCACCGCCGTCAAGGGGTGGCCGCGCGACAGCCGCTCGGATCCCAGGACCGCAGCCGCCGCCGGGCTGAGGATCACGAGATCGACGTCCGCCGGCAGGGCCTGCCAGGCTTCGTGGACGGCCTGCGCGCCCTCGGCGACGATGACGTCGACCCCGGCCAGGGCCAGACCTGCGACTCGGGGCTGTTCTCCGACGGCGGCGACGCGTCCCATCGTCAGGCCTTCCCGATCAGGAGGATCGCGACGACGAGACCGTAGATGGCGATCCCCTCGGCCAGTCCCACGACGACGACGGCCCGGCCGAACAGCTCGGGGCGTTCGCTCAGCGCGGCGAGGGCGGCCGCTCCGGTGTAGGCGACGGCGATGGCCGCCCCGATGGAGGCTCCGGCGACGGCGATGGCCGCGCCGATGAGGGCAGCCGTGTTGCTGCCGGACGACGCGACGGCCGTCTGCGTGCCGCTGGCGGCGGCGGGCGTGTCGGTGAGCGCGACCGCCACCAGGGCGACGGCCCCGGCCAGCAGCAGCAGGTTCATCACGGTGATCACCCGCAGCACCGCGCGTCCCCTGCGGCGCAGGGCCCGGTGCGTGAGGATGAAGGCCGCCACGACGGCGGGCAGGGCGATGAGCCAGGCGATCACGGTGGCGTCTCCTTGCGCTGAACGGGTGGGTGCCAGGGCTCGAAGGGGTGGCCCTCGCCCTCGAAGACCCGTGAGAACAGCTCGTAGAATTCCAGCCTCAGCGCCTGGACCCCGGCCACCAGGGCTTCCAGGGCGAAGGCGACCGCGGTACCGACGAAGAACAGGGCGACGGCCGCGACGATGCCGGGTGCGCCGTGGGCCGCGAGCGCGCGCGTGCCCTGCCACACGACGGTGGCGAGTGCCGCGTGCGTCAGCCCGAACGCCGCCAGACGGGCGAAGGAGAAGACGTTGGCGCCGATGCGGATGACACCGTCGACGAGCTGGATCCCGGCCTGGAGCACTCCGGATGCGCCTCCGGCGGTCGACGCGTACAGCCCGGTCCCGGCGAGGACCAGTCCCGCGGTCGCCGTCGAGCCACCGATCGCCCACCAGCTGGTGCGGCCGAGGGCGAGGCCGGCACCGGCGCAGACCAGCCCGGTGAACAGCACGGCGCCTGCGATCCCCGACAGGGCGTACAGGGCCGTCGTGCCTCCCCCCTCTCTCCACCGGTTGACCGCTCCGGCCACGTAGGACAGGACGAGCAGGACGCCGCCGAGGACAAGGGTGGAAAGCAGCATCCGCATCGGCTCCCGCAGGGGATCGAGCCACAGCACGGGCAGTACGCCGGTGGGACCGAAGAATTCGCCGTAGGCGGCCCCGGCCAGGACGCCGGCCGCGCCGGCCGCGGCGACGAACGGCCAGAGATGGCGCCACTTCGCCAGCGGGCCGGGCTTTCCCCGCCGGAGGAGAAGAGCCCCCAGGACGAGCAGGCCCCCATATCCGACGTCGCCGAACATCACGCCGAACAGGACGACGTAGACGACCCCGGCGAGCACCGTGAGGTCCAGGTTCCGGTAGGGCACGGTCCCGTAGACCCGGATCAACGGGGCGAAGGAACCTCGTAGGGAGCCGGCGCCCCGCAGGAGGGTCGGCGGCTCGGATCCCGGGGGCAGGGGCAGCGCCACCAGTGATCCCCCGCAGGCGGCCAGGCGGTCGGCCGCGGCCGCCATCCGGTCGCGTGGGCACCACCCCGCCAGGGCCGCGACCTCGGCACGCCGTACGGCGCTGTCCATCCGCTCCTCCATTTCACGCTCGCCGGTCAGCAGGTCGATGCGGTGGTCGCGTTCGAGGATGTCGAGGTCGGGCGGGCTCTCGGCCAGCACCGGCGACACGTGGGCGCCCCGCACAGCGCCAAGACGATGGGCGGCGGGACCGGGGGTGACGTGCGCGGGGTCGTCGATCAGGTCGATCTGCACACAGCCGCTCTCGGCGACCCGGATCAGGGTCTCGCGCAGGTTGTCGTAGGGAGCCACCACCGCCACCCGCTGCATACGCACGGGAAGTGCCCGCTCAGTCCACCGCATCGAAGGCCTCCGGATCGCCACCGCCACGGGCGGCCAGCTCCAGCGCGGCCCGGACCCGCCAGGCGTTCACGGACAGGAGGGCGACCGCGCCGAGGACCGGGGCGAAGCCGAGGTCCGCCCGCCGGAGCATTCCCCGCCCGTCCCGCTCGACCTTGTCCCACCAGCGCAACTCCGCCTTCCACAGCTCACCGGGTTCCTCGATGCCGCTGACGACCCACCGCGCGTCGGCGGGGAGGCAGCGGACGAAGTCGTCGTAGCCGAGCGCCCGCACGGCTGCCGGCCCGATGGTCCGCGCCGCGCGCCGCGCCGAGGGCCCCGGCAGTTCCCTGCCCATGAGGTAGGTCTCGCGTGCCACCAGCAGAGCCATCCGGCCGGAAGCCCAGGCCGCGGCGCCGGGGACCGCGGTTGCGGTGCGCTGTGCGGCGGACACCCGCAGGCCGATCGCGAGCGCGGCCGCGGTGGGGGCGCCTGGGTCGCCCCATGCGGACGCGGCGAGCGCGGACCGCAACCCGTCAAGTGACGTCGTCGCCGAGATCCGGCGCCACGCCGTGTTCAGCGTGCCGAGCCGGTAGGGCGGGTAGGAGGGGACTCCGGCGTGCAGGGCCCGGGCGTGTGCCTCGACGCATGCGATCTCGAAACCCGACGCCAGCAGGCGGACCGCGGCGGCGCCGGAGCGCGACTGCCAGCCGGCCAGCACGCGCAGATGCCACAGCAGGGTGGCCGCGACGGACCGCTGCGCTTCGGCGAGGCCCGCCGCCGGGGCCAGGTCGTGGCGGTAGGGGGTGGCCGTCAGACGGGCCAAGGCCTCGCGCAGCGTGGCGGCGCCCGCCACGCCGGCGACGGCGGCCGGTGCCAGGCATCGCGAGAGCATCGACCGGGCGCGCACCGTGCCCGCCACTTGCACGGCACTCATGGATCCCGCGCCTCCAGCCCGCTCAGGAGCGCTTCAGCGGTGTCGGCGGCCAGCCGGTCGACAAGCCCGGGCATGCGGCGCTCAACGCGGGAGCGCAATTCGCCCAGCTCCCGCTCGGCGCAGCCGCGCATCCGCGCCAGCTCGGCCTGCGTCGCGGATCGCTCCCCGTCCCTGACGCGAGCCGATTCGTCCTCCGCCCGGTCGTGCGCGGCCCGGACGATCTCAGCGGCCCGGCGACGAGCTGCCTCGCGACGTCGTGCGGCCTCACGGTTCGCCGCTTCGACCATCGTCCGGGCCCGTGCCCCGGCGGAGTCCAGGGCGGCGAGCGCGGGCTCCAGTTCGTCCGCGAGCTCGGCGCTGCGGTCGGCGGGCACCCCTCCGGCGGCAGCGGCACCCGGCAGGCCGGTCGGCCGGAAGCGCATCAGGAAATCGCGGAATGCCACCACACGATGCTCCTCGCGTTCCCACGGTTCCCCCTTTCTCCACTGTCCCCGTCGACGGCGGCCGGCGCCTGTTCAAGCAGGGGCGGCGGGCGGCCTCCGTCCCTTTCCCCTCGCGGCCCGGCGGCCGGTGCACGAATTGCGACCGCGCGCGGCGGCGACCACGATGAGGGCAGGGCGTGCACTCGCAGCCCGGGGTTCTCGCGACGGCCGGGGTTCCGACCGCCTCACAGCTGCCGTCGTCCCCCCGGCCCGTCGGTCGTCCGCGGCCGGGCGCGTCCTTCGTGGAGGGGAGTGACCGGTGCCATCACTTGGTGCGGCGGCCCGTCCCGCACGACCGGAGAAGATCTTCGACCGGGAGTCCGAGTGGGCTGCCCTCGCCGACTTCGCCCGCGACCCGAGGCCCGGACCCGCACTCGGCGTCGTGACGGGCCGGCCGCGACAGGGTACGTCCTTCCTGCTCGAGTCCCTGGCGAAGTCCATGGGCGGCTTCTACTTCTGCGGTCAGGACGAGTCGGTGGCTCAGACCCTGCAGCGTCTCGGCGACCAGTTGGACCGCCATATGGGCAAGTCCGCGACCCGCGATCCACACAGCTGGAAGGACGCCGTCGAGGCGCTGCTGGCTCTCGGGGAAGACCGCCCCATGCCGGTGGTCGTCGACGGGGTCCCGGGTCTCGTGGAGCAAAGTCCGTCCCTGCCCGCGGTTCTCCACCGGGCGCTCCGCGACGCCGAGGAGAGCCCCCGGCCGCCCCGCACTCGTCTGTTCCTGTGCGGGAACTCCACACCGGTCATGCGCAGGCTCTTCGGGGCTCCGTCACCGCTGCGTGATCATGTCCGGCTGGAACTCGTCGTGCCGTCCCTGGACTTCCGGCAGGCCGCGCGCTTTTGGGGCATTGACGATCCCCGGCTGGCGATGCTGGTGCACGCGGTCGTGGGCGGGACACCGGCCTACCGGGGTGATTTCGTCTGCGGCGACGTACCGGCCGGACTGGACGACTTCGACGACTGGGTGTGCAGGACCGTCCTCAATCCGCGACGCCCGCTGTTCCGGGAGGCCGGTCACCTGGTGGAGGAGGCGACGGACCACCGGGAGCGGGCCCTGTGCCATTCCGTGCTCACCGCGATCGCCTCGGGCCACGTCACCGCCGGCGACGTGGCCGACCATCTGGAGCGGCCCCTCACCGACGTCTCCCACGCCCTTGCCGCCCTGCGCGACCACGGCGTGCTCGAGGAGAGCCGGGACATCCTCCGCGCCGGCGCCGGCCGGTTCCGGATCGTCGAGCCCCTGCTCGCCTTCGACCACGCGATCGTCCGTCCCCACGATTCGGTCCTCGAACGGGAACCCGCCGCCACGGTGTGGCAGCGGGTCCGCGGCACGTTCCACTCGGAGACCGCCGCACGTCACTTCGCGGACGTCTGCCGCGAATGGGCCGAGCGGTTCGCCGCCGCCCCGACCTTCGGCGCGCCGACGACCTCCGACGCGGTGGTCACCGCGGTGTCGTCCGGCTCCCTTCCGGTCCCGGGACGGAGCACCGGCATCGAGGTGGACGTGGGCGTCCGCGGCCGGGTGGGCAACCGTCCGGGGGTCTTGCTGTCAGTCGGCACGGCCCGCTGGAACGGGGTCATGGGGCTGGAGCACTTGGAGCGGCTCCACCACGTGCTGTCCGACCTGTCCGAGCGGGGAGAGGACGTGAGCCACGCCGGGCCCGTCTGCTACGGCGGGGCGGGTTTCAGTGCCGGCCTCCACCAGGCCGAGCTGCGCGGGAGGGTCGTCCTCGTCGGCCTCGAGCGTCTGTATCAGGGTGAGTAGAGCACGGACCCGGTCAGCGTCCGGCAGGAAGCAGCTCAGGAGTGATCTCATGGAAGCGAAGCAGTGGAGCGTTCAGATCTACATCACCGAGCACGGTGACGAGACGCACGCCCGTGCCGTCCTGACGACCCGGGACACCTCGAACGTCGCCGGCACGGGTGTGGCTCGACGTACGTCTGCCGACGCCGTCCCAGAGATCGGTGACGAACTCGCCGCCGGCCGGGCCCTGGAGGACCTGGGCCGCCGGGTGCAGGCCGCGGCCGCCGACGACGCACGTGGCGGCTCGGCCCAGTGGCAGGCCCGGCAAGGTGCCACGGCCGAGGGCGGATAGCGCTCGGCCGACGGCCCCTCTGGCGCCCTTCCCGCCAGGGCGCTTGCGGACGGCCGCGTGCTGCTGGGACTACGAAGCGACGCGGACGCCGAGGCGGCCGCTTTCACCTTCGACGAGGCCCGACGCCGCCATGTCCCGCTGGCGGTGCTGCGCGCCTGGACCTACCGGCCGGTCCACCGCCAGGCCCGGTCATCCGGCCGGGGCGGCGACGGGCTTCGCCGAGCGCGCACGCGCCGAGCAGGCCGTGCCGGTCAACGCGGTGGCCCAGTCGCGCGCGGAAAACCGCGAGGTGGCTGCGGACATCGAGACGGTGTGCGACGGCGCGGCACGTGCGCTGGTCGCGGCGACCGGGGACGCCGGTCTCATCGTGGCGGCCGCGCACCGCCGCCCCGGCAGGATCGGCATGCGGCTGGGGCCGGTCACCGACGCCCTACCGCACCACGCCCGTTGCCCAGTGGCGGTCGTCCCCGTTCGGGTACCCGGACGGTGATGGGGGCCAGGCCGGGCCCCCGTCCGCTCGCCGCGTCGGGGCGTGAGCCGGCCTCGAGGGTGGTGCAATGGCCCGCGAGGAGGCGACAATGCACGATCGTTCGGATGCGGTGGTCATCGGGGTGGGAAACGTGTTCCGGAGGGACGACGGCGTCGGCTGGGCCCTCGTCGAGGCGCTGCGCGGTCACTCCGCCGGGGTCCGCTTGCCGAGGGGGACGGTGCTGCGGGAGTCGGCCGGGGACCCCGCGCAGCTCATCGACCTGTGGGAGGAGGCCGGTCGGGCGGTCGTCGTCGACGCCTGCTTCCCCTCCGCCGCCTGTCCCGGGCGTGTCCACCGCTGGTGCCCGTCGCCCGGCGAGGTACCGTCGCCCGAGGATGGACGGCACAGCACACACGGACTCGGCCTCGTCCATGCCCTCCGACTCGCCGACGCCCTGGGTCGTCTTCCCGCCAGCCTGGTGGTGTACGCCGTCGAGGGGGCCGACCGGTCACTGGGGAGAGGACTCACCCCTGCGGTCGCGGGCGCCGTCCGGCCCTTGGCGGAACGCGTCGCGCGGGAGCTCGCGTCAGACCCGGCCGACCGACAGGGGCCGTAAGGGCGAAACCCCGCGCGGCAACGTCGTGGTCCGGCCCCGAACGCGGTGACCCCGTGGTGCAGTGGAGCCCGGCGACTGCTCCGAGCCACCCTGCCGGCCAGGAGCGCGGAGGCTGAGGAATGACATGACGCACTCGGGAGACACCGGAGCGGTCACCCACGAGCCGGCCGAGGCCGTGCTGGACCGGGACGGCCTCGAGGCACTGGTGCGGGTGCTCCGACAGCGTGGGCGGACCGTGGTCGGTCCCACGGTGAGGGACGGCGCCATCGTCCTGGCCGAGTTGGAGTCCGCAGCGGAACTGCCGCACGGCTGGGGGGTCGAACTGGAGGCGGGCCGGTACCGGATCCGCAGGCGTGCGGACACCGCTGCTTTCGCGCACAGCGCGGGTCCTCAGTCCTGGAAGTCGTTTCTGCACCCGGAGCGGGTACGCCAGTGGAGCGCGGACCGTGGTCCCGACGAGGAGCTGACCGTACGGGAGGAGAAGCCTGACCCCGTCTCCTACGCGTTCCTCGGAGTCCGTCCCTGCGACCTGCGGGCGATCCGGATCCTGGACCGTGTGCTGACCGGGGGCCGCCACCGCGATCCCGTCTACGGTGCGCGCCGTACCGGGGCCTTCCTCATCGCGGTGGAGTGCACCGAGCCCGGTGCCACGTGTTTCTGCGTCTCCATGGGCGCGGGGCCCGCCGTCGACGGGGGCTACGACCTCGCGCTGACCGAAGTGCTGGACGCCGACGGCCACCGCCTGCTGTGCCGCAGCGGAAGCGCGGAAGGCGCCGCCGTGCTCGCCGAACTCCCCCGGCGCCCCTCTGACGACGCGACAAGGCGCTCCGCCGCGGCCGCGGTTGGCGGCGCCGCCCAGCGCATGGGCAGGAGCATGCCCGCGGTGGACCTGCGCGTCCTGATGCGCGACAACCTGGAGGCCGACCGCTGGGACGATGTCACCTCCCGCTGCCTGAGCTGCGGCAACTGCACCATGGTCTGCCCCACCTGCTTCTGCACGACCACCGAGGACGTCTCGGACATCACCGGTGACCACGCCGAGCGGTGGCGACGCTGGGACTCCTGCTACGACCTGGACTTCTCGGCCTTGCACGGCGTCCCCGTGCGCGCATCGGCGCGCAGCCGCTACCGGCAGTGGCTGACCCACAAACTCGGAACCTGGCACGACCAGTTCGGCAGCTCCGGCTGCGTGGGCTGCGGCAGGTGCATCGTCTGGTGCCCCACCGGAATCGACCTCACGGTCGAAGCGCGCGCCCTGCACGAGGAGGCCACGGCCGAGGAGAACCCCCGGTGACCGCGCAAGCCGGCCCCACGCAGCCCAAGGGCATCCTCGCCGCCCTCGCGGCCGAGCACCGGGACCGGCTCATGCCCCTCGCCGAGGAGGTGGCCTTCCCGGCAGGCGCGCGGATCTTCGAGGAGGACGAGCCGGCGGACCGCTTCTGGATCATCCGCACCGGCAGCGTCGCACTGGACGTGCAGCACCCGGGCCGCGGCCGGGACGTCATCGAAACCCTCGACAGCGGATCACTTCTCGGCTGGTCGTGGCTGTGCCCGCCCCGCCGGTGGCATCTCGGAGCCGAGACCCGGGAGGCCGTCACGGCTTGGCAGTTCGACGCCGTGGCCGTCCGCGGACTGTGCGCCGAGCAACCGGCTCTCGGACTGGCGCTGGTCACCCTGGTCGCCCAGACGATCGGGCACCGGCTGCGCGCGACCCGCGACCGGCTGCTCGACCTGTACGGCCCGCGGGGAAGCGGGCCGGCGGCATGAGCGACGTCGTCCCCCTGCCCTACCGCGTCGTCGGCCGGCGTCGAGAAACCTCCGACACGGTCACCGTCGAACTGGCACCGGTCACGCAGGTGCTCGCGCCCTTCGCTCCCGGCCAGTTCGCCATGGTCCATGCCTTCGCCGTGGGTGAGATCCCCGTCTCGGTGTCACGCATGACCGAAGGAGGACGCCTCGGGCTCACCATCCGGTCCGTAGGGGCGGTGTCCGCGGCGCTGTGCCGTGCCACCGTGGGAGCGACGGTCGGTGTCCGCGGACCCTTCGGCACCGGCTGGCACACGACGGCCGCGCTCGGACACGACCTGCTCCTCGTGGCCGGGGGGATCGGCCTGGCCCCGCTGCGCCCGCTGGTCCACACCGTCCTGGCCCGCCGGCGGGCGTACGGCCGGCTGAACGTCCTGGTGGGTGCCCGGACCCCGGAGGATCTGCTGTACCAGGACGAACTCCCTGACTGGCGGCAGCCTTTCGCAGCGGTCACCGTCGACCGGCCCACTCCGGACTGGAGAGGGCGGGTCGGCGTCGTCACCGGACTGCTCGGCGAGGCCCCGTTCACGCCGCAGGACACCGCGGCCTTCGTCTGCGGCCCCGAGGTCATGATCCGCGCCACCGCCCGCCGGCTGATCCACCTCGGCGTACGGCCCGACCGCGTACAGATCTCCCTGGAGCGGAACATGCGATGCGCGACCGGTCACTGCGGTCATTGCCAACTCGGCCCCCTGCTGCTCTGCCGTGACGGCCCCGTCGTCCGCTACGACCTGGCCCGACCGCTGCTGGCCGTACGGGAGCTGTGACATGACCCCCTCCACCACCCCCGGGAGGACCTCCCGCCCACGACTGGGAGTGTTCAAGTTCGCGTCCTGTGACGGCTGTCAGCTGACGCTCCTGGACTGCGAGGACGAACTGCTCTGCCTGGCCGACGAGATGGAGATCGCTCACTTCCTGGAGGCCTCCGGCGACGTTGCACCCGGACCGTACGACCTCGCACTGGTCGAAGGATCGGTGAGCACCCCCGAGGACGCGGCCCGCATCCGGCGTGTCCGCGCCGAATCACGTCATCTCGTCACCATCGGCGCCTGCGCCACCGCGGGCGGCGTCCAAGCGCTGCGGAACTACGCGGACGCCACGGAGTACCTGGCAGCGGTCTACGCCCGCCCCGACTACATCGCCACCCTCGCCACCTCCACCCCGATCTCCGCTCATGTGAGGGTCGACTTCGAGTTGCGCGGCTGCCCCATCGACCGTGGCCAGCTGCTCGAGGTCATCACCGCCTTCCTCTCCGGCCGCAAGCCGGACACCCCTGACCACAGCGTGTGCTTCTCGTGCAAGCGGCGTGGCGCGGTGTGCGTCGTCGTCGCCCACGGCACGCCCTGTCTGGGTCCCGCCACCCACGCCGGCTGCGGTGCCCTCTGCCCGGCCTACGGGCGTGGCTGCTACGGGTGCTTCGGGCCCGCGGGCACGACGAACCTTCCCGCGCTCATCCCGCTCCTGCGGCGCGACGGCCTGAGCGACGAGGACACCGGACGCCTCCTGCACACCTTCAATGTCACCGCGTTCGCAAGGGTCCAGCAGGAGGACCCACGATGAACGTGAGCGACGCCGGCGACGAGTCACGCATCCTGCGGCTTCCCGCGATCGCACGCGTCGAAGGCCAGGCAGCCCTGCGCCTTCTGCTCCGCGGGGGCACGGTCGCCCAAGCCCGACTCGCGGTCTACGAACCGCCACGGTTCTTCGAGGCCTTCCTGCGGGGCCGCGCGTACACCGAGCCACCCGACCTCACCTCCCGCATCTGCGGGATCTGTCCCGTCGCCTACCAGCTGACGGCATGCAGGGCCGTCGAGGACGCGTGCGGGGTGGCCGTGGACGGCCAACTGGCCGCGCTCAGACGTCTGCTCTACTGCGGCGAGTGGATCGAGAGCCAGACCCTGCACATCCATCTCCTGCACGCCCCGGACTTCCTCGGCCATGACGACGTGATCGGCCTGGCCCGCGACCACCGGCTGCACGTCGAGCGCGGCCTGCGGCTGAAGCAGACCGGCAACGCCGTGATGGAGTTGCTCGGCGGCCGCTCGATCCATCCCGTCAACGTCCGGCTCGGCGGTTTCCACCGCACCCCCACGCGTGCCGAACTCCGGCCCCTGGCGGAAAGGCTGCGGGTCGCCCTCGACGACGCCTGGGACACCGTTCGATGGGTGGCCGGCTTCGACTTCCCGGACGCCGAGTGCCATGCCGATCTGTTCGCCCTCGCCGAGACCCACACCTACGCCATCGAGTCCGGTGTGCCCACCGTCATGCGCGCCGGTGGGACGGCGACGTGCGGCCTCCCCGTCTGCGACTTCCGCGCCCACGTCACCGAGGAACAGGTTCCGCACTCCACAGCGCTCCACTCACGGCTGGACGGCCGCCGGCACCTCACCGGGTCATTGGCCCGCTACGCCGTGAGCGGCCACCTCCTGTCACCCCTGGCCCTCCAGGCAGCCCGGGAGGCCGGGCTGGCCGAACCCCCTCGGCTCACCGGGGCAGGACCTCGCCCCAACCCCTACCGCAGCATCATCGTGCGCGCCGTGGAGGTCCTGTACGCGGCGCAGGAAGCCCTGCGCATCATCGACGACTATGAGCCGCCTCCCCGGCCGTACATCGACGTACCGCCCCGGGCCGGGGTGGGGCACGGCGCCACCGAAGCGCCTCGCGGACTGCTGTACCACCACTACGCCATCGACGGCCAAGGCCGTGTCACCGACGCGTGCATTGTTCCGCCGACCGCCCAGAACCAGGGGGCCATCGAGGACGACCTTCGCCGCCTCGTCCAACAGGAACTGGAACGAGGCCCCGCGTCCGACGAGGCACTGGCCCAGCTGTGCGAGCGCATCATCCGCAACCACGACCCGTGCATCTCTTGTTCGGCCCACTTCCTGGATGTGGACATCTCTCGCGTTGCCGGGGCGTGAGAGGAATCGGGCACCCCATCGCGGGTGCGGCGAACTTCGACCGGTCCGGGCCTGCCCGGGCACGAGGCAGCACCTCCGCGTGCGCTCCGGGCGAGGCCCCCGCCGCACAGCCCACAGGCGGCGGGGGCCTCCCTCATTTCCCGGACGGCCTGCGGGCGTATGTGGAGGGACCCACAGGGCCGCACTTCCAGGGTGCGCGCCCGCCGGCTGGAGCGCGCGTCAAGAAGGCTCGCCGGCCCCTGTGAGACAGCGCCGAAGCCGACTCCTGACCGGGGACGACGCAGGCCAGCTGTGCCCTGGCCTGACCACCGCCGCGGGCTGCCGCCAGGTGCCCGGCGATGAGGGTGAGGTCGGAGCCGGCCCCGCCCCATGGGCGGATTCGAGTCCGGAGCGGGGCCGCACTTTCAGGGTGCGCCTGCCAGGGATCCAAGGCGCGCCGGGCGAAAGAACGCGGAGGACCGCCTGTGATCCTCCGTCGCCCCCGCTGACGTCCGGCGCCTTCGGTTCGGTGGCATCGGCAGGAACCAGCGGCGCACCCACTGCCCGCGCCGGCGGGGCGTGCGGAGCGGGGTTCATCGGTCCGGCAGGTCGAGCAGCCGGAAGCGGCCCGGTGGGACGGACCATGTCCGGCCGCCGAGCCGGACCCGGACCGGTGCTGCGTCGGAGGTGGGGACGGCTATGCCGAGGTGGTCGGCGTCGACGTGGATCCGTACGCCCCAGTGGCCGCGGTAGCGGATGTTGAAAGCGAAGCGTGACAGCTGCGGCAGCGGCGCCGGCTCGAGCCACAGGGCGTCCTCGCGGGCTTCCAGACCGGTCAGGCCGCGCTGGACGAGGTCGAGGGTGCCGGCCATGGCACCCAGGTGGATGCCTTCCTCGGTGGTGCCGCCCTGGATGTCGGTGACATCGCCGATCAGTGCTTCCTGCGCATACGACCAAGCGTCGGCCCGGTGGGCCCGGGCCAGCACCCAGCCGTGCACCACTCCGCTGAGGGTGGATCCGTGGCTGGTGCGCCGCAGGTAGTAGTCGACCGTGGACCGCCAGGTGCCGTCGTCGAGCTCGTACCCCAGCCGTTCGAACAGGCCGCGCAGTTCGGCGGGCGGGAAGAGGTAGCCCAGCATGAGCACGTCGGCCTGTTTGGACGCCTGGTAGCGGTTGACCGAGTCCCCCTCGGCCTCCAGGATCCGGTCCAGTCGGCGGATGTCCCCGTATCGCGCCCGGTATCCCGCCCAGTCCAGTTCCTCCAGCTCGTCGTAGCCGGCGAACTGGCTGATCACACCGGCGTGACGGGGAACGTACAGCTTCCTCGAGATGTCCTCCCAGCGGTCGGTCTCCCCCACGCCCAGGCACGTGCGCTCGCGCAGTTCCTCGCGGCGCGGGGCGGGCAGGACGCGCCACAGGTGCAGGGCGCGGGTGAGCACCCAGGCGGCGGTGACGTTGGTGTAGGTGTTGTCGTCGATGCCGGGCGTGGTGGAGCCGGGGTAGGCGTCGTGGTACTCGTCGGGCCCGACGATGCCGCGGATGCGGTAGCGGCCGGTGCCCTCGCACTGCGCCTCCCAGCTGGCGGAAGAGGCCCAGAAGCGGGCGATCTGCAGCAGCATCTCGGCGCCCTTGGTGTACAGGAACTCCGTGTCGCCGGTGGCCTGCCCGTACCGCCAGATGTTGTAGGCCACGGCGGAGCCGACGTGGTGCTGGAGCCGGGTGTGGTCGGGCAGCCACCGTCCTGAACTCGGGTTGAGGTGGAGGAGCTGGGTCTCCTCACGTCCGTCGCTGCCGCTCTGCCACGGATACATCGCCCCGGCGCGGCCGGCGCGTGTCGCTGCCCGGCACGCCTCGTCCAGGCGGCGGTGGCGGTACTCCAGCAGGGACCGGGACACCTCGGGGAAGTGCAGGTCGAGATAGGGCAGGACGAACAGCTCGTCCCAGAAGACGTGACCGCGGTAGGCCTCGCCGTGCAGGCCCCTGGCGGGCACGCCCACGTCCAGCTCCGCGGTGTGCGGGGAGAGGGTCTGCAGGACGTGGAAGGTGTGCAGCCGCAGGACCCGCCCGGCTTCGCCCGGGACGTCCAGGCCGGCGCGGCGCCAGAGTTGCTCCCAGGCGGCGGCGTGCGTGGCCAGGAGGCCGGCGAAGTCGGGGGCTCGTTCGACGCGGTCGAGTGCGGCGTGCAGCGGGTCGCTGATCGCCGGGTCCCGGGAGGTGTGCAGGGCGACGGTCTTCTCGACGACGGCCGGGCGGTCCGGAGCGACCGGGACGGTCAGCCGGTGGACCACCGTGCGCTCCCCCGCGTCCAGTGAACCGGCCGGCCGCGGATGAGAGGTGGCGTGCGTCCGGGCGGCAAGCGCGATGCGGATGTCGGAGGCGGTGGTACGGCACCGCAGCCAGACCGTGTCCGGTTCCGAGGTACCGGTGTGCATCCGGGTGAGGTGACGGCCGTTGAGGTCCCGGTAGCGGGCGACACCCGCGTTGCTGACGTCGCCGTCGAGCGCGGACTCCACCTCCAGGTCCGCGGACCAGCCGCCCTCCGCGCGGAAGACGGTGCGCAGTGCGGCGAGGTGCGGGTCGTGCATGTGCACGAGCCGGGTCTGCTCGACGGCGAGGATCCGGCCGCGCGGGTCCCGCAACCGGAACGTCCTGGTCAAGGTGGCGCGTCGGAAGTCGAGATCCTGCCGGTGCTCCAGCAGCGAGCCGTCGTCGGGGGTGAACCACGCCCCGCCGTCACCGAGCCTGAACCGCAGGGGCAGCCAGTTGGGCAGGTTGACCATGTCCTCGTTGCGGACTTTCCGTCCGGCGACGGTGGAAGGGAGCCGGTTGTAGCAGCCGGCGGCATAGGTACCGGGGTAGTGATGGGGGCCGGCGGTGGTCTCCGGGGCGGCGCCGCGGGTGGCGAAGTAGCCGTTCCCCAGGGTGCACAGCGCCTCGCGCAGCCGCTCCTCGGCGGGGTCGTACCCCTCGTACGACCATGTCCACTCCCCCATCGTCACCCCTTCCGGGACCCGGTTGCCGGGCAACGTCCGCTGCACGGCGTTTTTGGCGCCGCAGGTGGTTCGGCAGGCCCTTCGCCACGGTCTTCCGCGGACGCACCTGCCGCCCCGGGGGCGGGGCAGGTGCATAGGCGCCGAGTCAGCTGGGTTGCGGAACGACGGCCACCGGACACGGCGCGTGGTGGAGCATCGCATGGTTGACCGGGCCGAGCTGGAGACCGAACGGGTTGTTGCGGCGGCGGGCACCGACGACCAGCAGATCCGCGTTGTCCAGTGTCGCCAGCAGGATCTTTCGGGCGTGGCCCTCGCCCGCGCACCGCCGGTAGCGAACGCCGGGGCGAGCGGTCGCGGCGGCGCGCAGGGCCTGGTCGAGGTGTTCTTCGGCGCCGCGCTGGTGTGCCTTGACGGCCTCGTCCTCGTAACCGGTCCATTCGGCGCCCTCGCCCGGCGGTATTCGCCACGCGTGGACGGCCCGCACCCCGCAGCCACGCAGCTCGGCCTCGCGGAAAGCGAATTCCACCGCCGCTGAGGAGTTGTCGTCCGGCCCCACGCCGAGCACGATCCAGCGTTCACCGTCACCGGTGCCGCTTTCGTCGCGATCGCCCCTCACCACGACCACCGGACATTCCGCACGGCCGGCCAGGGTCAGGCCGACCGAACCCAGCAGCAGGCCCGCCATGCCGCCGCGGCCGCGATGGCCCACCACCACGGCGGTGGCGTGGGTTCCCTCGCGCAGCAGCGCGTACTGAGTGTCCTCGGCGAGGACCTCGGCCGAGACCTCCAGGCCCGGCCGGCGCAAGCGGGCCCGCTCCTCCGCGGAGCTCGCGATGTGCTGGGCGAGGATCTCTCCTTCCGGAGGTTCCCGGGTGAAGGAGGGCGCCCGTCCCTCGTACCGCTCCCACAGGGAGGCGTACACGATCCGCAGCGGCACTCCCCGCACGACGGCCTCGTCCGCGGCCCAGTCGACTGCCTTCAGGGAGGCGTCCGATCCGTCGGTGCCCACGACCAGGGGAAGCGTCATGGCCTCCACCGCCTCTCGATGTTGCGGCTGCTGTATGGACGACACTGCCGAGTGGACCCACGTGCGCGCATGGGCCGATCGGCCCGACCGGAGGGACGCCTGGCCGTGGCGGTGGCCCCACCGGCCCATGCGAGTCACAGTGGAATCAACCGACAGTGAGACCGGACGAGGCGAAGCTCGCCGGCGGCGGGCATGGCCCTGAGACAACCGTGCAGGAGGCGGGGACGATGTACCACCGCAACGTCGGCGATCTGATGACCAAGGCGGTCGTATCGATACGGCCGGACACGCCGTTCAAGGAGATCGCGAAGCTGCTCGCCGAGCGCGACGTCACCGCCGTCCCCGTCGTGGACGAAGGGAACCGGCCGGTGGGCGTGGTGTCCGAGGCGGACCTGCTGCGCAAGGAAGCGGGGCAGCCGGACCCGGCCGGCCTGCTGCCCGCCCGGCACCCGCGGCCGGGCGAGCGTTCCCGTATCGCCGCCACCACCGCGGAGGGGCTGATGAGCAGCCCGCCGGTCGTCGCGCGGCCCGAGTGGTCCGTGGTCGAGGCGGCCCGGATCATGGAGCACCGCGGGGTGAAGCGACTGCCCGTGGTCGACGAGACGGGCCGGCTGGTGGGCGTAGTGAGTCGCGCCGACCTGCTGCGGGTCTTCTTGCGCAGGGACAGCGCCATCCGCGAGGAGATCACCGGTGATCTGCTGGTGAGGACGCTCGGACTCGCCCCGGGCGCCGTCACCGTTCAGGTGGTCGACGGGAAGGTGTCGCTTGAGGGCGTGGTGGACCGTCGCAGCCTCGTGCCGGTGGTCACGGAGCTGTGCCGCGGCGTGGACGGCGTCGTCGACGTCGAGGCGCGCCTGGGCTACAAGGCCGACGACACCGTCCGGCAGGCCCCCGCGCACCGGTGACCCGCCGGGCCGTGGTGAGAGCGGTCCGGTTGGCCCCATGCCCTCGACCTTCACAGCGACCTCGCCGGCGCTCTGGCCCTCTCCCGGCCTTGTCGCTGCGTGACGGGACGAGACACCGTCTTGACGCCCCTTTCCTTCAGCCGCCAGTCGATAAGGGCCCAACGGCCCCAGGCCGGGCCCCGGCCGACCCCTGGGAGTACCTCGGCGGCCGCCCGATGGTGGAGGTGAGCCAAGGAGAGGGGAACAGTGATGACGGACACGGCGCTGTGCCACCTGCAGCCGGCCCATGCTCTGCTGGCGGACGGCAGGACCGTGGAGATCCGGGCCGCCGGGCCGGACGACCACGACCGGGTGCAGGATCTGTACGCGCGCATGTCGGCGGAGAACCTGCGGCTGCGGTTCTTCTGCGTGGGGCGACGTTCCGGGCAGCTCGCCGCCGACCGTCTCCGTGATCCGGCCCGGCCGGGCCGGCTGACGCTTCTCGCGCTTCTCGGCGACCGGCTGGTCGGTGTCGCCGAGTACGCCACCGGACAGGACCCCGAGGCGGCCGACGTGGCGCTGGCCGTGGCCGACGACGTCCACCACACCGGCATCGGGACCCTGCTGCTGGAACACCTGGTGCACGCGGCCCGCTCCGAGGGCATCAAGGTGTTCGACGCCGACGCTCTCGCGGACAACCGCGCCGTGCTCAAGGTCTTCGCCGATCTGGGGCTGCGGACCGCCCGCCACTTCGACGGCCCCGACGTGCACTGCACCATCCGCCTCGACCCCGACGAGCGGTACCTCGCGGCCTGCGACGAGCGGGGCCGCGGCGCCGACACCGCGAGCATGCGGCCGCTGCTGCGCCCGCGGTCGGTGGTGGTCATCGGGGCCGGCACCAGACCGTCATCGGTCGGGCGGGCAGTGGTGCGCAACCTGCGCCGCGGCGGCTTCACCGGCCCGCTGTACGTGGTCAACCCGCACGCCGACGCCATTGAGAACGTCCCCGCGTACCCGTCCGTGACCGAGCTGCCGCGGGTTCCCGAGCTGGCGGTGCTCGCCGTCCCGGCCGCGGCGGTACCCGAGGTGGCACGGCAGTGCGGTGCCACGGGGGTGCGCGCGCTGGTCGTCGTCACCTCGGGGCTGGACGCGGGCCAGGCCGGGGCGCTCCTGGACGCCTGCCGCCGGCACGGCATGCGCCTGGTGGGCCCGAACTGCCTGGGCATCGCCAACACCGCCGACGACGTACGGCTGGAGGCCACCTTCGCCGCGCACCGGCCGCTGCCGGGTACAGCCGGGGTGGCCGTGCAGTCGGGCGGGGTGGGTATCGCCCTGCTCGGCGGGCTGACCAGGCTCGGCATCGGCGTCTCGGAGTTCGTCTCGCTCGGCGACAAGTGCGACGTCAGCGGCAACGACCTGCTGCAGTGGTGGGAGAGCGACGGCCGCACCGACATGGCACTGCTGCACCTGGAGTCCTTCGGCAACCCGCGTGCCTTCTCCCGCACCGCCCGCCGGGTGGCGCGCGTCATGCCCGTGCTGACCGTCGACGCGGGACGTTCCGAGGCCGGACGGCGTGCCGCGGCCTCGCACACGGCGGCCGCCGCGACACCGACGATGACCCGGCAGGCGCTCTTCATCCAGGCGGGCGTCATCGCGACGCGTACGATCGGCGAACTCCTGGAGACCGCCGCGCTGCTGCACTCCCAGCCCCTCCCGGCCGGTACCCGCGTCGCCGTGGTGTCCAACGCGGGCGGCGCCGGGGTGCTGGCGGCCGACGCCTGCCAGGAGGCCGGGCTCACGGTGCCGGTGCTGCCGGACGCCGTGACCCGGGACCTGCTCGCGCTTCTGCCCAGGGGTGCCAGTGCCGCCAACCCCGTGGACACGACCGCCGCGGTGAGTGAGAGCGCGCTGCGCGCCTGTGTGGACCGACTCGCCCGCCACCCGTCCGTGGACGCCGTCCTGCTGACCCTGGTGCCCACCGCCCTCGCGGCGGCGACCGGCGACGACCCGGTGCGGGCCCTCACCCACGGCGGCCCCGACCAGCGGTCCACGACTGTGGCCGCGGTCCTGCTCGACCAGCCCGAGGGCGTACGCCTGCTGCGCACCTCCGGTGGCGGGGCGGTACCGGCCTACAACGATCCGCGGGCCGCGGCGCAGGCCCTGGCCCACGCGGCGACGCGGGCCCGCCGACTGGCTCGGCCGCCGGGCACCGTCCCCGCCCTGACGGGCACCGACCCGGCCGCCGCGCGGGTCCTGGTGGAGGCCTTCCTCGCGGAACACCCCGAAGGGGGCTGGCTCGACCCGCGCGCCTGCGGCGAGCTCCTCGACTGCTACGGCATCAACCGCGTACCGCAGGCCATGGCGGCGGACGAACAGGCGGCCGTGGACGCGGCGGAGCGGCTCGCCGGACCAGGCGAGCGGGTGGTGCTCAAGGCCCAGTGGCCGGGGCTGGTGCACAAGAGCGAGCACGGAGCGGTCCTGCTCGATCTCCAGGGCGAGGAGCAGGTCCGGGCTGGGTACCGCGAGCTGGCCCGACGTTTCGGCGAAGTGCTGACGGGCGTGCTGGTGCAGCCGATGGCGGCCCGCGGCACCGAATGGTTCGCGGGCCTCGTACAGGACGAGGTGTTCGGACCGCTGGTCCTGTTCGGGCTCGGCGGCACGGCCACCGAGGTGCTGGCCGACCACGCGGCGCGCCTGGCCCCGCTCACCGACCTGGACGTCCACGACCTGATCACCGCCCCTCGGTGTGCGCCGCTGCTGTTCGGTCACCGCGGTGGCGCGGCGGCCGACCTGCAGGGGCTGGAGCAACTGCTGCTGCGGCTGTCGGCGATGGCGTCCGGCCTGCCGCAGCTCGCCGAAGCCGACCTCAATCCCGTCGTCGCGCGCCCGGACGGTGTGGAGGCCCTCGATGTCCGCATCCGCGTGCTCCCACGGCACGCCCATGACCCGTACCTGCGCCGGCTGCGGTGAGACCGCCGCGGCAAGGAGGAGAGGACGATGAAGCACCGCAAGACCGGGCACGTGATGACGGCGGACGTCGTCAGCGTCCGCGAGGGAGCCCCGTTCAAGGACGTCGTGGCGTTGCTCGCACGGCACCGGATCAGCGGTCTGCCCGTGGTCGACGACGACGAGAAGGTCCTCGGGGTCGTCTCCGAGACGGATCTGATGCTGCGGCAGGCATCCCAGGAGGACGGTCCCCGGCGGCGCCTGCCGACGCTGTCGGCCGCCGCCCGGAGGAAGGCCGCCCGGGCGCGCGCTCGGACAGCGGGGCAGCTGATGTCGACTCCGGCTGTCACCGTACGGGCGGGGGAAACCGTCGCGGTCGCGGCGCGCACCATGGCGGAACACCGCGTCAACCGCCTGCCGGTGGTCGACGAGGAGGACCGTCTCGTCGGCATCGTCACCCGCGGCGACCTGCTCCAGGTCTTCCTTCGCCCGGATCCCGACATCCGTGCCGAGATCGTCGACGAGGTCGTCGTCCGCGCGCTGTGGCTCGCCCCGCGCGCGATCGGGGTGAGCGTCCACCATGGGGTGGTCAGCCTCGAGGGCCGATTGGAGCGCCGCACCGAGGTCGCGCTGGCCGAGGCCATGACCCGCCAGGTCGACGGCGTGGTCGCCGTGGTCAACCGGCTCACCTACCGGCTCGACGACACTCACCAGCGACCCGTGGAACCCACGGTCCACGGGGTCGCCGACGACCGGCTGCGCAGTGTGTGAGGAGGACACGATGTTCGTCCACAACCACATGAACGGCTGGGGCTGGGCCCTGATGTCACAGGGCTGGCTGGTGTTGCTGGTCCTCGTCGGCCTGGCCGTGGCAGTGCTGCTGCGGCACACCGCCGACGGCGGTCCCGGCCGCGCTGCCGACCGGCGTGACCGGAGTCCGCGGGAGCTGCTCGCCGAACGCTACGCCCCCGGCGAGATCGACGACGAGGAGTACCGGCGGCGGCTGGAGGTCCTGGGACAGGCCATCGGTCACCGGCAGGAATCGAAGTGACCGGACACGGTCGGCGGGCGCGTCCCCGCGACCCGGCAGTGAGCCGCCGAGGGGCCTGTCATCGCACCACTCGTGATGGGTCACGCCCGGCGCCGTGCCGGCCTCGCGTGAGGTGAGGGCGACCATGGCCGCAGCCACCTCGCAGCAGCTTCCGGTTGCCGCAAGCACACGCGGCGGTGACCTGGCTGTTCCCTGTTTGCAGCCGGAACAGGTGTTTGCGGCGCTGGGCAGTTCGACGCGGGGTCTCACTTCCGCAGAAGCCTCCGCTCACCTGGCGCGTCACGGCCCGAACGAGTTGCCGGCGCCGGCCGGGCGGGGCCTGTGGCGGCGGCTGCTGTCCCAGTTCACCGACCTGTTCGCGGTCGTGCTGCTGATCGCCTCCGGCATCACCTTCCTCGCCTACGGACTGCAGACGCCCCGGGACGAGGGGACGCTCCAGCTCGCCTTCGCGATCGCGGCCGTGGTGCTGCTCAACGCGGTGATCGGATTCGCCCAGGAGTACTCGGCCGAACGCACCGCAGAGTCTCTTCAGGCCATGGTGCCGCGCACCTGCACCGTGCTGCGCGACGGGGAGCGCGCCGTGCTGCCGGTACGGGACCTGGTTCCCGGTGATCTACTGGTCCTCCAGGCCGGTGACGCGGTGCCCGCCGACTGCCGGCTGGTCGAGGCGCGGGCGGTCGCGCTGAACAACGCCGCGCTCACCGGTGAGAGCGAACCCGCACGGCGGACGGCGGACGCGGTGCCACCCGGCCCGCTGCTCCAAGCCCGCAACTGCCTGTTCATGGGCACGGACGTGGTGGCCGGGGCCGGAAAGGCCGTGGCCTTCGCGACCGGCACGGCGACCGAGTTCGGCCGGATCTTCAAGATGACCGCACGGGCGCCGCGGCAGCGGACCCCGCTGCAGGTGCAGGTCGCGGTGATGGCACGCCGGGTCGCTTTGGCCGCGCTGGTGATCGGCGCGTCGCTGTTCGCGATCCGGATCCCGTCGGGGCAGCCGGTGGTGGCGTCGTTCGTCTTCGCTCTCGGGGTCATGGTGGCCCTGGTTCCCGAGGGACTCCCGGCGACGCTGTCGGTGTCGCTGGCCATCGGTGTGCGGCGGATGGCCCGGCGGCACGCGCTGGTCAAGAAGCTGCTGGCGGTGGAGGCACTCGGGTCGACGACGGTGATCTGCACCGACAAGACCGGCACGCTCACCCAGGCGGAGATGACCGTGACCCGGCTGTGGGCGCGGGGGGCCTGGCATGAGGTGTCCGGCGTCGGATACGAACCCGCCGGGGCAGTGGCCGATCCCGGCACCGTGCGCGAGCTGCTGCGCGTGGCGGCTTTGTGCTGCGACGCACGGTTGCTGCCGCCGGACGAGCGGGGCGGCTGGCGCGTCCTGGGCGACACCACGGAAGGCGCTTTGCTGGTGGCGGCCGCCAAGGCCGCGGTCGACATCTCTGAAGAAGAGCAGCGGACACCGCGCGTCATGGAGTTCCCCTTCGACTCCGAACGCAAGCTGATGTCCACCGTCCACGCCCTCGCGGACGGCAGCCGCATGGCCTGTGTGAAGGGCGCGTCGCAGGAACTGGTGGCGCGCTGCACCCATATCGCCGGCGACGGCGGGCCCGAGCCGCTGACCGCCGCGATCCGGCGCACGGTGAACGAGGCGAACGACGCGATGGCAGCTCAGGGCCTGCGTGTCCTGGGGGTCGCACAGCGGGCGCTGCCGCCCGGGCAGGTGGCCGGATCGCAGGAGGAAGCCGAGTCTCACCTGGTGTTCCTGGGCCTGGCGGGCATGCAGGACCCGCCACGGCCGGAGGTCACCGACGCCGTCGCGTCCTGCCGTCGCGCGGGGATCCGCATCGTGATGGTCACCGGAGACCACCCGCTCACCGCCGAGGCGGTCGCGCGGCGGGTGGGGATCGTCCGCGAGCCGGCGCCCACGGTGGTGACGGGCACGGATCTGGACGCCATGGACACGGCGGCACTGCGCGACCTGCTGGGGCGTCCCGCCGAGCTGCTGCTGTGCCGGGTCAGCCCCGAGCACAAGATGCGGGCCGTGGCGGCACTGCAGGAGCTCGGCCAGGTGGTGGCGGTGACCGGCGACGGCGCCAACGACGCCCCGGCGCTCAAGCATGCCGACATCGGGGTGGCCATGGGTGCCGGGGGCACCGACGTGGCACGGGAGGCCGCGGAGATGGTGCTGCTGGACGACTCCTTCGCGTCCATCGCCGCGGCGGTCCGGCTCGGCCGCTCGGTCTACCGCAATATCCGTAAGTTCTTGATCTACCTGTTCAGCCACAACATCGCCGAGCTGGTCCCGATCCTGGTCGCGACGTTCGTGGGATTCCCGCTCGTGCCGATCACCGCCGTGCAGATCCTGGCGATCGACCTGGGATCGGACGTGCTGCCCGCGCTCGCCCTCGGCGCCGAACCCCCGGAGCCGGACGTAATGGATCGCCCGCCGCGTCCCCGGCGCGAACCGCTGTTCTCCGCAGCCGTGGTGCGACGGTTCCTGTTCCTCGGCAGCATCCAGGCACTGGGAGTGTGCGCTGTCTTCTTCTGGCACATCAGCTCCGCCGGCATTCCGTACGCGGACTTCACAGCCGGCAACCCTGTCTACCGGGAGGCGATCACCATGGTCCAGGCGGGCATCGTGGTCAGCCAGTTCTTCAACGCCCAGGCAGTGCGCACCGACCGCGAGAGCGTCTTCCGCGTCGGCCTGTGGTCCAACCCCGCGCTGATCGCCGCAGGACTGCTCGGCGTCGCCATCATGGCGGCGATCTCCTACGTGCCGTTCCTGCAGGCCGTCTTCCACACCGCGCCGCTGGACGCCGCCGACTGGGCGGTGCTCGTGGCGTTCGGGGCGCTGCTGCTGGCCGCCGAGGAACTGCGCAAGTGGTGGCTGCGCCGGTTCAGGCCGCCGGCTGCGGCTCCGCTCGCGGAAGGAGCACGACGATGAGGGTGATCATCGTGGGCTGCGGCCGCGTCGGCGCCGCGCTGGCCCTCCGGCTCACCGCGGAAGGCAACGACACCTGGGTCATCGACCGTCGTGCACAGGCCCGGCAAGCCCTGCCCGCCGGGTTCACCGGGCACTTCCTCGAGGGCAACGGCTACAACCGGGCGGTGCTGGACGCCGCCGGGATCACACACGCCGACGCCCTGGTGGCCGTCACCGGCCGGGACAACGGCAACATCGTCACCGCCCGCGTGGCGAGACAGGCCTACCATGTGCCGGTCGTCCTGGCCCGCATCGACGACCCGCGCAGGGCGGAGATATACCGTGGCCTGGGCATCCGCACCATCAGCGGCGTCAGCTGGACCGTCCACCGGCTGCACCAGTTGCTGTCGCACCGGCACCTCGCGCCGGAACTGGGATTCGGCAACGGCGAGACGCTGCTGATCCGCTCCGGTCTTCCCGGCTACCTCACCGGCCGGCCCCTGTCGGCGTTCGAGGTGGACGGCGAGATCCGCGTCGCGGAGGTCACCCGCGGCGGGCACTCCCTCGTTCCCTCACACCACACCCTGGCCGAGCCCGGGGACGTGGTCACCTTCACCGTCGCCGCCGGCGCCCTCGGCCGTCTGCGCGGTTTCCTCGGCAAGGAGCTCGGGACGTGAAAGCCATCGTCGCCGGCGCCGGACGGCTCGGCGCCCAAGTCGCCCAGGTGCTCGCTGCCGCCCGGTACGACGTCACCGTCGTCGAACGCGACGAGGCACGCACCGCAGAACTCGGCCGGCGGCTCCCCGTCCGGATGCTGACCGGTGACGCATGCGACCCCGACCTGCTCGAGCACGCGGGCGCGCTCAACACCGACCTGCTCATCGCCACCACCGGGGAGGACGAGGACAACCTCGTCATCAGCCTCCTGGCCAAGCGGCATTTCGGCGTCCCGCGGGTGGCGGCCCGTGTCAACGACGAGGAGAACGCCTGGCTGTTCGACGGCACGTGGGGGGTGGACGCCGCGGTGCCCGCCGCCACACCGCTGATCTCTTTGATCGAGGAGGCGACGGGAGCCACCGACACGGTGGCCCTGCTGCGGCTGAGCAAGGCAGGGATCAACGTCATCGAGACCGCCATCAGCACGGCGTCCCGGGCCGCGGGCCGCCCGCTGGCCGAGGTGGTCATGCCGGAGGGCAGTGTGATCGCCACCGTCGTCCGCGACGGCCGGCCCAACGTGCCCACCCCCGAGTTGGTGTTGCGGCCCGGCGACGAACTCCTCGTGGTCTCCCACACCGCCACCGAACAGGAGATCCACGCGGCAGTCCAGTAGGCCGACGGGAGTTGCGCCCTCGGCCACGGCGCCGTCGACGCTTCGCCGAAGTCGTGCCTTGCCCGCCTGATGCACGGGCACCCGGCGCCCCCGCACCGCACACCGCACACCGCACACCGCGGCACGACCGCCCCCAGCCCCACAGGATGGGATGATTTCATCCGATGCGTTCCCAGCCTCGGCGGGGAGCGCGCGCGCCGAGTTGGACATCCCGGCTGCGGTAGACGATGTAGGGGCGGGTGAGGTACCCCAGTGGCGCGGTGAGCATATGGACCAGGCGGGTGAAGGGCCAGAACGCGAAGAGCAGCATGGCGCTGAGGGCGTGCAGTTGGAAGAGAACCGGTGCCCCGGTCATCCGGGAGGGGTCGGGCTGCAGGTAGAAGACCGAGCGGAACCAGACGGAGATGGTCTCCCGGTAGTCGTAGCCGCCGCCGACGAGGTTGGCGACGACGGTGGCGGCCAGGCCGAGAACGATGGTCGCGGTGAGCGAGACGTACATCGCCTTGTCGTTCTTCGTGGTGGCGGAGAAGACCGGGCCCACCGTGCGCCGCCGGTAGACCAGGATGGCCAGGCCGCCCAGTGTGCAGATCCCCGCGATGGAGCCGAGGACGACGGCGGACAGATGGTAGGCGTCCTCGCTGACACCGACCGCCGCGGTCCAGCTCTTGGGGATCACCAGTCCGCCGATGTGGCCGAGGAGCACCACGAGGATGCCGAAGTGGAACAGCGGGCTGCCGATGCGCAGCAGGCGCCGCTCGTAGAGCTGGGAGGAGCGGGTGGTCCAGCCGAACTTGTCGTAGCGGTAGCGCCAGATGTGGCCCAGGACGAAGATCGCGAGGCAGACGTACGGCAGGACGACCCACAGCAGGATGCCGCCGGTCCCGCTCTCGGCGGCCAGGGGGAAGGGCTGCGCGGGCGCGGTCATCATGGGCCTCCTGCCGGGTCGGGCATGAACTGCGGGGGCATGTAGGGGGCGAGGCCGACCTGTTCGTCGGGTGGCCCCTCGGCGGCGAGCCGGGCGACGGCCTCGCGCTCGTCGCCCTTGAGCGGTGGGAGCGTGGCCGAGACGGAATCCAGTACCGCCGCCCATGCGGACCCCTCCTCCCGCAGGGCCAGGCGCAGCAGCTCCACTCCGGCGCGGTGCTCGGTCAGCAGACGGCGTCCGGCGGGCGGATCCGCGGCCGCGAATTCCAGGACGACGGCCAGGTGGTCGGGCAGCTCGTCCTCGCTCAGGCGCAGGCCCGCGGCGGCGTAGGTCTGCTTCAGCCGCAGGAGGGCAATGCCGCGCTTGCGGGTGTCCCCGTGGGCGTAGTAGGTCAGGTAGGGGCAGCAGCGCTTGCGGTGGTCGAAGGTGGCCACGTACGCCGCCGCCAGATCGGCCGGCGTAGTGCGTTCGGCGTGCTCGACGAAGGCGAGCAGGGGATCCCTCACGGGTCCGGGCAGCGGGACGGCCGTGCGGCGGGCCAGGGAGAGGTAGCGCGTGAACTGCTCGTGCTCGTCGGGGTAGGCGAGAAGCAGGGACTGGGTCTGCCAGGCGTGGGCGTGCCACGGCTCGGCATGGCCCGCCTTCGATGTGATCGTTCTTCTCATGGCTTCGGCTCGGCCTCCCCGCCGCTGTCCGTGTCGGTGGCACGCTTGCTGCTCCCGGCGGGCCTGGGTGGATAGAGGCCGGGTGGGGAGCCCTTGCCGTCCCAGTTGAGGAGATTGACCCGGGTGGCCAGGTCGGTGGGGGCCGCGGGGGTGTCGGAGGTCTGCCGGTCGCGCAGGGCGTGGAAGGTTTCCACGGCCACCGCGGCGGCACCACCGGACGTCTCACCGAAGGGACCAGAGCCTCCCATGCCGGGGCCGCCCTCGTAGTCCAGGCTGCATTCGGTGGCCAGTTCCTCGAGTTTGTGGGCCTGTTCCGCGTGGGCGGGCGGGATGACGTACCGCTCGTCGTACTTGGCGAGCGCCAGCAGCCGGTACATGTCGTACATCTGCTCCTCGCTCATGCCGACCTTCTCGGGGATGGCGGCGTCGGGCTCGCGGCCGAGGTTGATGTCGCGCATGTAGGAGCGCATGGCGGCCAGGCGGCGCAGCACCGCGTCGACGGGCGCGGGGTCACCGGCCGTGAACAGCTGGGCGAGGTAGTCCACGGGGATGCGCAGGGCGTCGACGGCGGCGAAGAGGTTGTGGTGGTCCTCGGCGTCGTGTCCGGTGCCGCGGACGGCGTCGACCACCGGAGACAGCGGCGGGATGTACCAGACCATGGGCAAGGTGCGGTACTCCGGGTGCAGCGGCAGTGCCACTTTGTAGGTGTTGATCAAAGCGTGGACCGGGGAGCGCCGAGCGGCCTCGATCCAGTCCCGGGGGATGCCCGCCCGCTCGGCCTCGCGGACGACCCGCGGGTCGTCCGGGTCGAGGAAGACCTGGCGCTGGGCCTCGTAAAGGCCGGTGTCGTCCGGGGTGGAGGCGGCCTCGAGCACCTTGTCGGCGTCGTAGAGGACCAGGCCGATGTAGCGCAGCCGGCCGACGCAGGTCTCCGAGCAGACCGTCGGCAGGCCGACCTCCACGCGCGGGAAGCAGAAGGTGCACTTCTCGGCCTTGCCGGTGCGGTGGTTGAAGTAGACCTTCTTGTACGGGCATCCCGTCACGCACATCCGCCAGCCGCGGCAGCGGTCCTGGTCGACCAGGACGATGCCGTCCTCGGTGCGCTTGTAGATCGCGCCGGAAGGGCAGGAGGCCGCGCAGGACGGGTTGAGGCAGTGCTCGCAGATTCGCGGCAGGTAGAACATGAACGTCTGCTCGAACTCCAGCCTGATCCTCTCGGACACCTGTCCGAGCAGCACGTCCTTCTCGCCGTGCCGGTCCGAGCCGCCGAGATCGTCGTCCCAGTTCGCGGACCAGGAGATCTTCATGTCCTTGCCGGTGATCAGGGACTTGGGGCGGGCGACCGGCGTGTGCTCCTGCAGCGGGGCGTTGGTGAGCGTCGCGTAGTCGTACGTCCACGGCTGGTAGTAGTCGTCGAGCGCGGGGAGTTTGGGGTTGGAGAAGATCTGGATCAGCTTTTTGAACCGGCCGCCCGCTTTCAGCGCCAGCCGGCCCCGCTTGTTCAGTTCCCAGCCGCCCTGCCAGGTGTCCTGGTCCTCGTGGCGGCGGGGGTAGCCCTGGCCGGGCCGGGTCTCGACGTTGTTGAACCACACGTACTCGACGCCGGTGCGGTTGGTCCACGCCTGTTTGCAGGTGACCGAGCAGGTGTGGCATCCAATGCACTTGTCGAGGTTCATCACCATCGCCATCTGGGCCATCACCCGCATCAGTACGTCACCTCCTGATGCGTGCGGCGGCGGATGACGGTGACTTCGTCGCGCTGGTTGCCGGTCGGGCCGAGGTAGTTGAAGGCGTACGACAACTGCGCGTAGCCGCCGATGAGATGGCTGGGCTTGATCAGCAGGCGGGTCAGGGAGTTGTGGATGCCGCCGCGGCGGCCGGTGGTCTCGGTGCGGGGCACGTCGATGAGGCGGTCCTGGGCGTGGTGCATGTAGACGGTTCCCTCCGGCATGCGGTGCGAGACGACCGCCCGGGCGGCGACCACACCGTTGCGGTTGACAGCCTCGATCCAGTCGTTGTCCTGCACGCCGATCTTCGCCGCGTCGGCGGTGGACATCCAGATGGCGGGCCCGCCCCGGGAGAGGGACAGCATGAACAGGTTGTCCTGGTACTCGGAGTGGATCGACCACTTGTTGTGCGGGGTGAGGTACCGCACGGTGACGCCGAGTTCCCCGCTGTCCCCGACACGTGGCTCCCCGAAGAGCGCGTGCATGTCCAGTGGGGGGCGATAGACCGGAAGTTGTTCGCCCAGGGCGGCGATCCAGTCGTGGTCGAGGTAGAAGTGCTGGCGGCCGGTGAGGGTGTGCCAGGGCTTGAGGCGTTCGACGTTGACAGTGAAGGGCGAGTAGCGGCGCCCGCCCGTCTCCGACCCGGACCACTCCGGAGAGGTGATGACCGGCACGGGGGCGGCCTGGGTGTCGGCGAAGGTGACCTGCTTGCCCTCGTGCTCGGCCGCCAGGTCCGCCAGGCGGGTGCCGGTACGGGCTTCCAGCGTGCGGAAGCCCTGGATGGCCAGATGGCCGTTGGTGGTACCGGACAGGGCGAGGATCGCCTCGCAGGCGTGCACGTCCCGGGCCAGTAGTGGGCGGCCGTCGGCCGGTCCCCCACGCACGGTGCCGTTCTTGAGCCGCAGGTACTCCAGTTCCCGGTCGACATGGAAGGTGACGCCCTTGGTGGTGGCGCCGAGAGTGTCCAGCAGGGGGCCGAGCGCAGCCATCTTCGCGGCGACGGCGCCGTAGTCGCGTTCGATGGTGACGAGCTTGGGCATGGTGCGGCCGGGGACCGGTTCGCACTCTCCGGCCTTCCAGTCACGGACCCGGCCGTGCGGGGTGGCCAGGGCGTCCGGGGTGTCGTGCAGCAGCGGGGCCGCCACCACGTCCGTGCGGACGCCGAGATGCCCGGCGGCCTGGCGGCTGAACTCCCGGGCGATGGTGTGGAAGGCGTCGAAGTCGGTGCGGGTCTGCCAGGGCGGGGCGATCGCCGGGTTGAAGGCGTGCACGAACGGGTGCATGTCCGTGCTGGACAGGTCGTGCTTCTCGTACCAGGTGGCGGCCGGCAGCACCACGTCCGAGTAGAGGGTGGTGCTGGTCATCCGGAAGTCGAGGGTGAGCAGCAGGTCGAGCTTGCCGGTCGGCGCCTCCTGTCGCCACACCACGTCCAGCGGGCGGGCCTGAGGCGGTGCCTCGGCCGCGCGGACCGAGGACTCGGCACCCAGCAGGTGCCTGAGGAAGTACTCGTTGCCCTTCGCCGAGGAGCCGAGCAGGTTCGCCCGCCACACGGTGAGCACGCGCGGGAAGTTCTCCGGCGCGTCCGGGTCCTCTCCGGCGAAGCCCAGCCGCCCGGCCTTCAGTTCGCCCACCACGTGTTCGCCGACCGGGCGCCCGGCTGCCTCGGCCTCGTCGGCGAGGTCGAGCGGGTTGCGGTCGAAGGTCGGGTACGAGGGCATCCAGCCCATGCGCGCGGAGGCGGCGATCACGTCGGCGGTGGTCTGCCCGGCGAACCGGCCGCCTTCCCCGGCCGCGGCCAAAGTCGCGGCGGAGAACGGGTCGTAGCGGAACTGGTCGCTGTGCAGGTACCAGTACGCCGTCTGGATCATCTGCCGGGCCGGGCGGTTCCAGTCGGAGGCGGTGGCGATCGCCGAGTAGCCGGTGAGCGGGCGGACCTTCTCCTGGCCGACGTAGTGGGCCCAGCCGCCGCCGTTGACGCCCTGGCAGCCGGTGAGCGTGGTGAGCGTCAGGAACGCCCGGTAGATGGTGTCGGAGTGGAACCAGTGGTTGGTCCCCGCCCCCATGATGATCATGGAACGGCCGCGGGACTCCTCGGCGTTGGCCGCGAACTCCCTCGCGATCCGCGTGGCCTTCTCGGCGTCCACCCCGGTGATAGGGGCCTGCCAGGCCGGGGTGCAGGGCTCCTCCGCGTCGTCGTACGACGTCGGCCACCGGCCGGGCAGGCCGTCCCGGGACACCCCGTACCGGGCCAGCAGCAGGTCGAAGACGGTGGCCACCAGCCGCCCGGCGATCTGCCGCACCGGAACGCCGCGCCGCAGGACTCCCGCGCTGCCGTCCGGGGCGTCGAAGCGGGGCAGTTCCACCGTGACCGGGGCCTCGCCGCCGCCCTCGGCGGACAGCAGCGGTTCGACGCCTCCCAGATCGAGGTTCCACCTCCCGGCGCCCGACTCGCCGAACCGGTCGCCGAGGGTGCCGTTGGGCACCACCGGCCGGCCCTCGGCGTCCAGCAGGACCGTGCGGAACTCCGCGTGCTCGGCCGCCGCCTGCTCGCCGCCCAGGTCGGCAGCGGTCAGGAACTTCCCCGGCGCGTACCTGCCCGGCTCCCGCTCCTCCAGGGCGACCAGGAACGGCAGGTCGGTGTACCGCTTCACGTAGTTCTCGAAGTACGGGGTCCGGCGGTCGACGAAGAACTCCCGGAGGATGACGTGGCCCATCGCCATGGCCAGGGCCCCGTCCGTGCCGGGCTGGACGGCCAGCCACTCGTCGGCGAACTTCACGTTGTCCGCGTAGTCCGGGGAGACCGCCACCACCTTCTGCCCCCGGTAGCGGGCCTCGGCCATCCAGTGGGCGTCCGGGGTGCGCGTCACCGGGAGGTTGGAACCCCACATGATCAGATAGCCGGCGTCCCACCAGTCGCCGGACTCCGGTACGTCGGTCTGGTCGCCGAAAACCTGCGGGGAGGCCACCGGAAGGTCCGCGTACCAGTCGTAGAAGGAGAGCATCACGCCGCCGAGCAGCGAATAGAAGCGGGCACCGACGGCATGCGAGACCATCGACATCGCGGGAATCGGCGAGAAGCCGGCCAGCCGGTCGGGCCCGTACTTCTTGATCGTGTGCACGTGGGCGGCGGCGATCATCTCCACGGCCTCGTCCCAGGAGGCGCGTACCAGGCCGCCCTTGCCGCGTGCGGCCTTGTACCGGCGGGCGCGCTCCGGGTCGGAGACGATGTCCGCCCAGGCCGCGACGGGGTCGCCGAGCCGTCCCCTGGCCTCCCGGTACATCTGCAGCAGCACCCCTCGGACATAGGGGTAACGGACCCGGGTCGGCGAGTAGGTGTACCAGGAGAAGGCGGCACCGCGCGGGCAGCCGCGCGGCTCGTACTCGGGGCGGTCGGGGCCGACCGAGGGGTAGTCGGTCTGCTGGGCCTCCCAGGTGATGATGCCGTCCTTGACGTACACCTTCCACGAGCACGAGCCGGTGCAGTTGACCCCGTGGGTGGAGCGGACCACCTTGTCGTGCGACCAGCGGTCCCGGTAGAACTCGTCCGCCCGGCGACCGCCGCGCTTGTGCAGCGTGCGCAGGTCGGCCGAGACCTCTGCCCGGGTGAAGAACCGGCGCGAGCGCACCAGCGCCTCCGTCAGTTCGCCGTCCAGGCCCGGCGTGGGCCTCCCGCCCTCGCGTGCCGATGTCGATTCGGTCTCCGTACCCACCGTGCCGCTCCTCCCCGGACCCCGCCGGCCCCTCGGATGCTCGCTTCGGTTCTCTCAGGGAACGCCATCCCGCGCATTGCCACCATCACCGGCGCCCACACCTCGGATCCGGGGATCGCCGCCCCGCCGGGCAGCGCAAGGCGCGGCGGCAGAGGGTCCCGAATGGGAGAGTGGGGCGATGACGGGGCTCACGGACCTCAGCCGGACGGCTGCGGCATGCGGGGGCCGATCCGTGCGCGCACCGCCTCGACGGCCTCCCACTGCTCGGTGCTGAGGTAGGCCAGCGCGGCCGGGAAGACGCCGTCCTGCTCCTTGAGGATGTGCTCGCGCAGGAGAGCGAGCACATCCGTCAGCCGTTCCGCCCAGCCGGGGTCGACCGGGGTGCCGTCGGCGGCTTCGGCCAGTACGGCTTCGATGCGGCGGTGCTCGGCCTCCAGGACGGCCAACTGGTCCGGGAAGTCGTCGGCCAGGGCGGGGAAGAGCCCGTGTTCCTCGACCCGGGTGTGCGGCTCCAGGACGGCGGCGATCCGGCGGGCGGTCTCCGCCATCCGCGCGGGGTCGCCGTCACGGTGGGCCTCGCGTACGTGGCCGATGAGGTTCGCCACCGTCTCGTGTTCCGTGGTGAGCTGGTCGATGGACGCGACCGCCTGGCAGTCGCAGTATTCACACACCGCTCGCTCCTTTGCTCATCGAGTGGATCCGGGCCGTGGGGACGCGCCGGGTGACCGTGTGGCGTACCGCCATGGCGGTGAAGGCCAGGGCTGCGGCGGCCACCACCGCGAGCAGCGCCAGACCGAGGGCGTACGAACCGTAGGCGCCGTACAGCGAGCCCATCACCAGCGGCGGCACGAAGCCGCCGAGGCCACCCGCGGCACCGACCACGCCGGTGACCGAGCCGAGCTTGCCGGCCGGGGCCAGCAGCGCGACCAGGGCGAACACGGCGCCGCTGCCCGCGCCGAGCGCGGCGGCCATCGCCAGGAACGCGATGGTGCCCACCGGTGGCAGGGACGGCGTGAACGCCTGCACGAAGGCTCCGGCGACGACCACGGCCAGCACGCCGGCGAGCACCCGCACCGGTCCGATCCGGTCCGACAGCCAGCCGCCGACCGGGCGCATCGCCACCGCCAGCAGCACGAAACCGGCCATCCGGTTCGCCGCGTCCGCCTGGGTCAGGCCGTAGCCGGTCCTCAGATAGGTGGGCAGGTAGACGGAGAAGGCGACGTAGCCACCGAAGGCCACCGCGTACAGGGCGGACGCCTGCCAGGTGATCCCCAGCTTCAAGGTGGCGGCGAGACGGCGGGCCAGCGGGTCGGCGGTCACCGTACGACCGGGGGCGTCGCGCAGCACCAGGGCGGCCACCACCGCGTAGACCGCCAGCACCCCGGCGGTGATCAGGAAGGGACCGGCCATGCCGTGCGCGTCCACCAGCTTGACCGTGGTCAGCGCGCTGATCGCGGTGCCCCCCATGCCGGCCCCGAAGACGCCGATGGCGAGCCCGCGCCTCTCCGGCGGGAACCAGGCGTTGACAAAGGGCACGCCGACCGCGAACGCCGTGCCGGCGATGCCGAGGAAGAACCCTCCCACCAGCAGAGCGCCGAGCGAGGAGTGGCCGGCCAGACCGAGGTAGAGCACCGGCACCACCGTGGCCGCCGAGACGAGCGGGAACATCACCCGCCCGCCGTACCGGTCGGTCAGCGCACCCACCGGGATCCGGCCCAGCGAGCCGACCACCACGGGGACGGCGACCAGCAGCGACTGCTGGAACGAACTCAGACCCAGATCGTCCTTGAAACGCGGGCCCAGCGGGCTCAGCAACGCCCAGGCCCAGAAGTCGAGGGCGAAACCGACGGTGGCCAGCGCCTGCATCAGCCACGCCTGCCCGTGCCCAGGCGCACCAGGCCTACCGTGCTGCCTCCTCGACGGCTGGAGCATCCGGCCCGTCCTTTCGTGTCGCCATTACGACCCCGAACTCCGAGACGTGCCAGGGCCTCATGCCACTATCCGCACTCGGATGCCCCGGAGGGTTGGGCCATCCGGCCTCATCGTTGCCCGCTGGTCCTCTTCCTCATTCGGCGGGCCGGCGAAGGGGACGTCCTCCCGCAGCACCCACCTGCCCGGCCGAGCGGGGAGGGAGCAGGCGGCCTGCAGCACGGCCCTGCTCCCGGGGCCGTCCGGCCCTACGAAGGCCCCGGCCGAGGAGGCAGCATGAAGTGATGGTCCTCGACGACGGCTTTCCCGTACCGGCTCGGCAGGAGCGTCTGCGCCTGTCGGCCAAGGTACCGGTCGGTTGTGTCGTCCACACCCGGAAGGCGCTGCCGGCGGTTCTCGGCCGACTTCCGCCCGGACACCTCGGGCGACCGTGGTGAGCGACCTCGCCGAACACGAACGGCTGTCACGGACCGGCCCGCGCTCCCGGGTGACGCCGCGCGACGGCGTCTTCGTACGGATCGCGTCGGACTCCGGGCCGCCGGCCCGGAGTTCGATGCCCGACCCGGCTGATCCGCGGGCCGCTGCCCCAGCGGATCGAGTCGGGCCCAGAGCGGATCACGAGGGGGGAGACGACAGAGCGGAGGCATCCTCCATGGTGACGACAGACCACGATCACCCGCTCCCCGATGAGGCGGCGGCGGTGCTCCCTGGCGACGGGCGGGAAGTCGCCCGCATGCCCGGTCACTGGATGCTGGGCCGCCTGGGCAAGCGTGTCCTGCGTCCCGGAGGGCTGGAGCTGACCCGGTGGATGCTCGACGCCCTGGCCGTCGGCCCCGACGACAAGGTGGTGGAGCTCGCCGCCGGTCTGGGGGCCACCGCCCGGCTGACACTCGCGCGCGCTCCCGCGGCCTACACCGCGGTCGACCGTGATCCCGCCGCGGTGGCACGGCTGCGCACTCTCACATCTCCAGGGCCGACCGAGATCCGCGTTGTGCGGGCGGACGCCGCGAACAGCGGCCTGCCGGCCGGCTGCGCCACCGTCGTGTACGGGGAGGCGATGCTGAGCATGCGGCCCGAACCCGCCAAGCGGCGCGTCGTAGGGGAAGCACGCCGTCTGCTCGCCGAGTCCTGCGGCCGCTACGCCATCCATGAACTGTGCCTCGTACCGGACGACATCGACCCGGCCCTCGCCGAAGAGATCACCGCCGACCTGGGCGGCGCGATGCACGTCGGCGCCCGCCCGCTCACCGCGACCGGCTGGAGCGAGCTGCTGACCGACGCGGGCTTCACCGTCACCGGCCTCAGGACGGCGCCGATGGCGTTGCTCGAACCACGGCGGCTCGTCGCCGACGAGGGGCTGACGCGAGCACTGGCCATCGCCGGCCGCGTGGTCCGCGACGCGGCGGCCCGGCGACGCGTCCGACACATGCGCAGCACCTTCCACCGCCACCGGGACCACCTGTGCGCGATCAGCCTGCTCGCCGCTCCCACGGCAGCAGCCACGCAGCAAGGAGCACCCGCATGACCGCCACCGTGATCGACGACCTGACCGCCGAGCTGCCCATACCGGAGGACGGCACGCTCAGCCGCGTCCTGTACCGCGACGAGCGGCTGCGCCTGGTCGGTTTCGCGTTCGCCGCCGGCCAGGAGCTGACCGAACACACCTCGGCCCTGCCCGTGGTCATCCAAGTCGTCCAAGGCCGCCTCCACCTCGTGCTGGGCGAGGAGAAGAGGGTGGCCACACCCGGCAGCTGGGTCCACCTGCCTTCCCGGCTGCCCCACACCGTGCGCGCCATCGAACCCACGATCATGTTGCTGACCGTGCTGCCCACCGTGTCCGGCAGCCCTGACGGTGCCTGACCGTCCCCGTATCCGCGCCCCGCACTCACCATGGTTTCCGCGGAACGGGCCAACCGGACTGGCCGGGACACCGCGGGGCGTCGCGGACCGGCATTCGCCAGGAGAAGGGTTGCCGAGGTTCCGCGGGCGGGAGTCCGGGGCGTGCGCATGAGGACCGGGACGTGCGGGCGATCCCTCGCACTGCCGATGAACCGGCGTTCACGTGCGCACCAGCGGTGACCTGTCGAGGATGACGATGCCGGTCACGGCCAGGGCCGCGCCGAGGACCTGGACGGCGAGGTGCCCGGACGTGGCCAGGCGTTCGTGGAAGACGGCGGCGCCGGCCAGGACGGCGCCGATCGGCTCGATGGTGTCGATGAGGGGAAGACTGACCGCCAGCGATCCGGCCTGGAACGAGCTTTGAGCCAGCAGCAGCCCTGCTCCGCCGACGAACATCAGTGCGTACGGCTCCCAATGCGTCAGCGCGGCCGGCCCCCGGTCCCTGAACAGACCTGCCGCGCTCCTCGTCAGCGCGTCCAGCAACGCGAAAAGCAGTCCGGCAGCCGCCGCATACACTCCCGCGCGAACCTTTCCGGAGGACCGCAGACCGGCAGGCACCAGCGCGGTGACACAAGCCGCGACGACCGCCAGGAGCGGCAGCCAGTCCCGGGCATCGGGCCGGACCGCACCCGCTGAGTAGGGCAGCACGGTCAGAAAGGCGGCCACGCCGCCAGCGGTGCATACCGCGCCTGTGACGTCCCGTCTGGTGAGCTTCCGACGGCGGCGCCAGGCCAGGAGCGGCAGGGCGAAGAGGAGGTCCGTCGAGGCCAACGGCAGCACGAGCACCAGCGGGCCGAAGGCGAGGGCCACGCCCTGAACGACGAAGGAGAAGGCCGACAGCGCGATACCGGCCAGCCACAGCGGCCGATGGGCCAGAGCCCAGATCAGCCGGGGCCGGAGGGACTCCCTCGCGGGCATGGTCGCTGCGGCCTCTTGCTGCAGCACGGCCGCCACGGCGAAACAGCAGGCGGCCAGGAGCGCAGCCGGTACGGCAACGGCGATGGCCATGATCACAGGATGCTCGCCGACGGGTGCGGCCGCACCAGGGGGAGCGGCCCGCTTGAACAAGCGCCCCGCACCCCACCGGCGGCGCGCGGAAGGACCAGGTCTGCGCGAAGTGCGGTGCGGCCCTCGCTGTCGGGGCCGGACCGGACCTCTGGCCCGGACGCCACGAGGTATCCGAGTGTGGACAGGCCACAGGCGGGGCCGAGGTCCATCGCCGACGACGGACCGCTTCCCAACGGCGCGCGCAGCGGCGGCAGGCGGGCAGCTGCGATGTGCAGGGCGAGCGCGGGCGCGACAGCAACAGCAACAGCAACAGCAACAGCAACAGCGACAGCGACAGCGACAGCGACCAACAGTCCTCGCTGCCGCCGCGACCACACGTACAGCGTCGGCCGATCCGAGCATGCGCCGCCTCCCGCCCGGTCGTCAGCCGGCCGAGCCCATCCTGCGACTCGGCTTACCGGCCCTCCCGCACCCGGGCGGATCGATCGAGAAGGGTCACCCGGAAGGCGGTGTGCCCGGGGCGGCTGGTGACCTCGACGGTGCCGTGGTGGGCGGTGACGATCGCGTGGACGATCGCGAGTCCGAGGCCGGTGCTGCCCGTGCTGCGCGAACGGGCCTGGTCGGCTCGGACGAAGCGGGTGAAGACCTCGGGCTGGAGTTCCGCCGGGATCCCGGGTCCGTTGTCGCTGACGGTGAGACGGGCGCCGTCGGCGTCCGAGGTGAGGGCGACCGTCACTTCCGTACCGGCGGGAGTATGGGTGCGGGCGTTGGCCAGGAGGTTCCCGAGGGCCTGCTGTAGACGGTGGCCGTCTCCGGGCACCACGACGGGTTCCTCGGGAAGGTCCAGGACCCAGCGGTGACCGGGTCCCGCGGCGCGGGCGTCGTCGACGGCGTCGAGGACCAGCCTGGTCAGGTCGACGTGTTCGTGCTCGAGCGGGCGTCCCGCGTCGAGACGGGCCAGCAGCAGGAGGTCGTCGACGAGGTGCGTCATGCGCTGCGACTCGGACTGGATGCGTTCGAGGGCGTGGCGGATGTCGGCGGGGACGGGGCCCCCGTGGCGAAGGGCGAGTTCGGCGTGGCCCCTGATGTTCGCGACGGGGGTGCGCAGTTCGTGGCTGGCGTCGGCGGCGAAGTGCCGGAGCCGTTCCTCGCCGGCCTGGCGCCGGACCAGGGCGTCCTCCACATGCCCGAGCATGTGGTTGAGCGCGGCGGCGACCTGGCCGACCTCGGTGCGCGGGTCGGTGTCCGGCAGGGGCCGTGGCATGGCGACCTCGCCACTGGCCAGGGGCAGGCGGGCGACAGCGGACGCGTGCTCGGTGACCCGGTGCAGGGGGCGCAGGCTGACCCGGACCCAGAGGGTCCCGGCGATGCCCGTGGCGAGGAGTGCCGCGCCGAAGACCACGGCTTCCACGGCTTCGAGGCGGTGCAGCGTCGCTTCGACGGGGTGCAGGGGAAGTCCGGTGAGCAGTACGTCGCCGTCGTCGCCGCGTACCGCCGTGACGCGGTACGCGCCGAGCGAGGCGATGCGGATGCTGTGTCCCCTTCCGTCGGCCGGGACGCGGGCCAGGGCGTGGCGGTCGCCGGCGGAGAGCGCCAGGGGCCGGTCGGCCGCGTCGTCGACCACGGCGGCATGGGTGACGTCGCCGCCCAGCAGGCGGGCGCCGAAGGTCGCGTCGGCCTGCCCCCGGGTGTCGGGGCGGTTGTCCGCGTCGGGCGTCCTCTCGTGTTCCAGGCTGGCCGCGAAGCGCCCGCCGGCGGCCGTGAGCTGCTCGTCCAGTCGTCCCAGCAGGAAGCCCTTGAGCGCGAGGACGGTGGTCACACCGACGGCGGCGCACGCCACGGCCAGCAGGACGAGGAGCCCGGCGGTGAGCTGCCCCCGCAGGGTGCGGGGAGGAAGTCGTCTCATGGCGCCTCGGACTTGAGGACGTATCCGACGCCTCGGACCGTGTGGATCATCGGGGGGCGTCCCGCGTCGATCTTCTTGCGCAGATAGCTGATGTAGAGCTCGACGACATGGGCCTGGCCACCGAAGTCGTACGCCCAGACCCGGTCGAGGATCTGGTTCTTGGACAGCACCCTGCGCGGGTTGCGCATGAGGAACCGCAGCAGCTCGAACTCGGTCCGGGACAGTTCGACCAGGGTGCCGGCCCGGCGGACCTCCCGGGCCTCCTCGTCCATCGTGAGGTCCCCGACGACCAGCCGGTTCACGTCGGTCCCGGCGGTCATCCCGGCCCGGCGGAGCAGACCCCGCAGCCGGGCGATGACCTCCTCCAGGCTGTAGGGCTTGGTCACGTAGTCGTCGCCGCCCGCCGTGATGCCCGCGACGCGGTCCTCGACCGCGTCACGCGCCGTCAGGAACAGCACGCACACGCGGTCGGCGTCGCGCCGCAGCTCTCGCAGGACGTGCAGGCCGTCGACGTCGGGCAGCATCCAGTCAAGGACGACCGCGTCGGGCCGGAAGCCCCGGGCGGTGGTGAGCGCGGACGCCCCGTCGGCGGCCGTCCGTACCTGGCAGCCCTCTGCGGCCAGGGCGGCGGAGAGCACGTCGGTGACATCGGGCTCGTCGTCGACGACCAGGACGCGCACGGGGCTCCCGTCGGGGCGGTGCATGCCGGGGGGTGCTGTTCGGCTGTCTTCCATGGTGAGTACAGCATCCCTCGCGCACGCGCCCCCGCGGGCCCGGGGCACCTCTGCGTTTCCTCTGAGTTCCCGCTGGGCCGCCCGGATCAGAGGAAACACAGAGGTTGGGTGGCGATGCTGGGGCGCCCGACGACGATGACGCTCCTGGGAGCCCCATGGCCACCACCTCCACCACCACGCGCACCGGTCGCGGACTGCACCACCGGCGGCCGCGCCGCAGTCCCGTCCCGCTGCTCGCGCCACTCGCGATCTGGGCGGGCGCCGCGGGGGTCCTGGCGCTGTGGTGGGCCGATACGACCTCGGTGGTCGGTCCGGCGGGCTGGCTCACCGGTGCGGGCCGCATCACCGGCCTCGTGGCCGGATACGCCTGCGCGGTCCTGCTCGTCCTGATGGCCCGCGTCCCCCTCATCGACCACGGTGTCGGAACGGACCGGCTCGCCCGCTGGCACGCCTGGGGCGGACGCTGCACCGTCTCGCTGGCCCTCGCCCACACGCTGCTGATCGTCTGGGGCTACTCCGCCGCCACCCACACCTCCTTCACGAGGCAGACCACGACACTCGTCCTGGACTATCCGGATCTCCTGAAGGGCACCGCCGGGTTCGTGTTGTTCGTCGCGACGGGCGCGCTCTCCGCGCGGGCCGCCCGCCGCAGGATGAGCTACGAGACCTGGCACTACCTGCACTTCGCCACCTACCTGGCGATCTTCCTCGCCTTCGGGCACCAGCTGTCCAACGGAGCGGACTTCGTCGGCGACCGGGCCGCCCAGGCCGCCTGGTACGCCCTCTACGCCGGCGCCGCCGCCCTGGTCGCCTGGTACCGCTTCGCCGTCCCGCTCCGGCGCGGGCTGCGGCACAAGCTGAAGGTCGTCGCCGTCCACCCCGAAGCACCCGGGATCGTGTCGGTCCATCTCGCCGGTGAGCACCTGGACGAGCTGGGCGGCGCGCCGGGACAGTTCCTGCGCTGGCGCTTCCTCGCCCGCGGGCTGTGGTGGACCGCCAACCCCTACTCGCTGTCCGCCCCGGCCCACCCCCGGCACCTGCGCATCACGGTGAAGGCCGCGGGCGGCCACAGCGCCGCCCTGGCCCGGCTGGCCCCGGGCACCCGTGTGTGGGCGGAAGGCCCCTACGGCGCGTTCACCGCGGACCGGCGCACCGCCTCGCGGGTCCTCCTCCTGGCGGGCGGGGTCGGCATCACTCCGCTGCGGGCCCTCTTCGAGACCCTGCCCGGCCCGGTGACCCTCGTCTACCGAGCACGCCGACCGGAGGACCTCGCGCTGCGCGGCGAACTCGACGCGATAGCGCACCGGCGCGGCGCCACGGTGCACTACGTGGTCGACGACCCCGCCCGGTACCACTCCCCCCTGACCGCGCAGGCGCTGTCCGCTCTCGTCCCCGGGCTGGCCGGTCACGACGTCTACCTCTGCGGCCCGCCGCCCATGACGGAAGCCGCCGTACGGGCCCTGCGCGAGGCGGGCGTTCCCGCCCGCCGCATCCACCACGAGTCGTTCGCGTTCTGAGGAGAACCGCATGCGCCGCGCCGTGCTCACCACCACCGGGGCCAGTGCCCTGATCCTCGGGATGCTCTTCCTCAAACCCCACCAGCCCTCCGTGGCGGCGGGTGGTCCCGCCCCCTCGTCGGCGTCGCGCACGCCGCAGCGGTCGGAGCCGGCGCCCACCGGCGGCCACGGCGCCGCCACCGGCACCTTCACCGGTATGCCAGTCGGCACCCCCTACGGAACGGTGCAGGTGGCCGCCACGCTCGCCGACGGGAAGATCACCGCCGTCCGGGTGCTCCAGGCGCCCGACGAGAACGGCAGGGACCGGCAGATCGCCTCCTACGCCCTGCCCCGCCTCACGCAGGAGGCCCTCGGTGCCCAGAGCGCCCGCATCGACGCCGTTTCCGGGGCGAGCTACACCAGCCAGGGGTACGTCCAGTCCCTGCAGAGCGCTCTGGACCGGGCCCGTGCGTGATCCCGCCCGCGGACTGCACCACGTCGAACACGTCATGGGCACCGTCTTCTCCTTCGACGTCCGGGACCGGGCCACGTCCGCGATCCGCGCCGGCCTCGACCGTGCCGTCCGCCATGTGCACACCGTGGACGCCGTCTTCTCCACGTACCGGCCGGAAAGCGCCGTCAGCCGGCTCGGCCGCGGCGAGATCGGCCTCGCCGACTGCCCAGCCGAGGTGCGCGAGGTGCTGGATCTGTGCGCCCGGGCGACCCACGACAGCGACGGCTGGTTCAGCATCACGGCCGGCGGCACCCTCGACCCCTCGGGCCTCGTCAAGGGCTGGGCCACCGAGAACGCCTCCCGGATACTCCACGAGGCCGGCGCACACCACACCTGCGTCAACGGAGGCGGCGACATCCGCCTGCGGGGCCAGGCGGCCCCCGGCACACCATGGCGCATCGGCATCGCCGACCCGCTTCGCCCGGGAGCGCCGGCCACCGTCGTGACCGCGAGCGGCGACCTCGCCATCGCCACCTCCGGCACCGCCGAGCGAGGCGCCCACATCCTCGACCCGCACGACGCGGGGCCCGCCACCGAGCTGGTCTCCCTCACGGTCATCGGCCCGGGCCTGACGATGACCGACGCCTACGCCACCGCGGCCTTCGCCCGCGGCAACGGATCCCACGCCTGGCTGGAGGCACTGGACGGATACGAGGCGCTCGCCGTCCTCCCCGACGGCCGCACCTGGCGCACCTCGGGATTCGCCGCCCACGCCCCCTGAGCACCGCGCACCCGTGGCGGCGCTCGCTCGGGGTTCATGGGGCGGGCAACTGCCGTTGCACAACCGTGGGGAAAGCGCAAGTGTGGAAGAAGAAAGAAAGGTACGACCGACTACCGCTTGGAGCTTGCCATGCAAGCGAGAAAGAGCGACCTGTACGCGCGTGACCTGACCCAGGCGCACTGGGTCAAGAGCACCGCATGTCCCTATGGCTACAGGCCCCGCTGCGTCGAGGTAGCCGACCTCGGTGACGGATCCGTGGCCATCCGTGACTCCGCCCGCCCCGAACTGCCGCCCCTGCGGTTCGACGCAGAGGAATGGGCAGCCTTCCGGGACGGCGTACGACAAGGCGAATTCGGGTAGAACGACGCACCATGAAAGATCCGGGCCGGCGGTTTCCCCTGCCGGCCCGAACCGTGCCCGCCCCCTGTCAAGTGGGCCGACGCCCGGGCCGGGCGCTCGTTCACCTCGTCGGGACAAGCCGGGCCTGAAGGCGCATCGCCAGGTAGCCGAGTGCGGACAGGCCGCAGGCGATGCCGAGGTCCGCCGGCGACAGCGGATCGGTTCCCAACAGCACGCGCAACGGCGGCAGGTAGACCCCTGCGATCTGCAGGGCGAGGGCGGCCGCGACGGCGACCAGCAGGAAGGGGTTGGCCCAGCTGCCGTGGCGGGCCCGGGATGCGAGGGCGATGCCGAGCTGGGTGGCGCCGAGGACGAGGAAGACGATCGTCTGCCAAGGGCGTCCGGTGCCGTGGGCCCAGATGCCGGTGAGCAGTGTGACGGCGGTGACGAAAAGGCCCATCGGCAAGATCCGCCACCACAGCCCGGCGCCGAGCACACTCTCGCCTGGTGGCCGGGGTGGGCGGCGCATGACCGCGGGGTCGGCGGGCTCGGCGCCGAGCGCGACCCCGGGCAGGCCGTGGGTGAGCAGGTTGATCCACAGGATCTGGGCGGGCAGCAGCGGCAGCGGCATGCCCAGGAAGGGGCCGAGGAGCATGACCAGGATCTCGGCCGTGCCTCCGCACAGGGCGTAGAGCAGGAAGCGGCGTACGTTGGCGTAGACCCGGCGGCCTTCCTCGACGGCGGAGACCACCGTGCCGAGGTCGTCGTCGGCCAGTACGAGGTCGGCTGCCTGCCGGGCCACCTCGGTACCGCGGCGTCCCATGGCGACACCGATGTCGGCCTGGTGCAGGGCCGGGCCGTCGTTGACTCCGTCTCCGGTCATGGCGACCACATGTCCGGTGCGCCGCCATGCCTGGACGATGTCGAGTTTCTGCTCGGGGGTGGTACGGGCGTAGACCCGGGCGTCAGTGAGGTTCCTCACGGTCTCGTGCCTGATGTCGCCCCCGGTGGTCACGGCGGCCCCGTCTGCGCCGCCGAGCATGCCGAGGCGGGTCGCGACAGCGCCCGCGGTCAGCGGATGGTCTCCGGTGATCATGACGGGGACGATCCCGGCGGTGCGGCAGGCGGCGACGGTGTCTGCAGCCGTGCGGCGGGGCGGGTCGAGGATGGCGACGAGACCGAGCAGCGGCAACCGTCCGGTCTCCCAGTCGGCGGGGGTGCCGGGCGAAGGGCGCGGGCTGCGGTCCCCGGCCGCGACGGCGAGCACCCGGTAGCCCTGGCGTGCCAGCTCGTCGGCCCGGTTGGCGGCCGCGGTGAGCACATGAGGGCCATCGTCCAGGATGCCGGCTCGCAGCATCACCTCCGGTGCGCCCTTGGACACGACGAGGCAGCCGCCGTGCGGTCCGCGGTGAACGGTGGTCATCCTTTTGCGGCCGCTGTCGAACGGCACCTCGTCGATGCGTGGCAGTTCCCGTGCGAGTGCCGACCGGTCCAGGCCCAGCCGTGCGCCGGCGACGAGGAGGGCGGCCTCGGTGGGGTCACCCAGGGCGTGCCAGGCCGTGTCGCCGTCAGTGCCGGACGGCGGCTGCAGCCCGGCGTCGTTGCACAGCAGGGCGGCACGCAGCAGGCGGGCCAGGTCGGGTGCGTCGTCCGCGGTGACAGCGGCGCCGTCCCGCACCACCTGGCCGGCCGGGTCGTAGCCGCTGCCGCGTGCCTCGGCCTCGCCGACCGGTGTCCACAACCGTTCCGCGACCATCCGGCCCTCCGTGAGGGTGCCGGTCTTGTCCGTGGCGATGACGGTGACGGAACCCAGCGTCTCCACGGCCGGCAGGTGGCGGACGATGGCGTTGCGGGCGGCCATCCGCCGGGCGCCCAGGGCGAGGCCCAGGGTGACGACGGCGGGCAGGGACTCGGGGACGGCCGCGACGGCCAGGCTGATCGCGGCGACGACCATGAGCTCCACGGGCTGTCCGCGCAGCAGCCCGATCGTGAGGACCACGGCGCACAGCACGACGGTGACGGCGGCGAGGACCCGGCTGAAGCCGGCGAGCCTGCGTTGCAGTGGGGTCGGCCCGGGTGCCGTACCCATCAGGGAGGCGATGCGGCCGGTTGCACTCGCGGCTCCCGTGGCGGTGACGACGATCGCGCCCCGGCCACGTACGACGACGGTGCCCGACGCCGCCGTGCCGCCGGCGTCCTTGTCCACCGGGACGGACTCGCCGGTGAGTGACGACTCGTCCACCAGAAGTGCCGCCGCCTCGACCACCTCGCCATCCGCGGGCACGATGTCCCCCTCCCCCAGCAGCACCACATCCCCGGGCACCACGTCCACCGCCCGGATGCGGCGCTCCTCACCGTCGCGGACGACGCGGGCCGCGGGTGCGCTGAGCGCCGTCAGCGCCGCGACGGCACGTTCCGCACGGACTTCCTGGGCAACGCCGACAGCCGTGTTGACGGTGATGACGAGCAGGATGACGCAAGCGTCCGTAAGGTCGCCTGTGGCCAGGGTGAGGACAGCGGCCACGAGCAGGACCAGGATCAGCGGATCCCGCAACTGCTGTGCCACGCGACGCCGCAGAGGAGCCGGTGGTGGCGGCGCCACCTCGTTGGCGCCGTACCGGACGAGCCGCTGCTCCGCCTCCCCCTGCGGGAGCCCTTTCAGGGCCGGCGTCGTGTCGTGGTTCGTGCCCAGTCCCACGGGATCACCTCGTCCGGGCCAGCTGCACGTCACGGTATGTACCGGGTCGACAACCCCATCATGGCGGCCCGGTGGAACCATCACCTGGTGATCGCCGCGAGTTCGGTGGCGCCGTCGTCGGGCGGCTCCTTCAGGACCGTCCAGGCCACAGGTCCCAGGAGATCGGCCAGATGCTGGAAGACGTCGAGGAAGAGGTCGTCGACGGTGAGCACCCCCACCAGTCGGTGACCGTCCAGGACCGGCAGACGTCGCACGCCGCAGCGACGGAACGTCCGGTAGGCGTCGGCGATGTCGTCGGTGACGTCCACCGTGGTCACCGGCGCCGACATCAGCTCCGAGACCGGCGTGTCCGGGTCGGCGCCCTGTGCCAGGCAGCGCACCACCAGATCGCGGTCGGTGACGATCCCGAGCAGCCGGCCGGCCTCGGCAACGAGGACGGATCCGACTGCCGCGTCCTCCATGCGCAGCGCTGCCTGCCGCGCGGGGGTCCGGGCAGGCATGGTGATGACCGGTGTGTTCATGAACTGGGAGACCTTCACGGTGTGCTCCCGGTGCCGGTGGTGAGGTCGAAGGTGACCTCGGGCGGTGCCCCCAGGGTGTTGTGGACGGTGCAGTGCCGGGCCACGGCAAGCAGTCCGGCGGCGCGCTCGGGCGGCAGGCCGGGAATCGTCACTCGCAGGCCTACGGTGCCGATGCGGGCGGTGGGGCCGGGCGCCTGGGTGAAGCGGGCGCTGACGTGCAGCTCGTCGCCGGGCAGGTGGTGCCGGTCCAGGTAGCGGCCGGCGTAATGGGCGACGCAGGAGGCGAGGGACGCCACGAACAGTTCCACTGGGGTGGGGCCTTCGTCGGTCCCTTCCGCGGTGAGCGGCTGGTCGGTGTCGATCCGGTGCCCACGTACGACGGTCGCGTAGTGGTCTCCCCTGATGCGGCGCACCTCCAGCGGACCGTCACCGTGCCCGGCCGGTTCGTCTCGTCGCGCTTCCTCCTCCTCGACGGCGCGGGCCTGCGTTGTCAGCAGACCGGCCAGGCTATGTGCCTCGGCGGGCGTCAGGCTCGCCCAGCTTCGCTGTTCACCGAAGCACTCTTGCGGAAGGTCCAGGATGATCCGCCCCGAGCCGACGGGCAGCTCAGCGGGGTCGAACCGGGACACGGTGATCTCGCAGCCGCCTCGGGTGCGGATCGGGGCCGGGCCGGTGGAGAGCCGGTCGTGCAGCATCGCAGCCTCCCTCAGTCGTGCCTTCCTTTTCCAGCAGACCGCCGCAGCCCCGGGCAGCACAGAGGGCGTTGGGCCCCTCCACGGGGCCGGGTGGCCCCATGGCAGCAGGTGCCGGTGCTTCCGAGACCGGTGCGGGAGGGCTTGTCCGTCCTTCGCCGAAGGAGGCGGCCATGAGTGTCAGCGCCGGCGCAGGCGGCGCGGATGATGGCCCTGCACCGCGTGAAGCGGCTGCCCGTGGTCGACGCCGACGGCGCGCCGCAGGGCGTGGTGAGCCGGGGCGACCCGCTCAAGGTGTTCCTCCGCACCGATGAGGACATCGCCCGTGAGGTTCGGGGATCGGGGATCGTCGTGGTCGGGCTCCTCCCCGAGACGTGGCAGTCCGTGGCCATCGGGGGGTGGCCGACGGGATCGTGGCGGTGAGTGGACTGCTCGCCGACCGGTCCCTGGTAGCGGTCGTGGCACGGATGGTGCGCTCCGTGGAGGGTGTCGTCGATGTGCGCTTCGACCCCACCACGAGCCGGGTGTGACGTCTCCTCAGGCGTTGCTTCGTTGGCGGTCGAGCCGCTGATTCCTCCGGTGTCGGTACGCGGATCCGGCATTCCGGCATTCCGGCATCGGTCAGGAGCGGTCGGCGAGCCGGTCGGACCCCGTGACGGGTCCGACCGGCCCAAGCGGCGGTCTGGCGCCGCGCACGAACCTGGCAGCAGGACACGAGTGCACCCGAAGGAGGGGAAGGCCATGAAGGCGTGGGTTTTCCAGGAGCCGGGGCAGGCCCGCTGGCAGGAGGTGCCGGATCCGCGGATCAAGGACGCCGGCGACGCGGTCGTCCGCGTCGACGCCGTCACCATCTGCGGCACCGATCTGCACATCCTCAAGGGAGACGTGCCGGACGTGCGCCCCGGCACCGTGCTGGGGCACGAGGCGGTCGGCGAGGTCGTCGAAACCGGTACCGCTGTCACGACGGTGCGTCCCGGAGACCGCGTCCTGATCTCCTGCATCTGCGGGTGCGGCCGGTGCCGCTTCTGCCGCGAAGGCGCCTACGGGCAGTGCGTGGGCGGTGGAGGCTGGGTGCTGGGGCACCTGATCGACGGAACGCAGGCCGAGTACGTGCGCGTGCCGTTCGCCGACGTCTCCCTCCACCCGCTGCCCGCCTCGGTGAGCAGCCAGGACGCGGTGCTGCTCACCGACATCTTCCCCACGGCCTACGAGGTGGGCGTCCTCAACGGCCACGTGCGGCCCGGCGACGTCGTGGCCGTCGTCGGCGGCGGTCCCATCGGGCTGGCCGCGATCATCACGGCCCGGCTGTACTCCCCCGACCGGATCATCGCGATCGACCTGGCGGAGGCCCGTCTGGACGCGGCCAAGCGCCTTGGGGCCGAGGCCGTCGCCAACGCCGCCGAACAGCCGGAGCGGCTGGTCCACGACCTGACCGATGGACTCGGTGCCGACGTGGTGATCGAGGCGGTGGGCGTTGCGGACAGCTTCGAGCTGTGCACGCGCATCGTCCGGCCGGGCGGCCACCTGGCCAACGTCGGCGTGCACGGCGCGCCGGCCACCCTCCACCTGGAGGACCTGTGGAGCAGGAACGTGACCATCACCACCGGGCTGGTGGACACCTACTCGACCCCGGTCCTGCTACGCATGATGGCAGCCGGACGCCTTCCTGCCGCGTCCTCCCTCGTCACCCACGCCTTCGAACTCCACGACATGGCGGAGGCCTACGACGTATTCGGACGAGCGGCCGACACCGCGGCGCTCAAGGTCGTGCTCGGCGGCCCGCAGCACACCGCGGTGGCCCTCACCGGCTGAGTCTCGGGGAAAGGAGCTGACCGGTCATGACGAATCACTCCACGGCCACCGCGCCGGGGGACCTCGGGCGGCGCATCGCGATGCGCCGTGAGGAGCTGGGGCTGTCCTGGGAGGACGTGGCGGCCCGCACGGGCATCGCTCCGGGCTATCTGCGGTACGTCGAGCAGGATTCCACCGCCGCTCCCGGTATGGCGACGCTGCGCGGGCTGGCCATGGCGCTGGACACCAGCGTGTCCGCCCTCAGCGGCGGCGAGGCCGCTCTGCCGCCCGGCCGCGGGCAGGCGGCGGCCCGCGCGGAACTGGTGGAACTGCGCAGCGAGGAGTGCTGGGACCTGCTGTCCTCGCACGGCGTGGGAAGGCTCGCCCTGCCGATGCCCGAGGGACCGACCGTGCTGCCGGTCAACTACTGCGTCGCGGACGGCACGATCGCCTTCCGCACCTCTGCGGCCGCCACCCCCGCCGAAGCCACCGACACCAAGTGCGCCTTCGAGGTCGACGAGGTGGACGACACCCTGAGCCAGGGCTGGAGCGTCCTGGTCCGCGGCATGGCCCACACCGTCACCGACCCCGCGGCCGTCCGGCGGCTGAACGAGCACGCCTACACCGGGCCGTGGGCCGGCGGGGACCGCGACCTGTGGATCCGCATCACCCCGCAGAGCGTGACGGGCCGCCGCATCGTGGTCGGCTGACACGACGACGACACGCCCATGACCGACACCGGGATCAGCCCACACGAAGGGCTCCACATGCCACACGGGGAGGTCGTCGTGGGAGTGGACGGATCGGATCCCGCCGTGCGCGCCCTGGACCGGGCGGCCGACGAGGCACACCGGCGCGACACCGTCCTGCGGATCGTGTTCGCGCTGCCGTGGCCCGATCCGGGCGAGGTCGGATCCATCGGCTGACCGCACGCTCCGGGCAGGGCCGCGGCGGCAAGGCAAGCCGGTACCGGCCGGGCCCCACAACAGGCCGGTCGGCCCCAGCGCCCGGCCGTCGCCAGAGCACAGGCTGAAGGTGAAGGGCGCCGGACGGCCGCCCGCCAGATCCCCCGCCGCCGCGACACGGCGGGTTGCAGCAGGGAGGGTCATGATGACCACCGCAACCACCACCGGCCTACTGGATGCGCTGCCGCCGCAGGCCCGCGAGCGCCTGAGGCAACTGGGCCGCGAGGTGTCCTTCGCGGCCGGGGCACGCATTTTCGAAGAGGGACAACGCGCCGACCGATTCTGGGTCATCCACACCGGTTCGGTCGCCCTGGACCTGCACGTTCCCGGCCGGCAAGCCGCCGTGGTGGAGACCCTCGGCCACGGCGACCTGCTCGGCTGGTCGTGGCTGTTGCCCCCGTACAGCTGGCATCTGGGTGCCCAGGCGCAGAGCCCGGTGCGGGCGGTGGAGTACGACGCGACGATCGTGCGGGCGCTGTGCGAGGCGGATCCGGTCTTCGGCCGGGCCGTGTCCCGCCGGGTGGCGGAGATCGTCGCTCACCGCCTCCAGCACACCCGTACCCGTCTGCTCGACCTCTACGGGCCTGCCGGCAGCACAACCGACCGCTGAGACGGGCACGTGCCCCGAGGAGGACCCATGCATGGCAGCCCGCACATCGTGTCCGATGTGATGACCGAGGCCGTCGTCGCCGTCGGCCGGAACGCCTCGTTCAAGGAGATCGTCACGACGATGGAGCACTGGAAGGTCAGCGCCCTGCCCGTTCTGGAGGGTGAGGGCCGGGTGGTCGGTGTGGTGTCCGAGGCGGACCTGCTGCCCAAGGAGGAGTACCGCGACAGTGCCCCTTCCCGCGGCGAGCAGATGCGGCGGCTGGCGGATCTGGGCAAGGCGGGCGCCACCACCGCCGACGAGCTGATGAGCGCGCCTGCCGTGTGCGTGCACGCCGACGCCACGTTGGCTCAGGCGGCACGGGCCATGGCCTTTCGGCACGTGAAACGGCTGCCGGTCATCGACGGGGAGGGGATGCTGTGCGGGATCGTCAGCCGGGGCGACCTGCTGAAGGTCTTCCTGCGCCCGGACGAGGAGATCGCCGAGGAGGTGGACCGCGAGATCGTCGCCTACCTGTTCCCCGGTGAGCCTTCGGCGGTGCGGGCCCGCGTCGAAGAAGGCGTCGTCCACTTCTCCGGCAGGCCGGGGGACCCGTCGCTGATGCCGGTGGCGTCCCGGTTCGCCCGCGCGGTGGAGGGCGTCGTCGACGCCGTCTGGGACTGAGACGCAGTCTGGGACTGAATCGCCGAGCGCCGGGCCCTTCTACGGCGCGCGTGCTGTCAGGCCCTCCGGTGGGCCCATACAGGCTCGACCTCGGCCCACTCCCGGTCCCACGCCTGCGCGCGATGGCGGTGGACGCGGACCCGGACGGCCCAGCGGCCCGCGAGGACCAGCCCGCAGGCACCGATGGCGGCGAAGACGCCGAACACCTGGCCCTGCATCTGGGCCTGCACCGGGGTGAGCGGCGGTTCCCGAAGCTCGTCGTCGCTGTCCACCCAGACACCTGTGGTGGAGCCGGCCTGGGTGTTCGGGTCCACCCGGGCGCTGCCGGTGTGCTCGGCTCCACCGGGCGCGGTCCACCTCACGCTGGCATGCACCTTGCCGGTGGAGGCGGTGTAGTCGTTTTCCACCGCGTCGGCGGCCTTCTCGGTCACGACAGCCGTCACCTGGCGCAATCCCTGACTCTGGCGGAGCGCGTCGTCTTCCACGGCGACAGCCGTCACGGCACCGGCCGCCGGGCCGCCGACGGCGATCAGCACCGCGGTTGCCACTCCCGTCCATGCCTCCGCGACATCCGTTCCGCGTCGCAGCGGATTGCGCCTCCAGCGCCAGAACCTCACCGAGTCACCCATGGCCGTTTCCCCCTTTCCCTGTGGTGACGGTCGCACGGGGCCAGGCCGCGAAGCAGGGGCCGAAAAGACCGTCCGGGTGGGCCGGGCAGGCCGTTCTCGCCCGCCCGTGGGACCGATCGGCCCTGGTGCGGACACCGCAATGGGGGCACGCTCAACAAAGGGGGAGCTTCCTGGATCTCTGATCTCTGTCCAGGGCCTCGCGACAAGGAGGTGAGCGGCATGGCATCGAATCCGTTTCCGGCCGCCCCGGGTGACCTGGGGCGGCGCGTGGCCAAGCGGCGCGACGAACTCGGGCTGACCCGTGAGGAGGTCGCGGCCCGGTCCGGGATGGCCACCAGTTATCTGCGGTTCATCGAGGAGCAGTCCACCGCGGCTCCCGGCCTGGGCACGCTGGGGACCCTCGCCGCCGCGCTGGACACGACGGTCGTGGCGCTCAGCGGAGGCGAGGCCGACCTTCCACCCGGCCGCCTCGGTCGCGCCTCGTCGCACGCACGACTGCTGGAGCTGAGTCCCGAGGAGTGCTGGGCGCACCTGAACCGTCATGGCGTGGGCCGGGTCGCGGTGACCACTCCCGGCCGCGAGGCCATCCTGCCGATGAACTACAGCGTGATCGACCGGTCCGTCGTCTTCAGGACCGCACCGGACTCGGGCCCCGCCGAGGTCGTCGGGACCGAAGTCGTCTTCGAGGTGGACCACGTGGACGAGGCCCTCAGCCAGGGCTGGAGCGTCCTGGTCCGCGGCCGCGCCCACCGGGTCGAGGACCCGGAGACCCTGCACCACCTCGCGAAACGCGTGTACAGCGGGCCGTGGCCGGGGGACGACGACCGCAGCATGTGGGTGCGGATCGATGTCGAAGCAATCAGCGGACGCCGCATCGACGTCCCCTGACCTGCCCGCTCCGTCACCGATGGGTCCGTTCGGCCCTGGCGTGCGGGGGGCTTGTGGGCGACGATCGCAGGGTCATGGGACCACAGCACAGCGAGACAGGGCAGGGGGCCGGCATGACCGGTGCAGGGCAGTTCTCACCGCAGACGCCGATCCGGGTGTTCCTGGTCGACGACCACGAGGTGGTGCGGCGGGGCGTGCACGACCTGCTCGACGCCGAGCCGGACATCGAGGTCGTCGGGGACGCCGGCACCGTGGACCACGCACTGGCCCGCGGGCCCGCCCTGCGGCCCCACGTGGCGATCCTGGACGTGCGCCTCCCGGACGGCGACGGCATCAGCATCTGCCGTGAACTACGCTCGCGCATGCCGCAACTGGCCTGCCTGATGCTCACGTCCTTCGACGACGACGACGCCCTGCTGGACGCCATCATGGCCGGCGCCGCCGGCTACGTGCTGAAACAGATCAAGGGCTCCGACCTGGTCTCCGCGGTCCGGACGGTGGCCTCGGGCCAGTCCATGCTCGACCCCGCCACCACCGCCCGGCTCATGAGCAGTCTGCGACAGCAGGACGAACCGCCCGAACCGCACGACCAGGCACTGGCCGCACTCACCCCCCGCGAGCGGGAGATCCTGGAACTCATCGGCGAGGGACTGACCAACCGGGAGATCGGCAAACGGCTGTTCCTGTCCGAGAAGACCGTCAAGAACCACATCTCCCGAATGCTGTCCAAACTCGGCGTCGAGCGCCGCATCCAGGCCGCCGTGCTCGCCACACAGCACCAGCCCTCCGGCGGGGACGCCGGCTCCCACAGCTGAGACCGCGCCACACGGCCCCCGCCGCCGGGACGACCGGCCCCTCCGTCTACCGGCTCACGGGTACGCGCCATTCCAGTCGGGTACCACCGGAGGCCCGCGCCTGAGCGGTGAATGTCCCGCCGAGCTTCTCCGCCCGTTGGGCGAGGTTGGCCAGGCCGCTGCGCCGGCCGCCTTCGGGCAGTCCCACGCCGTCGTCGGTCACGGTCAGGGTCAGGGTTCCGGAGCCGACCACCAGAGCCACCTCGGCTGAGCCTGCGTGGGCGTGCCGGGCGACGTTGGACAGTGCCTCGCCGAGTACCGCGACGGCCTCGTCGGCCACGGAGGCGGGTACGTCGGTGTCGATGAGGCCCTCCATGCGCAGCGCGGGGGTGAACCCGAGGGCGGGCACGGCCTCCTCGACCACCTTGGCGGTGCGCACCCGCAGACCCTGCCGGGCCGGGCCCATGTCATGGGCGCGCAGCCCGAAGATCGTCGAGCGGATGATCTTGATGGTCTCGTCCAGGTCGTCCACCGCGCGCAACAGTCGTTCGCTCGCCTGTGGGTGGTCCACGAATCGTGCCGCGCTCTGCAGGGTCATGCCGGTGGCGAACAGCCGCTGGATGGCCAGATCGTGCAGGTCCCGGGCGATGCGGTCGCGGTCCTCGAGCTGGGCCAGCTGCTCCGCTCCGCGGCGCCGCTCGGCCAGTTCCATGGCGAGTGCGGCCGATCCGGCGAACGCCAGCAGGAGCGCTGTCTCGGTGTCGGCGAACTGCGGCCCGCCCTGGGCGCGGGCCAGCAGCAGTGCGCCGCGCACCCCCTGGGGGGTGCTCATCGGGACGGCCACCGCGGGACCGAGCCCGGCGAACCGGGGCGGGCCCGCGGTAATGCGCGGATCGTGTGCGACGTCCGGGCTGGTGATCGGTTCCCTGGCCTCCATGGCGGCACCCGCGAACGATCCCTCGCGGGGCAGAGTGAGGCCACGGTGCATGTCCGCGTCGGTGCCGGTGGCGATCGCCACCTTGATGTCCGTCGTCCCGTCGACCGGGCGGGCCACCACGCCGAGGTCCGCGCTCGTGATGCCGCGGGCGTGCTCGACGATCAGCTCCAGGACGCGCGACTCCTCGACCCCCGACAGCAAACTCGCAGTGATCTCCGCGTTCGCCTCCAGCCATCGCTGCCGGGACCGGGCCTCCTGGTAGAGGCGTGCGTTGTCGATGGCCACGCCGGCGGCGACGGCGAGGGTGGACAGCACGGTCTCGTCCTCGTCGTCGAACTCCTTGCTGCCGCGTTTCTCGGTCAGGTACAGGTTGCCGAAGATCTCATCGCGGACCCGGATCGGCACTCCGAGGAACGAGTGCATCGGGGGATGGTTGGCGGGGAAGCCGTACGAGGCCGGGTGCTGGGAGAGTTCCTCCAGGCGCAGCGGTTCCGGGTGCCGGATGAGTTCACCGAGGATGCCGTGCCCGGATGGCAGGGGGCCGATCGCCTCGGCCTGCTCGTCCGACACGCCGACCGTCAGGAACTGGGCGAGTTTCGCGTCGTCGCCGATCACCCCGAGGGCTCCGTACTCGGCGTCCACGAGTGCGACCGCCGCCTCCACGATCCGGCGCAGCACGTGCGGTAGGTCCAGTTCCCTGCCGACGGACAGGACCGCCTCCAGCAGGCTGTGCACCCGGTCCCGGGTGCCGCGCACCGCGTCGATGCGCACCTGCAACTCGTCCAGGAGTTCGTCGAGCCTCAGCCGGGGCAGGCGCTCGGCGCCCTCGCTGCCTTCCATCCCCACGGATCCTCCATCCGGCGCAGCAGCAGCTCTGACCAGCTTCAACATAGCGGGATCCGGACCGCCTCGAACGCTCTCCGCCGCCATTCGGCCAGATGACGGTAGCCGGACGCTCCCGTCGCTTCGCCTGCGCCGGACCCGGGGGCGGGCCGGGGCCCGGTCACCGTCGACTCGATGTCCCGCTTCCACAAGTTGGGCGCGGGCCACGTACATCGCGCTGGGCGTCCGTTCCTCCTGCTCGCCACGCAGGTACCGGATCCGGCGTCGACCGCTCGTTCACGCGAGCAGCCCCGCGCCATGGCCGGTACGCCCCCTGATGCGCCAACCGACCGCCGTAGCAGGGACGTTCGGCCCCCTACGGGTGGGCCTTCGGCCCACGGCGGGGCACCTCATCTCGCGGGACAGTGAGCACGAAACGAATCCACCACGTTCACGCCTCCACGGATCGGAAGGAATCGGCACCATGGCCATCCAAGGACACCCCCAGCGGCACACCGGCTTCCGCCTCCCCGCACGGCGCAAGGCCGCCGTCACAGGCACCGCCCCGTCCGGCGAGGCTGCCGCCACGGCCGCCACGTCCGCCACCTCCGCCCGCGCGTACGTCTTCGCGGTCCTGCGCGTCCTGACCGGTTTCGTCTTCCTGTGGGCCTTCCTCGACAAGGCCTTCGGCCTGGGCTACGCCACCGGTTCCGGCAAGGGCTGGATCGACGGCGGCTCGCCGACCAAGGGCTTCCTCAGCGGCGTCGCGGCCGGCCCGATGCGGTCCGCCTTCCACGACTGGGCGGGCGCCGGGTGGGCGGACTGGCTGTTCATGCTCGGGCTGCTCGGCATCGGCGTCGCCGTCCTGAGCGGTGTGGCCCTGCGGGTCTCCGCCCTGGCCGGGACCGTGATGATGGCCCTGATGTGGGTCGCCGAGTGGCCCCCGGCCCGGCACCTGGCCGACGGATCGCCCAGCATGTCGACCAACCCGTTCGCCGACTACCACCTGATCTACGCGGTCGTGCTGGTCGCCCTCGCCGCCGCCTCCGCCGGCACCACCTGGGGCCTGGGCCGCGTCTGGGCCCGGCTGCCCCTGGTCCGTGACCACGCCTGGCTCCGCTGACACCCATCGCACCGGCACCACCGCGTCGTCAGCACCCCGCCTCTGCCGGACCTCACCGAGTCGTCGCCGCCCGGTCGGCGGGATGGGCCGACCGGGCCCCTGCGGGGACCTGCGGCCCATCCCGCCGGCCGGGCCATCGAGGAACACTGAGAGCAGAGGCCAACCACCTGCCTCGCCCCGACTCCCGCAAGGAGGTCATCGCCATGGTGCGTTGTGTCCTCGCCGGTGTGGACGGTTCCCCCGAGAGCCTGGCGGCCGCCGACTGGGCGGCCAGGGAGGCTGCTCTGCGTGGTCTGCCCCTGCGGCTGCTGCACGCCTGGGAGTGGCAGGCGTACGCCAACGCACCGCTTGCCGGGCCGGTCGCCATGCGCGCCTGGGCCGCTGCTGTCCCCAGGGATGCGGCCACCGCCCTGCGCGAGCGGTACCCGCAGTTGGAGATCACCTCCGAGGAGATCGCCGGGCAGCCGGTGGCGGTCCTCGCGGCCGCCGCCGGCCAGGCCGAGGTGATGGCGCTCGGCTCCCGGGGCCTGCACGGCATCACCGGCTTCCTCGTCGGCTCCGTGGCGCTGGCGGTCATCGCCGCCGTGCACCGCCCGGTCGTCCTGGTCAGGGCCGGGAAAACAGCCGCGCACGAGCACCTGCCGGACGCCGACGGGCGGGCATCGGTCGCCACGGCGTACCGGGATGTCGTCCTCGGCCTCGACCTGGACCGGCCCCACGAAGACTTGCTCGCCTTCGCCTTCGACGCCGCCACGGATCGGGCTGCCCGCCTGCAGGTCGTCCACGGCTGGACCCTGCCGCCGAACGTGCACGGCTCCGGCGTGGTCCTGCCGGATCTGATCAAGGCGGCGACGTCGGAACGCGACGCGGCGCTCACCGAGGCCCTGCGCCCGTGGCTGCTGAAGTACCCCGAGGTGGACGTCCACGCCCACCAGGTCATCGGCCGGGCGGCGGACCACTTGGTGAACGCCTCCGCCGACGCCTGCCTGGTCGTGGTCGGCCGCCGCATCCGCCGCTCGGCCATCGGCAGCCACATCGGTCCGGTCACGCACGCGGTCCTGCATCACAGCGCCGCGCCGGTGGCCGTCGTCGCTCACCCCTGACCCGACCCGTTCACCGCCCAGGCTGCCAGGAGTGGAACTGAAAATGACGCAGTACGCCACGCAACCCAGGTCGTGCCGCTGTGGTGATCATCATTTTGGCCGACCGGGTGACAGTCGTCGCTTGGAACGGGGGCACGGATGAGCGGCATCGCGGGACAGAACACTGAGGGCAGCAGCGCTCGCTCGGCACATCCCTCGGCGAACGCCGAGGCCCTGGACAAGTTGCTGGTGGCTGCCATCCGCCAGGCGGTGGTCGAGTTCGACGCGGTGGCCGGGATCGCCTACCTACTCGAGGACGACGGCGAGTGGCTGAGCGCCGCGGTGATCGGCGGTACGCCGCCGGCCGTCTTCAATATGCCAGAGCGCATGCCGCTGCATGGGCCGCGGGCCTCAGCGCTGGCGTGCCGGACCGGAAGGACGACCGCCATCGGAGAACCGGGCGTTCGTCCGGACGACGTGGGCCCCGTCCGGGCACCGTACGCAGTGGTGGCCGTACCCCTGGCCGACCCGGACCACCGGTACGGGGCGCTGGCGGTCAGCCGGATCCCCTGGAGGGACGGCGTTCTCAGCGAAGACCAGCGTAAGAGGCTGCGGGAAGTGGGCGAGAACTTGACGCGCGAGCTGGCAGTCCTGGCTGCAGGCGGAACGGCGATACGGCCGGGGAGGCAACCGCTGATCTTCCCTGTGTTCAAGCCACGCAGCCCCCTTACCGAACCTGCGACCCGGTGGGGACTGCCCGATGTACCCGGCTCGGCCGGCCTGAGCTGGATCTACCAAGTCCTCAGGCTGGCCGACGAACTGAACTCGGTGGTGACCCCGCACGGAGTCGTGGAAGCCGCCCGGTCACGAATGATGGGCACTCTCGGTGCGCAGAGTCTCATCGTGACGGTCGTCGCCGACGGCAGGCTGTGGGTCGTCGGACACTCCGGCCCGGTCTCGGAAGCGGTCAGGCAGCTCCACGGATCCAGCGCTGTCAGGAACAGGGCTACTCCTGTGGCCGACGTCCTGCGCGGCTCCGACCCGTACTTCTTCCCACAGCGTGCTGACCTGCTCACGGCCTACCCCGACGCGCAGAACGACGGCAATCAGGCGTGGGCACACCTGCCCATGCGGGCGAGCGGGCACCCGGTCGGTGTCTGCTCCCTCGGGTGGGCAGAGCACCGGCGTTTCGGTGCGGAAGCACAGGCAGTGATGATGATGATGGCCGATTCGCTCGGCCAGGCATTGGAACGGGCTCTCCTGAGCGAAGGCGAGCACGCTCTCGCCGAGAGCCTGCAAAGGCGGCTGCTGCCCCGCGCCCTGTCCGACCTGCCGGAGGTGGTCACCACCGCTCGTTACCTGCCCGCTCCCTCCGGAAACAGCGGCGGGGACTGGTACGACGTGGTCGCCCTGCCGTCCGGAGGCATCGGGCTGGTCATCGGTGACGTCGAGGGCCACTCCATCGAAAGCTCCGTGGTCATGGGGCAGATGCGCAGCGCAGTACTCGCGTACGTCAGCGAGGGCCACCGCCCGGAAGCGGTGCTGACACGCGCCGGCACCATGCTCACTCAGTTGGAGAGCGAGCTGCTGGCCACGTGTTGTGTCGTCTATCTGGATCCGGCCGACGAGACGGCCGAGGTGGCCCTGGCCGGTCACCCGGCGCCGCTGATCCGTGGTCCAGACGGCACTATCGAAACGCTTGACACACTCATCGGCGTTCCCCTGGGCGTGCCGTCACCCGTGCCCTATCAGGCCTTTGAGGCGACCCTCTCAGCGGGGACGGTGCTTTTTCTGTACACCGACGGCCTCAGCAAGGCACACGGGCCTGACGCGGTCACCAGTGCGGGCAGGATGCTCGCCTCCGCCGGCCGCAAGGGCGCCGAACACTGCCTGGAGGACCTTGCGGACCGTCTCACGTCCATGGTGCCCTCTCCCCCTGAACGCAGAGACGATGTCGCCCTCCTCCTCGCCCTCTGCGCCGGCACAGGACCACAGCACCGGGCCAACCGGATGGAGATCCAGCGGCACGATCTGCACGGCGTCAAAGCCGCCCGCGAGTTCGTCAGAGACTGCCTGAGGAGCTGGCATCTGGAAGCGATGACGGACGACCTGGAACTCATGGCGTCGGAAGTCGTGACGAACGCCCTGACTCATGCCGACAGTTACGTCGAGCTGCGGCTGCGTCTGCAGCCGGATCGGATCCGCCTCGAGGTCCGTGATAGCGACGTGACACCACCGCTTCCCTCCTCCCTCTCAGCTCGCGAGGAGGAGAACGCTCAGGCAGAACACGGCCGCGGCCTGATCATCGTGGACGCTCTCGGCGAGTGGGGAAGTTCGCCCAGCGGCCGCGGCAAAGTGGTCTGGTGCGAAATCGCCCTTCCCCGTTGAATCCTGGACACGCGGGCGCAGGCCGTTGTCCTCACGGCCGGCGCCGCTCACTGGGGTGCGTCAGTGACTTCTCGCACTGCCTGGCTCACTGATCAGACGTCCTGTCGATGAGATGGGCCAGTGCTGCGGGCAGTTCCACGGCGATACGGAGCCCGCCGTCCGGGCGCGGGATGATGGTGAGGGTGCCGTCGTGCACCTCGGTGATCCGCTTGACGATGGCGAGCCCGAGGCCGACCCCCGAGTGGTCGCTGTGCGTGCGCTCGGTGGCGCGTTGGAACGGTTCGGTGAGCGTCGCGACCACCTGCGGAGGGAGCTTCTCGCCGGTGTTCTCGACCGTGAGCAGCACGCTCTCGACGCCCACGCCGGTCTCGACCCGCACGGAGCCCTTGTCGGGCAGGTTGTGGACGATCGCGTTGTGCACGAGGTTCGTCGTCAGCTGCAGCAGCAGCGCCGGCGAACCGAAGCCCGTGGCGATGTCACCGGAGGTCTCCAGGGCGACACCGCGCTTCTCGGCGAGCGGGAGCAGCGTCTCGGCGGCCTCGTCCACGAGAAGCGACAGATCGACCGGCTCCCGGGTGAAGGACCGCTGTTCGGCCCGGCTGAGCACGAGGAGCGCCTCTGTGAGGTCGATGGCCCGGGTGTTGACGGTGTGCAGTCGGTCGAGAAGCTCGCTGAGATCCTGCGTCGGATCGTTGCGCGCCACGTCGAGGAGCGCCTGGGAGATGGCCAGCGGCGTACGCAGCTCGTGGGAGGCGTTGGCCGCGAATCTCCGCTGCTCCTCGAGGTGCGCCCCGAGCCGACCGAGCATCGTGTCGAAGGCGTCGGCGAGTTCACGGAACTCGTCCTTGCGTCCCGGCAGCCTGATCCGGTGGGACAGCGAGCCCTTCGTGGCCAGGCGGGTGGCATCCGTGATGCGGGTCAGGGGGGCGAGCATCCGGCCGGCGAGCAACCAGCCTCCGACGAGGCCGAAGAACAGCAGGAACACCATGACCGACGCCGCCTTGGGGGCGAACTCGTGCAGGAGGCGGGATCGGATAGGGAAGACACCGCTGAGGGCGCCGGGGTCCTGGTTCGTGAGCATCGCGCGCTCGGGGACGTACGCCAGGAGGAACATCCAGACCGCCGCGAGCAGCAGAGTGCCCGCCACCATGAGGAAGCCCGCATAGCTGAGGGTGAGCTTGATCCGGACACTGAACCCGGGCTGCCTATCCACAGTCGCCTCCTCCGGGCTGGATGTCGATGCGGTACCCGGCACCGGGCACGGCGGTGATCAACCAGGGCCCGTCCAGCCGCCTGCGCAGCGCCGAGACCGCGCCCCCGCTGGGTCCGGAGATGTCCCGGTCCAGGACGGCGCTGTCGTACGCGCTGACGCTCAGCAGCTCCAGAGCGGTGTCGCCGTCGCCCTCGATATCCGCCGCGATTACTTCGAGGCGCAGCCCGTCACGGATGGCCTTCGCCCTATACGGCTCGTCCTCGACGATCAGCACTCGCATGGTTCGAGGCTACGAGCCGCCACATATCGTGGGCATATCGAAAACCGCCTACGCACCCGCGCTCCAGGGCGCGGGCCTCAGGCCCCGCGTACCCGCAACACCGCTTTCTTTGACTTCGGGGCGTGAACCGCCGTGGACCCGTCACCGCTCGTACATCGGCCCGCTCGGTCCGCATGTCCTGCCGTACTCGAACGATCGCCGCCCTTGCCGTCATCGGCGCGACAGTCGGTGCGGTCCAGGCGCTTGCGCCCCGACTCGGCACGGGGCAGCGGCGGCCGCGCCCGGAGCACGTACCGGTGGACGGCACGCTCGCCGGGTGCGACCGGTCGGCGCTCGCTGAGGCGGCCCGGGCGGAAGTTCTTCTCGGTCGCCCGGTCCCGGCTTGCCGCGGGCTCGTGCTCCTCCAGGCTCGCGACGGCGGCGGGAATGGGCGCGGATCCGCTCAACCGTCCCGTGGACTGGCAAGGTCACCTCATGCCCCTTCGCGGCCGGTCGGCTGCCATTACGAAGTGCGATGTGATCGTGGCGGATGCGTCCGGTGGGTGGTGGGCGCGATGGGCCCGTCCAGGGTGGCTCACGCGCCCACCAAGAGGGGCCCGGCCTACGGCTTGATGCCGACTCCGGTCCAGAGGCTGACCTCGGCGTCCGTGGCCGCGGTGCCGGCGTTGTCAGCATCGGGCCGCCAGCGGTGGCCCACGGTGATGCCGGGGTCGAGGAGGTCGAGTCCGGTGAAGAAGCGGGCGACGTCCTTCTGGGAACGGAACTGCACCGGGGTTCCCGCATTGGTGTAGATGGCGGTGACCTTCTCCCAGGTGGGCGGGTCGAAGTCGGGTGTGCAGTGGCTGAGCGCCAGGGCGCTTCCCGAAGGCAGGGCGTCCAGCAGGCGCGCCACGATTCCGTAGGGGTCCTGGGCGTCGGTGACGAAGTGCATGAGCGCGTTCATGGACAGGGCCACGGGCCGGCTCAGGTCCAGGACCTCGGACAGTTCGGGGGCCTCCAGGAGCGCGGCCGGCTCGTTGATGTCCGCCTCAATGTAAGTGGTGCGCCCTTGCGGCATGCTGCGCATCAGGCGTTCGGCGTACTTCAGGACAAGCGGGTCGTTGTCCGCGTACACCACCCTGGCCTCGGGAACGACGGCCTGGGCCACCTGGTGCAGGTTCGGTTCGGTGGGGATGCCGGTGCCGATGTCGAGCCACTGGCGGATGCCGTGTTCCTGCGCGAGGACCCGGGTCGCCCGGTGCATGAAGGCCCGGTTCTCCCGTGCACACGTGAAGATGCCGGGGTAGACGGACGCCACGGTCTCCGCCGCCTGCTTGTCGACGTCGAAGTGGTCCTTTCCGCCCAGGTAGTAGTCGTACATGCGGGCGGAATGCGGCCTGCTGGTGTCGATGTCCCGCGCGGCGTGGGAGTTGCTCATCCTGTCCCCTTGTCGTGGTGTGCGTTGTGGTGCCGGGCAGGTCGCCGCCGGGGGCCGGCTCGGATCCTTCCCGCTCGTGACGTGGTTCAGCCCGCCGTCAGGTGATCGGCGAGGCCCCTCTTGACACCCGCGATGAACGCGGTGATCTCTTCCGGCGTGTAGATCAGCGCGGGACCGGCCGGATCCGTCGACTGGCGCAGCGCCACGCGGCCGTCGGGAAGTTGCTTGGTCTCCACGCACTGCCCGCCGTTGGGACCGCTCCAGGGGCATTCCCAGCCCTGGTCGCCGAGGTCCGTCGCGGGCATCCCGTTGTAGACGGGGGCGTCGCTGGTGGTCATGAGTACTCCTTGCGCATGCGGTTCAGGAGGGCCTTGCTGTCCGCGGAGGAGGTCAGCAGGGACATCCGGTTGTGCGCCTCGAGGTGAGCTGCGACATCGGAGCGTTGATCGAGGTACATGGAGGCGGACAGGATCTCGCTGTAGACGATGTCGGGAAGCTCCGGTTCCTCGAAGCGGAAGTAGGTGAAGGGGGCGCACGCCCCGACGTGGGCGCCGGTGGCGAACGGAACGATGTCGAGGCTGACGTGGGGCAGGTCCGACGCCTCAAGGAGCCGGTCGATCTGCTCGCGCATCACTGCCGGGCCGCCGACGGCGCGGTGCAGGACGGCCTCCTCCATCACCACCCACAGCGTGGGTGCGTCGGGCCGTTCCAGCAGGCTCTGCCGGCGCAGTCGCAGATGGACGCGTCGTTCCAGGTCGTCCTCACTGTCGTGAGGGAAGCCGGCGCGCAGGAGCGCACGCGCGTATCCGTGCGTCTGCAGCAGCCCCGTGACGTAGTGCGGTTCGTAGGTGCGCAGGGTCTTGGCGCCGGTCTCCAGGCTCACATAGGCGGTGAACCAGGACGGCAGTACGTCGCGGTACGCATGCCACCACCCGGGTTCGTTGGCCCGCTCGGCCATGGCGATGAACTCGTCGATCTCACCCCGCCGGGCCCCGTAGGTCTCCAGCAGCTTCTCGACGTAGAGGATCCTCAGGCCGACCTCTGCCTTTTCCAGCCGGCGGATGGTCAAGGGCTTCACACGCAGGGCCTTGGCGGCGTCCTCCAGCGAAACCCCCGCGCCGCGCCGCAGTTCCTGGAGCCGCTTGCCCAGGATCATGCGGAGAACGGTGGGTGCGCTGGTGCCGGCGCCCGGGCGTGCCTCGCTCACGGCCTACCTCCTGACGAGCAGTCATCAGAGCGATGATGACAGTGACTTGCTGCGTACGCCAGACGGAGCGAGTCATCCTGAAATTATCAGGCGGCCGGTTGCGACATGAACACGCCTACGAGCATAGTTACTTCCCGAGCGATCCAGGCCGAGCAGCGGGTGTGGCCCAACGGGAGCCGGGTTCGTTGAGTTGGCGTGCCCTGGCGATCGGGGGTCGCGAGTCCGCCACACCACCTTCACCGTGCACGTCTCCCATGGAAGGCGACCCTCGTGGCCCCCCACACGACCCCCTCCGCCCGGTCCCTGGACACCTCGCCCCCACACAGGGGCCACTGGCTGGATCTTCCGGCGGAGCGGACCAGTGTCCAGGCCGCCCGTCACGCGATGACCGAACGCCTTACCCGGTGGGGGGTATCCGGCGAGCCGCGCGCCGACGCCATACTGATCCTCTCCGAGCTGGCCACCAACGCCGTCGTTCACGCGCTCAGCACGCGGATCCTGTGCGGCGTCATGCTCGGCATGGACCAGCGCCTGCATATCGAGGTACACGACCACGACCGTAGGCAGATCAATCTGCCCCCGCGCCCCCCGGGCCCCGAGGACGAGAACGGCCGAGGCCTCCTGCTCGTACGGCAGCTCGCGGACAAGTGGGGAGTCGCCCGCTCCACGCGCACCGGGGGCAACGCGGTGTGGGCCACCTTGCTCGCCTTTCGCTGAGCTCGCGGACGCACCACGCCGCCGACCGCCGATGGCCCGGTCGGCCACCTCTCGCGCAACACCGGGCGCGACGCGACCGGTCAGTTGCCTGGTCTAGGGTCGCCCGCATGGCTGAGCCCTTGTTTCTGACCGCGGTGCGCGAGTCGTACGACACGGTCGCCGCCGATTACGTCGAACGCGTCCCTCCTCCCGCCGCGATGGACCCGTTGTCACGCGCGATGCTGGCGGGGTTTGCCGAACTGGTGCGAACGGCCGCTCTGGGGCCGGTCGCGGACCTGGGATGCGGCCCCGGCCGCGTGACGGCGCACCTGGCCGGGCTGGGAGTGTCCGCCTTCGGCGTCGACCTGTCGCCGAAGATGATCGGACTGGCCCGGCGTGCCTATCCGGACCTGCGGTTCACCGAGGGCTCGATGACCGCGCTGGAGACGAGGGACGACGAGCTCGGCGGCATCCTGGCCTGGTACTCCACACATCACACGCCCCCGCGGTGGCTGCCGGATGTGTTCGCCGAGTTCCACCGCACGCTCGCGCCCGGCGGCTACCTGCTGTGGGGAGACTATGTCGGCAATGAACGGCTGCAGCCGACCCACGGCTATGGCCGTCCGGTGTCCTACGAGTCCTACCTCCTGCCACTGGACCGTATGGTCGGCCTGCTGGGGCAGGCCGGATTCGTCGTCACGGCGAGACTGGAACAGGAGCCCGGCGGACGCGTGAACAGACCGCACGCCTGCCTCCTGGCCCGCAAGCCCGAAACGCCCTGACGGGGCTCGTTCCCGGGGTGAGGCCGCCCGCGCCTCCGACGGCGGCTCAGGCCGCGGGTCTGAGCGGGCGGCCGCCCCAGCGCATGCCCTTATCGCTCGGACACGGGCGCGTTCCCGGCGCTGCGCGGCCAGGACGCCTGGATGGCGTGCGTTCCGGCCGCGCCAGTCACGTGATGATGCAGCGCGAGGGTCCGCACTGCCCTGACGCACGATCCGCCGCGGCTTCTCCCCCTCCTGGTCAGCCGTTGGACCTGACCGGTTGCGCCATCCCGCCGCGCGCTCTAGGTGTCGGGGTTGCCGATCCGGCCGGCGAGGGCGCGCAGGGCCGCGGAGGACCGCGAACCGGGTTCGGCTGTGCTCACGAACAACCACTGGTCCGGGTCGCCTGGAAATACAAGAGTCTCGTAGTTCAGGGTGATTTCGCCGAGCAAGGGATGCCGATAACGTCGGGTGCCGTGGGAAAACTCCTCCACGTCGTGCGCGTCCCACCACCGGCTGAAGTCCGCGTCGGCCGCAGACAGCTGATCGACCAGCTCGGTCAGTTGCCGGTCGTTCGGATGTCGACCCGCATACAGGTGCAAACCCGTGACGACCATGCGGGCGGCCATGTCCCAGTCGATGAACAGTTCACGCGCCACAGGGTCGAGAAACACAAATCGCGCCAAATTACGCTCGCGCGCCGGCATGGCCTCGAAATCGGCCACGAATAGCTCGCGCGCCATCGCGTTGAGGGCAAGGACGTCCATGCGGCCGTCCAGGATCATGGCAGGGGTGTCCCGAAGAACCTCCAGCAGTGCGTACGCCCCCGAACGCACTCGCCGCGGATGGACAGGCCTGCTCGCTCTGGCCGCGGACTTCGGCCTGGCCAGGGCGAACAGATGCGCTCGCTCGACATCGTCCAGTCGCAGAGCGCGCGCGACGGCCTCCAGCACCGCTTCGGAGGCATTGGCCACCCGTCCTCGTTCCAATCGGATGTAGTAGTCCGCGCTCAGTCCGGCCGAGAGGGCCACCTCCTCGCGGCGCAGTCCCGGAACGCGGCGACTTGCTCCCGGCGTGACCCCGGCCTGCTCGGGAGCCACCCGGGCGCGCCGCGAGCGCAGAAAATCGCTCAGTTCCTTGTTGTCACCCGAAGCGGACGATGCCTTGACCATATTTCGAGGTTAGTCCGCGGCGCGGCATCCCGGCAAACGACGCCCGATGCAATGAAAAGCCCCCCATGAACAAGCGGCCGAAGTGGACGGGTGGACGCTTTTCGATAATCCCGGCGGCCAAGAAACGCCGAATTCCGCAGCGCCTCCATGAGCCTATCGCTGCCACCAGCCGCCCACACCGGCCACCGGCGCTCAGCGATGGGGCTGGGGGGACCTGCCAGTACCTGGACCAGTGGGCCCTGGCCGAGCCAGGCCTGCTGGACCGCTCCCGGGCGCCCTCCCGGCTGTTTCTCTGGAATGGCACACCGACGTCAAGAAGCAAGGAAATCCCCATGGATCTGAAACTCGAAATGATCGTGCTGCCCGTCTCCGACATCGACCGGGCCAAGGCCTTCTACGAGAAGGCCGGATTCCGCCTGGACGTCGACTACACGGCCAACGAGGACTTCCGGGTCGTCCACTTCACGCCGCCCGGCTCCGAGTGTTCGATCATCTTCGGCCAGGGGATGACACCCATCGCACCCGGCTCGGTCCAGGGCCTGTACCTGATCGTCTCCGACATCGAGCAGGCCCACGCGGAGCTCACCGGTCGCGGCATCGAGGTCAGCGAGATCTTCCACGACGCGAACGGCCGCCTCTACCACGGCCACGAGGGCGGGGACGTCACCCACCATGGCCCCGGACAGGAGCGGCTGGCCGGCCTGCACCCCGAGCGGGCTTCCTACGGCTCCTTCCTCACCTTCAGCGACCCGGACGGCAACGGCTGGGTGCTCCAGGAGGTCTCGCAGCGCCTCCCCGGCCGCTGACCCGCAAGCCGCCGTCCGCAGGCCGCGAAGGGGCGACACCGCCGGAGTGTCCGGCCGAGTCAGGGAAGCGATGAGGAACGAAACAGTGAGGAAGGCAGCAGTGACGAACGAGACAACCACCACCTATGACGTGATCGTCATCGGCGGGGGGCCGGTCGGCGAGAACGTGGCCGACCGCGCCCGCGCCGCAGGGCTCAGCACCGTGATCGTGGAGCGCGAACTCCTCGGCGGCGAGTGCTCGTTCTGGGCCTGCGACCCGAGCAAGGCGCTGCTGCGGCCGGTGGTGGCACGGGCCGACGCGAGCCGCATACCCGGGCTGAACCCGGCGGTGGCCGGCCCGCTGGACGTCGAGGCGGTCCTCGCGCACCGAGACAAGATGTCCTCGTACTGGAAGGACGAGGACCAGGTCGACTGGCTGAACTCGGTGTCCGTCGACCTCATACGCGGCCACGGCCGCCTCACCGGCCCCAAGCAGGTGGCCGTGCGCAGCGCCGAGGGCGACACCATCGCCCTGACCGCCCGGCACGCCGTCGCCGTCTCGACCGGCACCCGCGCCGCCCTGCCGCCCATCCCCGGACTCGACGCCGTCCGCCCCTGGACCAGCCGAGAGGCCACCAGCGCCGGCAAGGTGCCCGGCCGCCTCGCCGTCGTCGGCGGCGGTGTGGTCGCCGTCGAGATGGCCACCGCCTGGCAGGCCCTCGGCTCCCAGGTCACGATGCTCGTCCTCGAGAACGGACTCCTCGAACGGATGGAACCGTTCGCCGGCGAACTGGTCACCGACGGACTACGCGAAACCGGAGTGGACATCCGCTTCAACACCACCGTCACTTCCCTGGCCCGCGAGGACGGCGAGGTGCGGATCGCTCTCTCCGACGGCGGGCAACTGGCGGCGGACGAGATCCTGCTGGCGACCGGCCGCGCCCCGCAGACCCGCGACGTCGGCCTGGAGACCGTCGGTCTCACCCCCGGCGACTGGCTGACCGTCGACGACACCTTCCGTGTCACCGGCGTCGACGGCGGCTGGCTCTACGCCGTCGGCGACGTCAACCGCCGCGCCCTGATGACGCATCAGGGCAAGTACCAGGCCCGCATCGCCGGCGCCGTCATCGGCGCCCGCGCCAAGGGAGAAGACATCGACGACGCCCCCTGGGGGGCGCATGTCGCCACCGCCGACCACGCGGCCGTCCCCCAGGTCGTCTTCACCACCCCAGAGGTCGCCTCCGTCGGCCTGACCAGCCGCGAGGCCGAGCGGAGCGGGCGCCGCGTCGAGGTCGTCGACTACGACCTCGCCCGCGTCGCCGGCGCGCACCAGTACGGCGAGGGCTACCGCGGCCGGGCCCGCATGCTCGTCGACACCGACCGCGACACCGTGGTGGGCGTCACCTTCGCCGGCCCCGGCGTCGGGGAACTGGTGCACTCGGCCACCCTCGCGGTCGCCGGCGAGATCCCCATCGGCCGGCTCTGGCACGCCGTCCCCGCCTTCCCCACTCTCGGTGAAGTCTGGCTGCGGCTGCTGGAGACCCACCGCGGCTGAGGACGCCCCGACCGCAGGGCCGGTTCGGCCTGCTGGTGGCGCCGTGGGGGCCGCGTGGTTGCGAAGCCCGCGGCCCCCACTGGTGTTTCCGTACTCGTCGCCCGGCCCGCACCGTGGACCTGACTCGCCCCGGAAGCGAGCCGTGCGGTACGCCGGGTCACGCGCCGTAGAAGACGAACGCTCCCCGCACCGCCGCGCCGGGGAACACGGGCCGCCGGTACCCTTCGCCGGTCGCCGGCAGGCGATGTCGCCGGCGGACGTCGGGGGTCGACGGGTCGGGGACGAGGTCCTCATCCGGCGTGCCCGCGGTGCGGTGGGCCAGGGCGAGGGCGGCATGGCTCAGGCGGTCGGCGTCGAGGGTGCGGGTGGGTGACTCCAGGCGGGTGCAGGCCCAGTCGACCAGGTCGGCGGAGGTCAGGGCGGCCATTCGGCGTTGTGCGCGGGACAGCACGTCGGCGACGACACCGGCGTCCCAGGCCGGTTCCGCGGTCAGTGCCTCGTGGAACATGGACATCATCTTCCCGAGCACGTGCCCGGAGGACACCGGGCGCTGCAGGAATCGGAGCCGGTGCTGCCGGGCGAAGGGTCGCCGGGCCGCCTACTGAGCCGCCTGGTACGCGTCCCAGAGCGGCCGCGCGACGCTGCAGTCGCGGGCGGATCCCTCCCGGCACGTGGGGCACGAGGTGGCGTGGTCGAGCCATGCGCGGTAGGCCGCCTGGACCGCCTGGTTCACCTGGGTCACGCGGGCCCGGACGACGGCACCGGGCCCCGAGCCGGTCTCCAGCCAGCGCTCCGTGAACCCGGACTCCTCCATGGCCAAAAGACTCCTCAACCCCGCCGGATCCCACATCCGGCAGCCCGCCCCAACAGCAGACCCCCAATCTATCGAGCCGCCACGCATCGCGACCCGAACTGCCGAATCAACTGCACGTCTCCGACAACCCGACCGTGGAGCCGGGCCCCCGCCAACCGAGACCGACGCCGACGGCTCGTGCCACCGGCGGGGCGACGGGTGGCGGTACCTGTCACTGCTGCTGCCCGTCCCGGCCCTGGCGCGGTGGCTGCCGGGAAACGTCAGGCCAGCCCCAGACGGGGTATCTCCCGTCCTGGGGAGCGGTCCATCACCATCAACAGGCCGGCGTCCCGCGTCCTGGCGTAGGCGGCCTCGTCAACGACGCCCAGCTGGAACCAGACCGCCTTGGCACCGATCGCCACGGCCCGGTCGGCGATGGCTCCGGCGAGGGCGGAGTTCACGAACACGTCCACCACATCCACCGCGAAAGGGATCTCCGCCAGGGACGCGTAGCCCTGCTCACCGTGGACCGTCTCGGCCTTCGGGTGCACGGGCACCACTTTCTTGCCGATGCGCCGCAGCTTCTCGGCCACGCGGTACGCGGCCCGTTCGGGGTTGTCGGACAGGCCCACCACGGCCCACGTGTCTCCGGCGGTGGTGAGTATCCGCCGTATCGTCGCGTCATCGCCGTAAGTCGTCATGCCCGGCACCGCCGCGGGCGGGTCAGTTCCGCGCCTCTTGCCGCCAACAGCGTGATCACCGGGAGGGCCGGGGCCTTGGGCTTCGTCTGCCGCATGGAACGACCCTACCGGCCTCGAATACTGTATGCAATACATCCGCAGGCTCACCGCACCGACGCGTTCGGCGTCGGCAGGGGCCCCGTCGTCACACCTTGCGCGCCAGGACCAGACGGGAGCAGGGGGCACCGTCCGGACGGCGGCCGAAGCCGGGCAAGACGACGGTCCCCACGGCGAAGCCCGCCGCGGTCAGCCCGGCGCGTACGGCACGGAGCGGGAACGTGCGGTAGTACATGACGAACGGCGGCCGCCAGACCGCGTTCCGTATCCGCATCGCCGCGTCGAACCCGGCGGGCACCCAGTACCGCCGGGAGCCGATGCGGGGCGGCGCGAACACCGGGAAAGCGAAGAGCCCGCCGGGCCGCAGGGCGCGGTGCACCCCGCCGAACAGGGCCGGCCGGTCGGCGGCCAGGAAGTGCCCGAAGGCGCCGAAGCTGACGGCCAGGTCGAACTCCGCGGCGAAGGGCGGTGTCCGCGCGTCCGCGCGTATCCACTCCGCGTCCGGGTGGGCACGGCGCGCCTCGGCGAGCATCCCGGCGCTGAAGTCCACTCCCGCGACCCGGCCCCCGCACAACGGTCGCAGCACGCGCAGGCCCGCTCCCGTACCGCAGCACACGTCCAGCCCGTCGCCGAAGGGGCCGAACGCGCGCAGGGCGGCTGCGGTCGCGTCGAGGACGCGGTCGGAGGTACGGAACGGCGTGTGGTCGAACCGCGGGGCGAGCAGGTCGTAGCCCCGCTCGACAGAGGACAGGGCCTGGACGGCCAGCTCGCGCAGCGAGGGCCCATGGGGTGAGAACACCGCTCCAGAGTAGGGCCGTTGGGTCAGGGCAGCGGAGGGCTGTGCCGGATCGCACGACGGCACGGCCGCCCGGCTGCGCCAACTCCCCGGCCACGGGCCGCGGAAGCCGGCAAGGGCCTGCTGCTGTGGGATGGGCGTGCCTTCGGCACCGGTAGCATCCGTACGTGCGAAACATCGAGATGTCGGTGCCACACGCAGGTCAGGTGGACGCCGCCGCCCTGCGCGAGGTGAACGCCGACGACCTCGCCCGGTACGCGGCCGACCCGGCACACCCCTGGTGGCGGCGCAAGGCCTGCGTGCTCGCCCTGGCCGGGCGGGTGCCGCAGCGCCGTGTCGCCGATTTGATCGCACGCGTCCGCGACCCTGGCGACGTGGGTCAGGTTCGCATCGCGCTGCTGGACGTTCTCACAGACCGGGCGGAACTCCTGCCCTGGTTGAGGCACGAGGACCGGCAGCACGAACGCTCCTACGGTGTGCCCGAGGCGCTCCTCAAGGCGCGTGGCATGCTCGGCGACCGATCCGCCGCTCGTGAACTGGCGACGCTCGCGGCCTCTGCCTGGCGGCATCGGCGGGCGGTCGGCGAGGCCGGACTGGACGCCCTCGTGACCCGGTACGGGGTCGAGACGGTCCTGGCCGACCTCGGCGACACACGGCCCGAGGACCGTGGCTTCCACGTCCGGGCGCGGCATCGCGCCGGCCATGACGTGACCGATGCGCTGGCGGACCCCGATCGCGGCGTCGCGTACCTGGCCCAATCGCTGTTGTCGGACCCGGACCGGCTCCGCCGCTACCTCGCCGAGGCGCCGACGACCGACGCGAAGCTCTGGGCCGCATACGCGCTGCATCGCCTCACGAGCGACACCGCGGAGACCCTGGCGGTCTACGAGACCCTGGGACGCCCCCGGGTCGAGGTGACGGGTCTCGACGACGAACTGCGCAGCGCGATCCTGCATGAGTACGCGAGCGGCTGCGAACGGCACAGTGATCCCCGGTGGCGCATCGAGGCCCTGTGCACCGAGCCACCCACCCGCCCCGATCAGGACGAGCAACTCTCCCGGGCAACGGCCGCGCTGACTGCGGCGGGCCTCACGCCAAAGCCTCCCGTCTCCTGCGGCGAGCACAACCGGCAGGGCGGTGGAACCTACCACGTGATCGAGATCGGCGACAGCGAGCTTTTCGTCAGCACGCTCGGACGGTTCGTCACCGGGGACGTCGGCAACCTTGCCGCGCGTCATGCCCTCGAATCGGCCGGCTTCCGCTGGATCGACGAGACGACCGGCGGGATCCGAGTCACCGACCTCTGCGTCTACTACTTCGGCAATCGCGCGGCCCTCACCGTCGACACGCTGCTGTTCTACTGGCAGGACTAGGCAATTTGCCGCGTGCCATCGCTATCGCGGGCGGGCGATGAGGACGGCACCGGTCGAACCCCCTGCATATCAGGTGGCCTTCGGGTGCGGGGTGTCCACCGGGGCGTCGGATTCGGTGTGTGAGAGTGCGGAGAGGAGGCGCAGCTTCTCGTCGCTGTCGCTGTTCTTGTCGGGGTAGTAGACGACGAGGATGACGTCGTCGATGGCGAGTTTGTCGCGGTGGAGGCGGAGTTCGCCGACGACGGGGTGGTTCACCGTGGTCGTGCCTCCGTCCAGGCCGCGGACGTCATGGCGGGCCCAGAGGGTGCGGAACCGCTGGCTGGACAGTGCGAGCTCGCCGACGAGCTCGACGAACCGGGGGTTGCCCGTGTCGTCCCCGATGGTGGTGCGAAGGGCGGCGACGAAATCGGCGGCGGCTTTCGTCCAGTCCTGGTGGAAGGCTTGCTCCTCGGGATCGAGGAGGAGGGAACGAAGCCGGTTCTGGCCGGGCCGCAGGCGGGGGGAGAGCGCCAGGGCCATGGGGTTGGAGGCCAGGACGTCGAACGCGCGCCCTTCGACGAAGGCGGGGATCTGGAGGTGGGCGAGCAGCTCGTGCACCCGCGCCGGTACGTGCTCGGGCTGCTTGCGGCGCGGCGCCCTGGGGCGTGCCGCCGTGAGGCCGAGCAGATACGTCCGCTCGATGTCGTCGAGCTGCAGGACGCGCGCGAGTGCCTCGAGGACCTGCTGCGAGGGGTTCGTGTCGCGGCCGCGTTCCAGGCGCAGGTAGTAGTCGGGACTGATGCCGGCGAGCAGGGCGACTTCCTCCCGGCGCAGGCCGGGCACGCGTCGGTTGCCGCCGGACGGGAGTCCCGCCTGCGCCGGGGAGACCAGCTCACGCCGGGCACGCAGATAGCTGCCGAGACGGTTGCCGGATACCTCATCCTTCATACCGCCACCGTAATGCCGTGCGCGGATTGCAGAGGAGGCCCTGGCAGGACCAGGGAAGACGGGGGCCCTGCCACGCCCGGCGGATGTCGTCAAGACTCCGGTAGCACTGTTTCGAAAGAGACGGACGACCTCACTGTCGCGCCGCAGGCCTGAACGCCGTCGGCGCCCCGTACTGAAGGGAAGATCCCATGGATCTGTCCAACCGCACCGTCCTCGTCGTCGGCGGAACCTCGGGCATCGGGCGGGAGCTGGCCCGCCGGTTCGCCGCGGCGGGCAGCACCGTGGCCGTTGCCGGCCGCAACCCGCAGGCGCTCTCGGAACTCGCCGGAGAGGGCTTCGGCACGTTCGGTGTCGACGTCACCGACAACTGCTCCGTCGTGTCTTTCCGTGACGATGCGCTGGCCCGGTACCCCGAGCTGGACACGGTGGTCACGATGTCGGGCGTCATGCTCCTGGAGGATCTGCGCGACCCCGCGCACTTCGCGGCGACGGAGACGACGATCGACACCAATCTGCTCGGCACCGTCCGGGTCGTCGACGCCTTCACCCCGCACCTGATCCGGCGGGGCGCCGGCACGTTGATCACCGTCACCTCCGGCATCGCCTTCCTGCCGTTCCCGCCCATGCCCAGCTACGCCGCCTCGAAGGCCGCGGTGCACGCCTACTCCGAGGCGCTGCGCGCGCAGCTCGACGGCACCGGTGTCGGCGTCGTCGAGCTCGTGCCCCCGGCGGTCGCCACAGCGGGCCAGGAGAAGGTGAACCCGCACGCGCTGCCGCTCGACGACTTCGCCACCGAGGTCATGCACCTGCTCTCGGAGGACCCCACCCCCCGCGAGATCCTCGTGAAGGGCGTCCTCATGCACCGCTGGGCCGAGCGCGACGGCACCTACGACGGCCTCGTCGCACAGCGCTCACAGGCCCTGGCCATGCTCCCCGGCCGCCAAGGCTGACGCCCCTTCCGCGGCCTGCCCCCTTCGGTCCCCGTCGGCCCGGTGGAAGCGATCGGGGCAGGAAGCGGGACTCAACGCCGGATTGGCCTCTTCAGGCGAGGGGAGGTACCTGCGCCGTGGCCCGGTCCTTTCCGGGCGCGGCGTCAGGTACGGAGTCTGCCGTCAACGCGCCTGCCCATGGCGGCCATGACCGGTCGAGCGGATCCGGCCCACACCCTGACAGACATCCGATCTACTCGCCTCGCAGAATCCCGAACCCCTGGTCACCGATGGGCAAATCACGGACTAAGGGGCGCAAGTTGCCCGCCGCCGCGAGCAAAGGTCGGGTTGATTCGCCATCAGCCGTTGACGCGAGCGAAACAGGCTGATTATTTATGAATACTTTTTGTGGGCTCCTGCAACCCCGGAAGGGAACCCTTGCCGTGTCCGCTTCTTCCCGCCGTGACTTCCTCCGCCTCGCCGGTGCCACCAGCGGAGGTCTCGCCCTGTCGGGCGGTCTCTATCCGTTCGCCGCACACGCCGCTCCCGCCCGCCCGTCCAGCGTGGACATCGTCCCGGAGGGCAAGGCCACGTCGATCTGGTACCGCACGCCCGCCAACGAGGCACGCATCATCCAGGAGGCCCTGCCCGTCGGCAACGGCCGGCTCGGCGCGCTGGTCGGCTCCGATCCGGCGGACGACTTCCTCTACCTGACCGACGGCGCGTTCTGGACCGGCGGCAGCAACGACACCCTGACTGACGACGGTCAACTCCCCTACGGCCCTGATGACTTCGGCAGCTTCGGCCTGCTGGCCAAGCTCCGCATCGCGCTGCCCGGCCACTCCGGCGAGGCGGTGAGCAAGTACCGCCGCCGGCTCGACCTGAGCAATGGCGTGGTCTCCGCGTCGTACCTGCACGAGGGCAACCTCCACCGCCGCGAGGTCTACGCCAGCCACCCGGACGACGTGGTCGTCGTCCGGCTCACCGGCGGCCCGCACACCGGAACGGTCTCGCTGGCCGGCACCCACGGGGAGACCACCGCGGGCGGAGGCGGACAGCTCTCGTTCGCCGGGAAGCTCAAGAACGGGCTGCGCTACGCCGCCGCGGTCACCGCGGTCAGCACCACGGGCCGGGTCAGCGTAGACGGCGACAAGCTGTCCTTCGCCAACTGCCGTGAGCTGCTGATCGTGATCTGCGGCGGCACCGACTACTCCCCCGACGCCGCCAAGGACTTCCGCGAGCCGGGCACCGATCCCCTCGCCGTGGCCCGCACCAAGATCACCGCCGCGGCGAAGGTGTCCGGCAACGAGCTGCTGAAGACCCATGTGTCCGACTACCACCGGCTCTACAACCGGTTCACCATCGATCTGGGTGAGTCGTCGGCCCTGCAGCGGTCCCTGGACTCCTGGTCGCGCATAGCCGTGAGGTACACCGACGCGTCGACGCCGGACCCGGAGCTGGAGGCCGCCTACGTCCAGTACGGCCGCTACCTGACCATCACCGGCTCCCGCGACTGGCTGCCGATGAACCTTCAGGGCATCTGGGTGCACAACAACAACCCGGACTGGTACGCCGACTACCACACCGACATCAACGTCCAGATGAACTACTGGCTGGCCGACCCGGCCGGGCTGGGCGAGAACTCGTACGCACTCGCCCGGTACTGCGTGTCGCAGCTGCCGGTCTGGACCGACGTGACCAAGCGGCTGTACAACGACGACCGCAACCGGTTCCGCAACAGCTCCGGGAAGATCGCCGGCTGGGCGGTGGCGTTCTCCACCAACATCCACGGCGGCAGCGGCTGGGCCTGGCACCCCTCCGGCAACGCCTGGTTGTGCAACTCCCTGTGGCGGCACTACGAGTACAGCCAGGACCGCGAGTACCTGGAACTGATCTATCCCGTCCTGAAGGGCGCGGCAGAGTTCTGGCAGGCGCGCCTGATCACGGCCACCGTCACCGACCAGGACGGGGCCTCGCGCGAGGTCCTGATCGACGACACGTCCTGGTCGCCGGAGCACGGCCCGGACGGGAAGGGCAACACGTACGGGCAGGAACTGGCGTGGGAGCTCTTCGAAGAGTTCAAGATCGCCTCCCGCGTGCTCCACCGGGACACCGACCTGGCCGCCGAGCTGGACGCGCTGCAGGCCAGGCTCTACCTGCCCCGGGTGAGCCCGAAGACCGGCTGGCTCGAGGAGTGGATGACCCCGGACAACCTCGGCGAGGTCACCCACCGGCACCTGTCCCCGTTGATCGGCTTCTACCCGGGCGACCGGATCGCCGCCGACACCAGCCCGCCCGCCCTGCTCGAAGGCGTCCGCGCACTGCTCACCGCCCGCGGCATGGACAGCTACGGCTGGGCGTGCGCGTGGCGGTCGCTGTGCTGGTCCCGGTTGAAGGACGCGGACAAGGCCTACCAGCTCTACCTGACGATCCTGCGGCCGTCGATCACCAACAGCAACGGCACGGCGGCCAACTGGTTCGACATGTACAGCCAGGGCAGCTACACGATCTTCCAGATCGACGCGAACCTGGGCGGTGCCGCGGCCGCGCTGGAGATGATCCTCTACTCCCGGCCGGGCGTCATCGAGCTCCTGCCCGCGCTTCCCGGTGCCTGGGCGGCCAAGGGCTCGGTGACCGGGGCCGGCGCCCGCGGGGGCTTCGATGTGGATCTGGCCTGGCGCAACGGCAAGGTCACCGAGGCGACCGTCCGCAGCACCGGCGGGACGACAACCGAGCTGCGCGCGGGCGACTTCCGCAAGAAGCTGACCCTCAAGCCCGGCAAGTCCGTGACGGTACACATCTCCTAGCGCCGTTCGCGCGGCCTCGCGCGTCAGGCACCCGTGAGGGGGCCGCGCTCCAGGACGCTGGAGCGCGGCCCCCTCACGCGTGCCGGCCCTGGCGATGCGAGCCGCCCGCGACGTCGGCCGGACCGCGGCGAGGCCGAAGCGGGCGCCCATGGACGGAGCGGCCGCGCGGCCACGGGAAGTGATCAGGGTGGCACGAGGGCGTCGGCGGCGAAGAGGAATCCGCCGTAGCTGAGGGTGAGTCTCAGCCGGGCGCTGAGCCCTGGGGGTCTATGCGTGAGTGCCGGTGTCGATCCGGTAGCCGACGCCGGGCACCGTTGCGATGAGCCATGGTTCGCCGAGTCGTTTGCGCAGTGCGGAGACGGTGATGCGGACGGCGTTGGTGAAGGGGTTGGCGTTCTCGTCCCAAGCCCGCTTCAGCAGTTCTTCGGCACTGACGACCCCGCCCTCGGCGGCGACCAGGACTTCCAGCACGGCGAACTGCTTGCGGGTGAGCGCGACGAAGCGTCCGTCACGGAAGACCTCCCGGCGGAAGGGGTCCAGCCGCAGTCCGGCGATCTCACGGACCGGCGGCCGGGCGTACGCGCGTCTGCGGTCGAGCGCCCTCAGCCGCAGGACGAGCTCCCGCAACTCGAACGGCTTGGTGAGGTAGTCGTCGGCGCCGAGCCCGAACCCGGAGACCTTGTCGTCGATCCGGTCGGCAGCGGTGAGCATGAGGATCGGGATGCCACTGCCCGAGGCCACGATGCGCCGGGCGACCTCGTCCCCGGACGGGCCGGGGATGTCACGGTCGAGGACCGCCAGGTCGTAGGAGTTCACGCTCAGCAGCTCCAGGGCCGTGACTCCGTCGCCGGCGATGTCGGCCGCGATCGCCTCGAGCCGCAAACCGTCACGGACGGCCTCGGCCAGATAGGGCTCGTCCTCCACGATCAATACACGCATGCCCTCAGCCTAGACAGCACCGCATATCGCCGACGTATACAAAAGAGGTGCGCACACCGGACACGCGACTCAGCCCGCCGGTACCGGTGCGGGGCGAGGCCGGTCCGACGGCGCCTCCGCGGTGGAGCGCCACCAGCGGCGCGACGCCAGCCCGGCCAGCACGGCGCCGGCGGCGTTGACCAGTACGTCGTCCACGGAGGACACCCGGTCGAGCCACAGGACGTACTGCGCGACCTCGACCAGGACCGAACAGCCCGCCCCGAGCGCCAGGATCCGCGGCACGGACGCCGGCGCGGCGAACCGCATCGGGGCGAAGAACCCCAGCGCGGCGAACACCAGCAGGTTGCCGACGATCCCGCCCGGCCCCATCGTGACCAGGTCCCGCAGCGGTACCAGGCTCACCCGACGGGGAGCGACACCGGCCCCGCCACCCGGCATCATGGTCATCCACAGGAACGGCAAGGTCCCATGGACCATGCCCACCTCGGCCAGCGACATCCGCCACGCCGCTGTGACGCCTGCGGCACGCCGACGGCGCGCCAGCGCCCCCACCACCAGCAAAGCAAAGGGCAGCGCGACCAACGTCATGAGCACCACCCCGTTGAACGTGTCGAAGCAGCCGTGCCACCGCCCGGCCATGCACCTCGGAGCGGACATCATGAGCGGCCGCCGCACGACGAACACGGCGCTCGCCAGAGCGAGGACCGCCAGGCCGATGAGCACCACCCTGCGGATGCGGCGGGGCGGCGCTGGCAGGGATGCGTTGTGGTTCATGCCCCCATTGCAGACGGAGGGCCGTTGCGGTGGCGTATGCGATTTTCGATACGCCCGCGATACACGCGATCCCCGGCACCGAGAGGACGTGCTCGAAGCCCGCCGCGTGCCGTGCGGGCGGCCCTCAGTCCCGGGGCCCGCGATGGACCCCGGCGGATGCCGGGCTGCGGCAGCCACGAACGTCTCGCGAGAAGAGACCGAGGACACCGGGGGAACCGTGACGGGCCGCGCCCGACGCGCTACGAAGTCGCCCGCAGGACGTGGTACTCGGTGATCAGGTAGTCGGCCTCGTCATCGACGGCGTTCGTCTCCCAGTCCAGGTGGATCTCGGTGGGGTGTCCGTCGGAACCGAACAGTGCTTGTGCGACATCGGCGTTGTCCGCGCGGGCCTGTCGAAGCTCGGCGAGGAGACCTCCAAGGGTCGGCACGTTGTGCGGCTCGCCCGCGACGGTCCGCCGGGCGGACGCGTCGAGACCGACGGCCTCGACGACCTTCCCGTGCGCCACGGTGATCCGGTACTTGCCGATCCCCCCACGCTCACCGCCTTCGGACAGCAGCGTGAAGGAGTAGCGCTCCGGCTCGACCCAGCGGGGCGAGGACTCGGCAGTCGAATCGCAGGCGGCCGCCGGAAGCGCGAGGGCTGATACCGCGAAGAAGGGGAGGATACGGAGCCTTGCCATGGGCGTGCCCTTCCGTGATCGGGTACCACTCCGACGCACCTGCGGGTGTTCCGGTTCCGCACCGGAATCGACCGGCTCAGGGGCGTCTTGGCGCCCGGGTTCACAGCACGTTGGCGTTGGCCTCCGGGGCCGAGTGGATGCCACCGGTGCCACTGGCGACGCCCGCGGTCCCCGGGAGACGCCGTACCGCCGGCACGCACAGCAGCGCGGCGGTGGCCGGGACGGCAATGATCGTCATCGCGTACAGGGTCGGCCGCACGCCCAGGGTCTCGGACACCGGGCCGACGAGTGCCAGACCGAGCGGCATGAGGCCCTCCGACAGCAGGTAGTCGTACGAGCTCACGCGGGACAGGGCACTCTCCGGCACGTGTGTCTGCAGCGTGGTCTCCCACAGGACGAAGAAGAGGGAGACGGCAACGCCGGTGACCGCTTCGAGGATCGCGATCAGGGCGAGGGACGCGCCGCTGCCGATGATGACGGCTTGGCAGGAGGCCACGGCGAGCGCCGCGGCAGCCACAGCCATGGGGCGCGCGATCCTGAGCCGGTAGGCGCACACGTCTCCGACGACGGCGCCGATACCGAAGGCCGCGACCACCACCGACCAGCTTGCCGCACCACCCCACTCGTCCTCGGCCAGGACGGGTCCCAGCACGAACACCGACGGCAGCACGACGACGTGGTAGACCGCGATGGCCGCCATGCCGGACCACACCCACGTCCTGGTGCGCACCTGGTCCCAACCAGCGCGCAGTTCCCCGAGGAACGTCTTCGCGGTGGCGTCCTGCGTGGTCCCGGTCTCCGTGGCGCGGGGTCGGAGCCGGGCCAGGAACGCGGCACTGACCGCGAAGGTGAGGGCGTCCAGAGCCAGTGCGCCGCCGGGGCCGGCCAAGGCGATCAGGCCACCGGCCACGGCGGGGCCGAGCACCAGTCCGGACGACTGAACGAAACCCCGCAGGGCATTGGCCTCTCGCAGCCGGCCGGACGTGACGACCAGTGGCAGCAACCCGGTGGAGGCGGGCAGGAAGAACGCGTCCGCCGTGCCGAACACGACCAGCAGCAGGACGAGATGCCGGACCTCGGCAGCGCCGGTCAGCAGCAGCACGGCGATGAGACCCTGCGTGACGAACCGCACCACGTCGGAGAGAAGCATGATGCGGTGCCGCCGGAAGCGGTCCGCCCACACGCCGCCCACCAGGGTGAACAGCAGCATGGGCACGAGTCCCGCGGCGGCCACCAGTCCGATGTCGGCCGCGGACCCGCCCACCGAGAGCACGGCGAAGGGCACTGCCACGAACGACACACGGTCGCCCAGGACGGACAGGGACTGCCCGATGAACAGGCGGGCGAACTGCGGTTCATCGCGCAGTACGCCGGGGATCAGGGATTTCACGCGGTGACCGACCAGGGACGAGAGGACAGAACGGCAGCGACCGATGCTATGGAAGGCCGTCTTGTCAGTCACCTGAATTAACGGATCGCCGCCCTCACCGTCCCGGCCGGCAGCTCAGAACGCCCCAACGTGGCCAAATGCCGGTGAAGGTGGTGCGGGCGGGCATGGCGTCGTTGTGACATGGCCCAGTTGTGCCAGGCGGGATCGCTGACAAGGTCTGTTCGCCCAACGGATGATTCCGATGATTCCGAACGGCTTGTGAACCGCAGTTGTACATGGGCCTTCGCTCACGGCGGTTCGGTGCCCGGACGCCGGGATGACAGAAGGGATGCAGACACCGATGAGACGGATCCGCCTCTGGGCGGTGATAGCGATGTCGGCGACCGTGGCGACGGGTGCGATCGTGCCCGCCTCCGCGCAGCCCCCCTCGGGGGCCGCGGCACGAACGCCGGCGCCGCAAGACCGTACGACCACCGTGCGCCTGATCACCGGCGACCGGGTCACCGTCAGCGACGCGCCGAACGGCAAGAAGACCGCCTCGGTGCAGCACGCGCCGGGCCGTGACAGGGTCGTCTTCCAGATCACCGAGAAGGGCGGCGCCCTGACGGTGCTGCCCTCCGACGCGGCGACGCTGGTCCGCACCGGGCGGCTGGACGCCGGTCTCTTCGACGTGACCTCTTTGGTCGCCCAGGGATACGACGAGGCGCACGCCGACGCCCTGCCGCTGATTGTCTCCGCGCCGGGGAGTTCGGCGCCTGCGGCCAGGAAGGCGGACGCACTCGCCCAGTTCCATGCCGACGACGCCGGACCGCGGCAGCTGCCGAGCATCGATGCCCAGGCGCTGCGCGTGGCGGACCAGGATCTTGCCGCGTTCTGGAAGCAGCTCGTGCCCGCGGCCGATGCGTCCATGGCGAAGGTGACGGCGGCGACGCCGAGGATCTGGCTGGACCACAAGGTGCGTCCGACGCTGGACCGCAGCACCGCGCAGATCAACGCGCCGGCCGCGTGGGCGGCCGGTTTCCACGGCGAGGGCGTCAAGGTCGCGGTCCTGGACACCGGCGCCGACCAGACACATCCGGACCTGGCGGGCCGGGTCAGCGAGGCGAAGGACTTCAGCGACAGCGGTTCGACCCAGGACCACTTCGGTCACGGTACGCATGTGGCCGCCACCGTCGCCGGCAGCGGCGCCGCCTCGAGCGGCCTGCGCAAGGGCGTCGCGCCCAGCGCCGACCTGCTGATCGGCAAGGTGCTCGGCGACAGCGGTTCCGGCAGCGAGTCCCAGGTCATCGCGGGCATGGAGTGGGCCGCGACGCAGGGCGCCAAGGTGGTCAACATGAGCCTCGGCGCGGACATGCAGACCGATGGCACCGACCCCATGAGCCTGGCGGTGAACGAGATCTCCCGCAGCAGCGGCGCGCTGTTCGTCGTCGCCGCGGGCAACGCCGGCGAGCTCGGCGAGCTGACGGTGGGCTCGCCCGGCGCGGCCGACGCCGCCCTCACCGTCGGCGCCGTGGACCGCGACGACTCGCTGGCCTCCTTCTCCAGCCGGGGCCCGCGCTTCGGCGACAAGGCGGCCAAGCCGGACATCACCGCTCCGGGCGTCGGGATCGTCGCCGCGCGGGCCGCCGGCACGACCATGGGCGACCCGGTGGACGACCACTACGTCGCGGCGAGCGGCACGTCGATGGCTACGCCTCATGTGGCGGGTGCGGCGGCGCTGCTGGCCGGGCAGCATCCCGGCTGGACGGGTGAGCAGCTCAAGGACGCGCTGGTCAGCACGTCCCACACGGTGTCCGGGCAGGTGCCGACCGAGCAGGGCGGCGGCCGCGTGGACGTCAAGGCCGCCTTCACCTCCCCCGTCACCGCCACCGCCACGATCATCCTCGGCCCGTTCGACCGGGGCGGATCCCCGGTACAGCGGGCCGGCGTGGTCCGCTACACCAACAACTCCGGCGACGAGGTGTCGCTGAGCCTGCGGGCCGCGCTGACGGCCAAGGGCGGCAAGGAACTCCCCGCGCAGGCGCTGACGCTGGGTGCGGACACCGTCCGCATCGCCCCCGGTGCGACCGTCGAGGTTCCGGTCGGCGTCGACCCGTCGAAGGCGGGCCGCGGCTCCTACTACGGCTACGTCACGGCGACGTCCGCCGGCGGCGTCTCGGTCCACAGCACGCTCAGCCTGTGGGTGCGCGCCCCGATGCACAAGCTGACCGTCGACTCCCTCGGACTGGAGGGAGAACCCATGGCGTGGGCGCTGCTCGACGTCTTCGGAGGCGACACCGAGGTCCAGTTCACCGACATGGGGGTCGCCCAGGTCGAGGAGGGCACCTACCTGGTCGGCGGCACGCTGGCGGAGGACGGCGGCGACGGCGTCCGGGTGTTCCAGGTCGTCAACCCCGAGGTGAAGGTCACCAAGGACACCACCGTCACCCTGGACGCGCGCGAGACCAAGCCGGTGCGGGTGCGCACGCCCAAGCCCGCCGAGCGGCGCAACAACCTGACCTACCAGATGTACCGGAAGATCGACGGCGTCGAGCAGACCATGGGCGTCTACTACGAGGACGGCGGCGGGGACGTCGACCTGTGGGTGAATCCCACGTCCAAGGTCACCGAGGGCGAGTTCGAGTTCAACTCCCGCTGGGAGATGACCGCTCCCGACCTCGTGACCGAGGTGCGCGGCGCGGACTTCGGCCTCGAGTCGTTCTACGCCAAGCAGTCCGCGCCGTTCGACCCCGACGGTGAGCGGCTCGTCGCGGTGGACGCCGGCACGAGGGACAAGCCGGACCTGCGGCCCGCCACCGTGCGGGGCAAGCTCGCGGTGATCCGCGACGACTACGCGATGGACGGGTACGACCTGGCGGAGACGGCCGCGAAGGCGGGCGCGAAGGGTGTCGCGATCGTCCTGCCCCGGGGATTCCTCGCCTATACCAGCTGGAAGCCGATGGACACCCGTTCCGCCGTGCCCGTCATCCGGATGACCGGGGACGACGGCGCCAAGCTGCTGCAGTACATGGAGACGCACAAGGCCGTCATCGACGTCTCCGGGACGGTCGAGAGCCCGTACCTGTACGACATCACGGCGAACTGGCGGCAGCAGATCCCGCAGGACGTGACGTACACCGTCACCGACCGCAACACCGCGCGGGTGAAGGCCTCCTACGCCAACAACGGCGCGCTGCACTGGACCAGCGAGCAGCGCTTCAGCTGGCGCCCGTACACGGAGGTCGCCTGGGAGACCTCGCGCTGGGCGCCGACGGGCAAGGCCCGCACGGAGTACGTCACCTCCGGGGACACGCAGTGGATGCACGACGTCGCCTTCATGACCGGTCCCGACCTGTTCTACGGCGGGGCGCTCCAGTCCGGCCTGCGTGACACCCCGCGCACCTTCAAGACGGGCGAGAAGGCGACCGAGGAGTGGTACAAGGCCGTGGTGCGGCCGTCCATCCCGCGCGGCTGGAACCGTCCGGCCGTCCGGAACGGCGACATCCTCAGCGTGGCGATCCCGGAGTACACCGACGCGGTGGCGGGCCACTGGGGCCGCAGGCAGGTCGCCTCCTTCGGGGGAGGCATCGGCGGGCGGACCGCAGCGCCCGGCACGATGGACGACCCGTCCTACTCGCAGGGGGACACCGTGGCGGCAGTCCTCTACCGCGACGGCACGAAGGTCAGCGAGGCCGCGGGCGCGTGGGGGAACTTCTCCGTCCCGTCCGGAGCGGCCGACTACCGCCTGGACCTGACGACCGAGCGCGAGACCGAGTTCTGGCAGACCGGTACGAGGACCTCCACGTCCTGGACCTTCCGTTCGGACACCGCGGCCGGGGAAACGCTGCTGCCGCTGCTCCAGGTCGACTACGGCGTCCCCGCCGACCTCGACAACGCCGTCCGCGGCGGGAAGCGGCACGACCTCGGCCTGACCGTCAGGAACCAGGACGGGCTGGCCGCCCCCACCGGGGTCGAGCTGAAGGTCGAGGCCTCCTTCGACGACGGCAAGAGCTGGAACGGGCAGGTCCGCATCAAGGACCGCGGCCACAACCGGTTCACCGCCACCATCGAACGACCCGGCGACCGGCGCGAGGGCGCGTACGTGACCCTGCGCGTCACCGCCACCGACAAGGCGGGCAACACGGTCCGGCAGACGGTGGAACGCGCCTACCGGATCGCCGGGTAGGCACGCCCACCCGTACGACCACGGCGGGTGCCGGGGGCCCGGCCCCCGGCATCCGCCGTGGTCGTACGGACGTGGACCAACGCCGCCCGGAAGTCGCCCGTGCCGTGATGAGACCGGCTCACGGCGCGGTCGCCGCGGTGACGACGCCGCTCCGCGGTCATCGGCCGGCGATCAGGGCGTCGACCGTCATGAGAGCTCCAACGTGGCCGTCGGGCGGGCCGGGAGGGGAACATCCGGTGCCGCTCGGTGAACGCTCGACGAAGATCCGTCACGTAGGGTTACGCCGCGCGGCGGAGGCGACCTAGCCTCCGGGCATGTCTGACGTTTCCCGCCGTAAGGTTCTCGGCGCCCTCGCCGGTGGAACCGCCCTCTCCTTCCTTCCCCCGTCGCTGCACCAGGCGATGGCCGCGCCCATGCCGCGCGGCGGGATGGGCGCGATCGAGCACGTGATCATCCTGATGCAGGAGAATCGTTCCTTCGACAACTACTTCGGAACGCTCAAGGGCGTGCGCGGCTTCGGCGACCGTACCCGGCTGCGTCTGCCCAGCGGGGCGAGCGTCTTCGAACAGCCCCGGCCCGGCGGTGGCGACGTGCTGCCGTTCTCGGCCCGGCGGGCGGCGGTCGACGCGAACCGTCCCGAGAGCGACATCCAGTACCTGGGTTCGCTCGCGCACGGATTCTCCGACGCCAACCAGGCCCGGGGGAACGGCTGGTGGGACAACTGGATCGCCGCGAAGAGCCAGAGCACCATGGCCTTCTACGACCGGCACGACATCCCGCTGCAGTACGAACTGGCCGACCGCTTCACCATCTGCGACTCCTACTTCTGCTCCGTCTACGGTTCGACCAACCCCAACCGCAACTATCTGTGGACCGGCACGACCGGTTACGAGCCGGACGGCGCCGACCGGGCCCTCACCAACGCCGCGTACGACTACAAGCACGCCGGCTACGACTGGACGACGTACCCCGAGCGCCTGGAAGCCGCCGGCGTCTCCTGGCAGATCTACCAGGAGTGGGACAACTTCACCGACAACGCGGTGGAGTACTTCCGGCCCTGGAAGGAGATCGGCCGGAAGGTCCTGGCCGAGGTCAGCGGGCAGTACTCCACCACCGAACAGTTCTACGACGGCCTGTGGGACAAGACCGCGGACCAGCGCAAGGCCGCGCTGGCGCAGTTCCAGCAGGGCGTCGACGCGCTGACCAAGGCCGAGCGGCAGCTGTTCCTGCGGGGCGCCTTCCGCTCCGAGCCGGACACCCTCGTCCAGCGGCTCACCTCGGACATCAAGAAGGGCACGCTGCCGCAGGTCAGTTGGATCGTTCCGACGGCGGCGCTGTCCGAGCACCCCGGCAGCTCCACCCCGGTCGGCAGCGCCAATCTCGTCTACGACCTCCTCGACGCCATCGCCGGCGACCCGAAGACCTGGTCCAAGACGGTGCTGTTCGTCAACTTCGACGAGAACGACGGCTACTTCGACCACGTGCCCGCTCCGGTCGCGCCGAAGCCGGACTCCGGCAACAGCGAGGACTGGTACAAGGGAAGCCCGGTCGGTCCCGGCCCGCGCGTGCCGATGACGGTCGTGTCGCCCTGGACGGTGGGCGGTTTCGTCAGCTCGGAGGCGTTCGACCACACCTCGGTCATCCGGTTCCTGGAGAAGTGGACCGGTGTCCACGAGCCCAACATCAGCGCCTGGCGACGCACCGTGTTCGGTGACCTGACCTCGGCCTTCGACTTCGACCGCGCCCACCGGCAGCCCGAGGTGGAGCAGCCCGGCCAGGTGCCGGCCCCGGTCGGCCGGTGGAACCCCGTACCGCCCAAGGAGCAGTCGCTCCCGGACCAGGAGTCCGGAACCCGCCGGACGCGCCGCTCCCCGTACCGGCTCTCCCTGCGTGCGGAGGTGGCCGGCGCCGCCGTGCGGCTGCGGCTCGGCAACGAGGGCGGCGCCGGTGCCACGTTCACGGCCTACCCCGGCGACGGCACCGCTCCAAGCGCCTGGACCGTGGCCGCCGGCGAGAGCGCGACCGGGACGGTGGAGTTCGGCGCCGACGGCTACGACCTGCAGGTCCACGCACCCGGATGGTCGGTGTGGGAGCTGCGCGGCGCCGGTGTGGGCGGCGAGGCGTACCTCGTCGAGCATCCCGCACCCGGCCGGGTGACGGTGGTGTGCTCCAACCCCTCCCCCCACACCCGTACGTTCCTCGTCGGTGAGTCGGTGTACTCCCGCTCGCACGGCGACCGCGTGGAGACCGTCACGGTCAAGCCCGGCAAGTCCCACACGGTGCACCTCGACCTCGCGGACCACGGCTGGTACGACGTGGTGGTCGTGGACCGGGACGATCCGTCCTTCCTGCGCCGCATGACCGGCCGCCTGGCCGACGGCAAGCCCGGCATCACCGACCCGGAGACCGGCACGGCCCCCGCCCTGGCGGCGGCGATCAGCCTGCCGGCGGCGCTGCCGTCCCTGGACACGCCGTTCGCGCAGGGCAACCCGACCGATGTCGTGGTCACCGTGCGGAACCAGGGCGGCCGGCGGCTCGACGCCCTCTCCGTCGCCCTGCTCGCCCCGGCCGGCTGGACGGTCCGGCGGACCGCAGGCGCACCGACCGCACTGCGGGCCGGCGACTCGGCCGACGTGCGCTTCACGGTCACGCCCACCGGGGACGCCGCCGCCGGGCGGCTGGTCGTCGCCGCGCACGCCGACGACGGGCTGCTCAGGATCGCCGACGCCCGTGTCCTGGCCAAGGTCGCCCCGGCCATGAGCGTCGCGCTCACCGGTCCGGCGAGTTCTCCGGGTACCGACGGGACCGTGCTCACGCCGGGCGGGCCGGTCACCGTGACGGCCACCGTCATCAACGCCGGCGTCGCGCCGCTCACCGGACTGGCGGCCACGCCCGCACTCCCCGAGGGCTGGACCGCCACCGTCAAGGGCGGCGCCCCGGCGTCGGTTCCGGCCCGCTCGTCGGCGTCGATGGCCTGGGACGTCGTCGCGCCCGCCTCCGCCGCGCGTGTCTCCGGCAGTCTCAAGGTGACCGTGACGGCGAAGCTGAACGGCGGCGAGACGGAGGCTTCCGCGTCCCTGCCCGCCAGGACGGGGCCCGCCATGAGCGGCTATCTGCTCGCGGAGGACTTCGAGTCCGTCGCCCCCGCGCTCGTCGCTGCGGCCGATCTCAGCCGGCCCGGCCTGCTGGGCTGGACCCGGACCGCCCCCGACGGCTGGACGGTCACCAACGCGCCGACCATGCCCCTGGGTACGCGGGAGCTGCAGGGCTGGAGCTTTTTGTCCAAGCAGTTCTGGTTCCCCGCCGGGCAGGACCGTCCCGACTTCAGCCGGGCCCTCGGCGTGGTGGCCGTGGCCGACCCCGACGACTGGGACGACACCGGCAGCCCGTCCGGCCGGGGCCGGTTCGACTCGACGCTCACCACCCCCGCCGTGACCATCCCCTCGGGCACGTCCACCCTCCACCTGGGCTTCGACTCCCACTACCGGCAGGAGAGCCCGCAGGAGGCCGAGGTCACGGTCGCGTTCGACACCGGCGACCCGGTCCGGCTGCTTCACTACAGCAGCGCGACGTCCGGGAACACCAACCTGGGTCAGGACCAGGAGAACCGGCTCGTCCTCCTGTCCTGCCCCATCCCCGCGGGGGCGACGTCGGCGAAGGTCAGCTTCCGGATATTCAACGCGGGCAACAACTGGTTCTGGGCGATCGACAACGTCCGCCTGGGCACCGGGCCGATCGCCGACGCCTGACCGGCCGTAGGCCGGCCGGCTCCTTGGCGAGGCGGCGGGCATCAGCCCGTCGCCTCGCCCGTCAGCCGGGACCTCGGGGCGTTATGCGGTGCCGTTCGGGGACAGGAGCCGGGCGAGCCAGTCGGTACGGGTCCGGCGGGCCGTGGCCGAGATGCGCGCCTGCGGGTAGAGGGCGTCGAAGCCGTGGAAGCCGCCTGCCCATACGTGGAGTTCGGCCTGGCCGCCGGCCGCCCGGATGCGGGTGGCGTAGTCGGTGTCCTCGTCACGGAAGACCTCGGCGGAGCCGGTGTCGATGTAGGTGGCCGGCAGGCCCGACAGGTCGTCGGCCAGCGCGGGCGAGACGTGCAGGGCCACCTCGTCGCCGGTGAGGTCGCCCAGGACGGCGCGCCAGCCGAACTCGTTCATCTCGCGCGACCACACGGCGGGCCCGCCGGAGAACTGGCGGCTGGACTCACTGTTGTTGCGGTGGTCGAGCATGGGGCAGATCAGTATCCGCGCGGCGATCGCCGGGGTGCCGAGGTCGCGGGCCAGCAGGGCGACCCCGGCGGCCAGTCCGCCGCCCGCGCTGGCACCGGCGACGACGATCCGGCCGGGCGGCCTTGCCCCGGACCGGGACGTAGTCGGTGTAAGCGGGCTCCGCGGCGAGCGGTCGGTCGATCCGCGCCACGATGGCCTGGGCCGCCGCGCCGGCGAAGATCCGGTGGTGGTCCTCCTCGCTGGTCCACCCCTCGGTGACGTGGACGACGTCAGGGGCCGACGCGGAACGGGAGACGAGGTAGACGACGCAGTGTTCGCTCGCGCCGGGGCTGCCCTCGTTCAGGCCGGTCAGCGGGATCGCGACCAGCCGGTCTCCCATTCCTGGCCTGGCGGTCACCCGGGCGACGTCACCGGAGTCGGGCAACGTGTCGGCTACGACAACCCCTCGCAGTTCAGCCGTGAGTACCGCCGCCAGTTCGGCGCTCCCCCGAGCCGGGACGCGGCCCGCATGCGGGACGCCGCGCGCACCCCGTACGCGCCCCGACCAGGGCGGAGGCCCACGACGCCCCGACCGCCGGAAAAGCGGCTCACCCAGGCCTGCCCGCGAAGTGCCGTATTGTCGAATTGCGCCGCACAACGCAATTGCCGTTCCCGCGAGCCGGCGCTTTCCGGTGCCCCACGCGGCGCTCGCCCGGTCCACTGTCCCAGGACGCCCGCTGACGGCCCTCGCGGCGCGCGCATCACCAGTATGGGTGATGTTCGCCCCGCTCCCCGGATGCCGGAGCCCAGCCGTTCGTCGCATGAATGCGGTAATCGACTCGACCCGCGCACAATCGCTCGGAACATTCATTGACGCATCACCGCGCCGCCGATGAGACTCCATTTCCGGTAAAGGATATGCGAGGGGCAATCATGAAGTCGTTCGTGCACAGGGGACAGATCACGAAAGTGGTCTTCGGCACCGGAACGCGCGCGAGGCTCGCCGACGAGGTCCGGGCGCTGGAACGCGGCCGGGCCCTCGTGCTGTGCACCCCCGGACAGACCGGCCAGGCCCGCGAGGTGGGCGAACTCCTCGGCCCGCTGACCGCCGGCGTCTTCGACCAGGCGGCGGCCCACACACCCGTGGCGGTCACCGAGAAGGCGCTCACCGCGGTCCGGGCCGCCGACGCGGACTGCCTGGTCTCCGTCGGCGGCGGCTCGACCATCGGGCTCGGCAAGGCCCTCGCACTGCGGACCGGGCTGCCGCACCTCGCGCTTCCCACCACCTACGCGGGCTCGGAGATGACGCCGATCCTCGGCGAGACCCAGGGCGGGGTGAAGACCACCCGGCGGCTGCCCGAGATCCTGCTGGACACGGTCGTGTACGACGTCGACCTCACCTTGACCCTGCCGCCGCACGTCGCCGCGGTCAGTGGCCTCAACGCCATGGCCCACGCCGCGGAGGCGCTCTACGCGCAGGACGGCGACCCGCTGGCCTTCCTCGCCGCCGGTGAGGCCCTGGACGCCCTGGCCGAGGCGCTGCCGGCGATCCTGCGGGATCCCGCCGACACCGAAGCGCGCGCCACCGCACTGTACGGGGCCTGGCTGGCGGGGACCTGCCTGGGCACCGTGGGCATGGCCCTGCACCACAAGGTGTGCCATGTCCTGGGCGGCTCCTTCGACCTGCCGCACGCGCAGACGCACGCCGTCGTGCTGCCCCATGTCATCGCCTACAACGCTCCGGCGGCCGCGGCGGCCATGGCCCGGATCGGCCGGGCGCTGCCCGGTCCCGACCCCGCCGCCGCGGTCTTCGACTTCGCGGGCGGTGTCGGCGCACCCCGGGCACTGCGCGACCTCGGCATGCCCGAGTCCGGCATCGGGAAGGCCGCCGACCTGATCGTCAGCGACGGCTACTGGAACCCGCGGCCGGTGCACCGGGACGCCGTTCACGACCTCCTGCGGCGCGCCTGGGCCGGGGAACCGCCGGCCCGGGCCGTCCTCGGCCCTTCCTCCGACCCGATGGGAGCCCGTCATGCGTGACCTCACCGACAGCAGCATCACAGAGGCGGTCGTCGCCGCCGTCCGCGACGCGAAGGACGCCCGCCTCGCCGAGATCCTCCAGGCCCTGGTCCGCCACGCGCACGACTTCGTCCGCGAGACCGGCCTCACGGAGGAGGAGTGGGCGCGCGGCATCGACTTCCTCACCCGCACGGGACAGATGTGCACCCCCACCCGGCAGGAGTTCATCCTGCTCTCCGACGTGCTGGGGATCACGATGCTGGTCGACGCGCTCGGCAACCGGCGCACGGCGGGTTCGACGCAGAACAGCGTCCTCGGCCCCTTCTTCCGCGACGACCGTCCGCAGGCGGCCGACGGCGCCGACATATCCGGCGGACTGCCCGGCACGCCCTTGTTCTTCGAGGGACTGGTCACCGACGACCACGGCACGCCGGTCGCGGACGCCGGGATCGACGTCTGGCACAGCGACGCGGACGGCCACTACGACGTGGACGTCCCCGGCCTGTCCGACCCGGCCATGCGGGCCCTGCTGCGCACCGACGGCGAGGGCCGCTTCCGTTTCCGCTCGATCCGCCCGTCGAGCTACCCCATCCCGGACGACGGGCCCGTGGGCGAGCTGATGCGGGCCACCGGCCGGTCCGTCATGCGGCCCGCGCATCTGCACGTCGTGATCGCAGCCGAGGGCTTCCAGCGCGTGACCACGATGCTGTTCCCCTCCGACGACCTGTACCTCGACCAGGACCCGGTCTTCGGCGTCAAGCAGTCGCTGGTGGCGGAGTACGCGAGCCACCCGGCCGGCACCGGCCCGTACGGCACGCGGACCGACGAGCCGTACACGCTGCTCCGTCACACCTTCGTGCTCGAGCCGGGACGGTCGGCTCATGACCCGCGGCCTTCCTGACGGGCGGCTCCCGGCACTGCCGGACCTGCCGGCGCACGTCGTCCCGCGGCCGCGGGTGACCCGCCGCATCCTGCAGGCGCTGGCCGGTCATCCGGTGCTGCTCGTCGCGGCCTCCGCCGGCGCGGGCAAGACCACCGCGGTCCTCCAGGCGGCACGGGCTCTGCCGGGCCCGGCCGCCTGGATCCCCCTGGGTGGCCTCCCCGCCGGGGACGGCGCGGGGGAAGCGCTTCGCGACCGGGTGGCGGAGGCGGTGGCGGTGTGCGCCGCGGGCGCGGGGCCACCCGTTCTCGTGGTCGACGGGCTGGAGCACATCGCGGGCCGCGCGACCGCGAAGGACGCGCTCACCGCGCTCGTCGCGCAACCGCCCCCGGGGCTGCGACTGGTGCTCGTCAGCCGAGCGGAGCCGCCACAGGGCTTCGGCGGTCTCGGCGACGTCCATCGCGTCGCGTTCCTCGACGACACCGACCTCGCCTTCGACGTCCCCGAGGCCGCCCGCGCCCTGCGCCCCGCCGGACTCGACGGCCAGGCGCGGTTCCGGGTGCGGGCCACCGGGGGCTGGGTCACCGGTGTCCTGCACGACTGGTGGGCGACGGATCCCACGGCCCCGGCCGGCAGGCTCGACCTCATCTCCGCCGGCCTGCTGCGGCAGCTCACCGAGGACGAGGTGGCACTGCTCGTCGCCACCAGCGTGCTGGACGAGGTGACCGCCGAGTCCGCGAACGCGCTCGGGTTGTCCGGCCCGGACCGGGTGATGGCCTCACTGCGCCACCGCCGGCTGCCGCTGACCTGGTCCCATGACGGCACGCGTGTGCGTGTGCTGCCGCGGTTCCGCCACTACCTGCGCAGGCGCGCCGACGCCATGGAGGAGGGCGCCCGGCGCGAGTTGAGGCGCCGGCACGCCGCGTTGCTCGAGTCGGCGGGCCGTCACGAGGAAGCCGTGACGGAGCTGCTGATGGCCGGAGAGTCGGCGGCGGCCCGGCGCGGCGCCGAACAGGTCCTGCCCGGCATCCTGGACCGGCTGGACCTGGCCACGGCGGAGAGCTGGCTCGACCGGATGCGACCGGTCCCCGGACCGCCCGCCCCGGGGCTCGCCTCCGCCGCGCTGCGCGTCGCGTTCGGCCGCGAACAGTGCTGGCGCGGGCTGCGGCTGGCCGACCACCACGGACCGTCCTGGTGGGGCCGGCTGCCCGAACAGCCCGGCGGCACCGAGGACCTGGCGCTGCTGGTGTGGTGCTTCTGGCACGCGGGCAGGACCGACGAGGCCCGGCGGATGCTGCGCGTCATGCCCCCCGGCCGTCACCGCGACATCGCCGCGGCCCTCATGTCCCTCGCGGACGGCGGCTCCCTCACCCCGCTCCCGGAGCTGCGGGCCGACGCCACGGGCCCGGTCGAGGTCATGCTGATGCGCATCGCCTACACGGGCGGCCGGCTCGCCGGACTGCAGGGCGATCCCGCTCCGTACGGCGCCTGGCACCGTGCCACCGGCACCCCCTGGACGGTCGCGGCGCTGCGCGCTACAGGACGCATCTCCCAGGCCGGCGACATGTACGCCTCGCTCGGCGACGGGCCCCGGCCGGTGTGGCTGACGGCCATCGACGGCGTGGAGCTGATGGCCGACCTCGGACGGCGCGAGGAGGCCTGGACGTCGCTGGAGGCCGGACGTCCGGCCATCGCCGCGACCGGCTCACGCGTGTACGAGATCCTCAGCCTCCTGCTGGAGGCGAAGCTGGCCCTGCGGCTCGACCGCGACCTGACGCGGGCCGCCCGGGCGCTGGCCGCGGCGGCCCGCCGCGGCAGCTCCCGCTATGCCTTCACGAGGGAACTGGCCGGCACCTGGTACGGGCTTCAACTCCTCCTGGCGGGGCGGGACCTGGAAGCCGCCCGCGAACTGACCGACACGGTCGGCGCCATGACCGCGGGCGACCGGCTGCTCGAACTGCCCACCGCCGCCGTCTACCTGAGCGAGGCGATGTGGCGTGCCGGCGACGCGGAGGCCGCCGACGCCGCGGCCGACCTGGCCCTGGAGGTCGCCGCGGCCCAGGGCGGCCGCCATCTGCTGCTGCAGGCGCTGGACGACGTGCCTGCGGTCGCCGTGCGCAGGGCGGACGCCGAGCCGTCGCACTCCTCGGCGTGGCACGAACTGGTGGCGGCGCTGTCCTCGGGCCGGGCGCTCGGCGCCCCGGCGGCACCACGGCTGGTGCTCGAGGAGTTCGGGGTGGTCCGGCTGTCCGCGGACGGGCGGGAGGTCCATCCGCGTCTGGCCAAGAGCACCGAACTGCTGGCGTTCCTGCTGACCAGGCCCGCCGCGACCGCGCGGCGGGCGACGCTGCTGAACTGCTTGTTCCCCGGCCGGAGCGACGCCGCGGGGCGCAGTTACCTGCGGCAGGCGGTGTACCGGCTGCGGGAGGTGCTTCCCGAAGGGATGGCGCTCGTGCAGGAGGGTGACGTCTACCGCCTGACGCCCGAGGCGTCCGCGGCGGGCTCCTCGGGTGGCTTCCGGCGCCTGCTGGCCGAGGCCGGCAGGCAGGACGGCGAACACCGGCTCCACACCCTGCTGCGGGCACTGCGGACCGCGGGGGCCGGCCCGTACTTCGAGGGCGTCTCCACCCCGTGGCTGGACGCCCGGCGCGAGGAGCTGGCGGCGGCCCTCACCCAGGCACAGGTCGACGCCGGCGCCGTCGCCCTGCGCCTGGGCCGGATCCGCGAGACCCGTGAGCTGGCGGGGGCGGCGCTGGCCCGTGATCCGTACCGTGAGCAGGCCTGGCGGCTGGCGCTGGCCGGCGCGGAGGCCGCCGGCGACGACGACGAACTCCTCGACCTGTACCGGGGTTACCTGCGGGCCATGGCCGATCTCGGCGTGCGCCCGTCGGAGGAGATGAGACGCCTGGTCGAGCGGCTGCGCCGATGAGGCGTGAACCCCCGGCCACGGTGCGGTTTCCCCGGCATTAACAGGTGGCGGCGCACAGTTCACCACGTCCACCAGGGCTCGGCTCACTCCTCATCGGAGGTCTCCCATGACTGACACCCTCGACATGACCGTCGCCTTCCGCGCCACGATGGGACGCCTGGCCACGGCGGTCAGCGTCATCACCACCCGGACCGCAAGCGCCCCCGTGGGCATGACGGCCAGTGCGGTCTCCGCGCTGTCCCTGGACCCGCTGCAGCTGATCGTGTGCATCGGAAACCATCTGTTCACCCGCACCGCGATCGCCGAGCACGGGCGCTTCGCCGTGAACGTCCTGGGCGAGGACTGCGAACACCTGGCCCGCACCTTCTCCGCCCCGGTGCCGGACCGCTTCGCCGGCGTGGCCGTCGACGAGGACCACGGAGTGCCGGTGCTCAAGGACGCGATCGCCGCGATGGTCTGCGACGTCTCCCAGGCCCTGCCGGGCGGCGACCACACCATCTTCGTCGGTGACGTCCGGCACTTCGAGCACAAGACGCAGGCCCGTCCGCTGCTCTACTTCGCCGGCGGATTCGGCGTCATGAGCTAGGTCCCGCCGAGCGGTCGCGTACCACCGCGACCTCCTCAAGTCCCCCCGGTGCCCGGTGCCGTGACGTGCTCGCCGGGCACCGGGGGACCCCGAACCGTCCGGCCCCGGTGGGAGGCTCCGTGCACACCATCCCCGCGTACAAGCTCCACCCGCCCGCGCGGCCACGGCAGTTCGTGCCGCGGCCGCGGCTGCTGAGCCTCCTGGACGCCGCGGCGGAACCCGTGGTCGTCGTCGCGGCGCCGCCGGGCGCCGGGAAGAGCGTGCTGCTCGCCGAATGGGTCCGCGCCCTCCGGGCCCGGGACAGCCGGGTGGCGTGGCTGGAGCTGGACGCGTACGACAACACCCCGGCGCGGCTGTGGGCCGGGATCCTCACGGCACTGCGCCCGTTCCGGCCCGGGCTGCCCACTCCCCCGCCCTCAGGGGCGTGGACGCTGGAGGTCTGGGTCGAGGACCTGCTGCCCCGCATCCTGGCGGCGCTGGCCGACGGATCGCCGCTCACCCTGGTGCTGGACGGGGTGGACGGGCTCACCGACCACGCGGCCCTGCGCTGCCTGGGGGACCTGCTGAGCGCGCTGCCCGACGGCATGAGGGCCGTCCTGGCCACCCGTCATCTCCCTGGGGCACCGGTACCGGCGCTGCGCGCCCGGGGGCTTGCCGCCGACCTCGGTGCGGACGCGTTGCGCTTCACTCCCGGGGAGGCGGCCGCCCTGCTGGCGAGCCGGTCCGGCGGCCCGGTGGGCGAGCGGACGCTGCGCGAGCTGTACGAGCTGACCGAGGGATGGGCGGCGGGCCTGTGCATCCTGGCGCGCACGCGCGCCGCCTCCGAGGGCGGAGCGCCTGTCGGCGACGGGGCCCGCGCCCTCGCCGATTATCTGGGCACCGAGGTCCTGGACCGGCTCACCACCGAGCAGCGCGCCTTCCTGCTGCGGACCAGCGTCCTGGACGAGCTGAGCCCGGGGTCCTGCCACGCCGTCACGGGCAGCGACCACGCCGGAGTGCTGCTGCGGGAACTCGCGCGGACCGTTCAGCTGCTCGTGCCCTCCCGCACTGGTCAGGGGGCGTACCGGCACCACCGGGCGCTGCGTTCCGTGCTGGCCGGGGTCCTGGCCGCGGAGCAGCCCGGCGGGGCCGCGGCGCTGCACCGCGCGGCCGCGCTCTGGTACCGCGAGCAGCACCGGACGACTCCCGCCGTACGGCACTTCGTGCGGGCCGGCGACTCCGTTGACGCGGTCACGACCGTCCTGCGGGCCTGGGAGGAGGCGCTCGCCGCGGGCCGGACCGCGGACGTCGCAGGGTGGCTCGGCATGCTGCCCGCCCGCGCGGTCCGTACCGACGCACGGCTGTGTGTCGTGGCGGCGATGACCGCGCTGTGCGAGGGCGACCCCGAGGCCGCGGAGCGCTGGCTCGACGTGGCGCGAGCCCGGCCGTTCGAGCCGGGCTCCGTGGGGGAAGGAGGCACGGTGCCGCAGGCCGCGGCCGTGGCCGATGCCCTCGTCCGCTGTCTGCGCGGGGAAAACCCGGTCCTGCTCTACGGTGAGGACGCGGGCGGTCCTTCCGCGCTCACCGCGTGGCGGGCGCTGGCCTGTGTCGCCCAGGGCACCGCACTGCTGTGGCAGGGGCACATGGCGGAGGCGGACGCCCGCCTGGCCGAGGCGGTCCGCGACGCGCACGGCGCGCGGCACACGCTGGTGCTGGTCCGCGCCCTGGGCTCGCGGGCGCTGTGCGCGTATCTGGCCGGCAACCCGGAACGGGCGCGCACCCTGGTGGAACAGGCGCTGGACACGGCCCGAGGCGAGGGTCTGACCGGTCACTTCGTCGCCGCACCCGCCCTTCTGTGCCGGGCGGGGCTGCTGTTGGAGGACCGCGACCGCGCCGAGGCCGCCGAGGCTCTGGCCGGCGCGACGACGGCACTCGCGGGAACCGTCCACGGCGGCGAGCCGCACCTGCGGGCCCTGGCCGGTGTCATCGCGTCAGGTCTGCCGCGCGGCCTTCGCGGCACCGTACCCCTGCCCGCCCCCGGGTCAGGCGGTGCCGTTCCGGAGGTACTCGGCGGTCTGCTGGAGCGCCTGCGCACGGCCCGGCCCGCGCCGGCCGCCCCGCTGCCGCGGGCGGAGGATCTGTCCCCCGGGGAGCGCCGGATCCTGCGCGCGTTGTGCGGTCCGCTGACGCTGCGGGAGATCGCCGCCGAGCTGCACGTGTCCCGCAACACGGTGAAGACACAGGTCAGTGCGGTCTTCCGAAAGCTCGGCACGCACAGCCGCAGCGGCGCGGTGGCCCGGGCCCGGGAGTGCGGTGTGCTGCAGCCCGGGCCCGGCACCGGCTACGAGGCGTCCTGCCGGCGGGCGTAGTCCGCCTGCGCCGTGTACGCGGTGTCCTGCTCCTCGGCGGCGCTGTCGATACCGCACACCTTCCGGGCGAGGTCGGCGATCGGCCCGCTCGGGGACAGCTCGGCGCGCTTCATGGTGAGCGTGCGGATCGCCAGCAGCGGCGTGCCGTTGAAGTTCTCGAAGGTGCTGATGCGGTCGCCCCAGTCGGACAGGAACAGATCGCGGATCACCCGGCTGATCTTCAGCCGGTCGTGCGGCCTGCCCACCGGGCCGGTCTGCAGTGCCTCCAGCCACGGCCGCAGCTCCGGACGCTGCCATTGCCCCTCGGTGGGGAAGATCAGGGACGCCCGGCCGGCCAGGTCGATCACCTCGTTGACCATGCGGGCGATGTTCTCCAGGTAGTACGCCCGGCCGTAGTCGAACATCAGGACGTTCGGCTTGTACAGGCCGCCCGGGGTGGTGAAACCCTCGTCCTCGCAGGCGAGCACATGCGCCTTCAGGGTCTGGTGGAACCCGGCGAACTGCGAGATGCGCGCCTGCACCGGCGGCAGCTGGTAGGTGCCGATGTGCTCGGTGATCAGCAGGGCCAGACCGAGCATCAGCTCGGCGCGCACCATCTGCCGCACCAGCGCCTGGTAGTGCAGCCAGTCGAAGACGCGCTGCGGGTACAGCGCGGCGTGCTGGGGGTTGCCGATGTGGAACACCCGGTCCCAGGGGATCAGCACGTCCTCGAAGAGGATGACGCTGTCCAGCTCGTCGCCCTGCGAGGCGAGCGGGTGCTCGACGTCCTCGCCGTCGCGGACGTTGCTCTCCCGGCAGATGATGGTGACGCCGGGCGCGTTGGGCGGCACCGCGCCGAAGATGACCTGCTCCGGCTGGATGCCCGGGCGGTAGAACACCCCGATGTGGATCCAGTCGCCGAAGGCCGCGCCCGTGCCGATGGCCTTCACTCCCCGCACGGTGATGCCCTCGTCCGAGGTGTCCACGATCCGCAGCGCGGGTGACTCCGCCTGGGCGGACTCCCGGGATCGGTCGGTCTGCGGGTCCACGAAAGCCGGCGTCGTGTTGAGGTCGCCGTCCCGCACCAGTTCCCAGAAGTCGCGGATGCCCTCGGTGAGGTCCCGGCCTCCGGTGCCCACGGCCTGGCTGCTCCACGGCTCCGGGTCGTCGACGTACGTCAGCAGGACGTAGTTGTTGACGTCGGGGGTGCGCGGGGTGGCGCCGCCGCCCAGCTCACGCAGCACGGTCTCGATGTAGCGCCGCTTGCGCTTGAGGTCGTCCTTGCTGCGGTGCCGGAACCACGTCATGGACCGCCGGACGCCGTCCTCGTCCACGAACGTCATGACGTCCTGAAGGTCCGGGCGGTGGTGCAGGTCGTAGAACTCGGCGATCCGCCGGGCGTACGCCCTGGTCTTCGGGTGCGTGGCGACATTGTCGACGAGCTCGTCGCCCACCCACAGCTTCCGGCCGTCGTCGAGCGCCGCCAGGTATTCCTTGCCTGTACGCACGTCGTGCTCCTTTCCGGGACACGCGGTCTGGACGGAGGCAGCCTGCGCCCCAACAGGGTGAGAGCGAGCCCCTCCGCGGCACATCACCCCGGGTGAAACCGCCGGTCACAGGCTCCCCAACATTGAGGGGGCCGGGTCCGTGCGGCACGATTGCGGCATGCACGATGCGGTCTCCGGGACGACGCACTCCCCCCACCTGAGGGGCCGCGACGACGAGATCGCCGCCCTGCGCGCGGCCCTGGACGGGGTACTCCGCGGTGAGGGCACGTGCGTGCTCGTGGAGGGCGCGTCCGGTACCGGCAAGAGCGGACTGCTGAGCCACCTGGCCGAGCTGGCGGGCGCGGCCGGCTTCGACGTCCTGTGGGTACGGGCCGACGAGCTCGACCAGTACGCCCCGCTGGCCGCGCTGTACTCCGCGGTGCACGGCCCCGCCGCCGGCGCCGGCCGGGCCCCCGACGTCGCGGGCGACCGGCGGCTGTGGCTGCTGGACGGCATCACCGACGCCCTGGAGGAGCGCTCGCAGCGCGCCCCGGTGGCGGTGCTCGTCGACGACGCCCAATGGGCGGACCCGGCCACCTTGTTCGCCCTGCGGACGCTGCCCGGCCGGCTGGCCGCGTCCCGGGTCCTGTGGGTGATCGCCGTACGCTCGGGCGCCGAACGCGCCGACGTCACCCGGATGAGCCGGACGCTGCGCGACCGGGGAGCCCGGACACTGGCCCTCGGGCCGCTCCCGCCCACGGCTCTGCGGCAGCTGGCGGCGGACGTCCTCGGGGCGACGCCCACGCCCGCCCTGTCCCGGCTGCTGGACGGCAGCGCGGGCAACCCCTTCCTGGCGATCGAACTCCTGCACTCGCTGCGCGACGCCGACGCGGTCGGGATCCACGGCGGCACCGCGACTGCCCTGACCGAGGAGATTCCCGCCGGATTCCGGCGCAGCGTCCGGGAGCGGCTGGACCGGCTCCCCGAGGACGCACGGCATCTGCTGCGGATCGGCTCGGTACTGGGCCGCACGTTCGACCTCGGCACCGTCGCCAAAATGCTCGGCAAGCCGGCCGGAGGGCTGCTGTCCGCGGTGGACAGCGTCCTGGGCGCGCAGCTGCTGGTCAGCGCGGACCGCCGATTCGCCTTCCGGCACGACCTCATCCGGCAGGCCGTCCACGACGACCTCCCGCTGCCGGTGCGCGTGGCCCTGCACCGGGAGGCGGCCGACGCGCTGCGCGACGGCGGCGGGGACCGGGCGGAGATCGCCTGGCACCTCGTCCTCGCCGGCGGAACCATCGACGACGCCTCCGTGCACACGCTGACCACCGCGGTCCGGGAGTTGTCCCGGACCGTCCCCGGATCCGCCGCCGACCTCGCGCGCCAGGCCGCGGACCTGCTGCCCGCCCATGACCCGCGGCGCGTGGATTTGCTGACCCACGCCGCCGAACTCCTCGGCTGGACCCGGCGGGTCAACGAGGCGCTCGAACTGGTCGACGCGACGATCTCCGACGGGCCGGCACCCGCCCAGGAGGCGGCGCTCCGGCTGGTCGGCGGCGAGATCCACCAGGCGGCGGGCGACGACGCGGCCGCGATGACCCACCTTCGGCAGGGCCTGCGGCTGCCCGGCCTGCCCGAGGACCTGCGCGTCCGCCTGCTCAAGGCCAAGGCGACCGCCCACATCCACCGCCGCGAGATCGCGGCGGCCGAGGAGACCGACACCGGGCTGGTCGAGGCGGCGTACCGCAGCGCCGATCCGGCCGTCGTCGTCAGCGCCGTGGTCTTCCAGTCGCAGACCGCCTTCTACCGCGGCCGGCTGACCCGTGCCCTCGAACTCGCCGAGGACGCCACACGGCGCGCCGCCACGACAGCCGACGGCCTGCGGCTGCGGCCGCCCCGCATCCCGGCGCTGTGGCTCGCCATCGTCCTGATGTCCACCGACCGGCTGGAGGACACCGCGCGGGTCCTGCGCGAGGGCCGGCGCGCCGCCGAATCCCTGGGCCTGGGGTGGTCGCTTCCCCACTGGCACGCCTGCCGGGCCATCGCCCTGCTGGAAGGCGGCGCCCTGGACGACGCGGCCGTGGAGGCCGAAGCCTGCCTCACCGTCGCCGCCGAGCTGGAGACGGCCCGCGCGGTGCCCCTCGCCCGCGCCGTCCTGGCCCTGGTCGGCACCGCCCACGGCGACGTCACCCAGGCCGCGGCCCATCTGCGGGCCGCGGCGGCGTCCACACCCGGCGGCACGCCCTACGGTCCGTGGACGGCGCTCGCCCACGCCCGCGTCCGGCAGGCCCAGGGCCACGCCGCGGCGGCGGCCGAGGCACTCGGCGCCTTCCACGCCGGGGACCGTACGGCCTGGCTGCTGTCGCTGCCCCCCGGCCACTGGCCGGCGCTGGCCCGCACGGCACTGCGCGGCGGGGACCCGGCGACGGCCGAGGCGGTGGCCGCGGTCGTACGAGCCGTGGCCGAGGAGAACGCGGGCCAGAGCGTCGTCCTGGCCGTACGGGACCACATCGAAGGACTCCTCCACGACGACCCGGCGGCACTGCGGGCGGCCGTCGCCGGGCATCGTCTCGGGGGCCGTCTTCCGGCGCTGGCCGCGGCCTACGAGGACCTGGGCGCGGTCCTGGCCGCGACGCGAGGTCGTGGCGATGAGGCGGTCGAGGCGCTGGAGGAGGCAGCGCGCCTCACCGCCGCGAGCGGGGCCGTGCACGACCACGAACGTGTCCGGCGTCTCCTGCGGGATCTCGGGGTGCGCGCCTCCGGCATGCCCCGCCGCGCGGCCGCCACCTCCGGCTGGGAGAGCCTGACGGAGTCCGAGCTGAAGGTGGTCCCGCTCGTCGCGGAGGGACTCACCAACCGGGCCATCGCGGACCGCCTCTACGTGTCCGTCCACACCGTCAACACCCATCTGAAGCACGTCTTCACCAAGCTCGGCATCAACACCCGTGTGGAACTCACCCGGTTGGTGATGGAACGGACCCGCACCGGCACCGGCCGGGCCTGACGACGCGGGCGGCCCGAGATCCCTTGAATGGGCGATGTCCGCCCCTGCCACCGCTCCCGATGCTGATGACGGGCAGGCCACCGGTCCGGTGGCCGCTCCGCTCAGTTCCGGGAGTGAGTGACCATGACGACCGCACACGGATACCGCGGCTCTCTCCAGGCCGTCGTGGCGGCCGGCGCGGCACCTCACGGCTACACCCTGGCCCTGTGGACGGCCACCGCGGTCACCACGTCCGCACGGGACACACCGTCCGCCACACAGGCGCTGGCGCTGCTCACCGGCGCCACGCTCACCTACGTGGCGGTCGGGGCCGCCGCCCACGGCGGCCCCGGCCGGCCACTGGCCCGCACGGCACCCCCGGCCGGCCCCGTCTGGGCCGCTCTGCACCTGCCCACGGTCGCCCTCGGCGCCGTGCTCAGCGCACTGCTGGCGCAGGTCCTGTCGGGCCACCTGCTGTGGGGGCTGGTGGGGGCCACCGCCACCGGCGTGTACCTGCTCGGCGTGGGCGCCCAGTTCCGGTGGGCCGGGACCGGCAGCGCCTCACTCCCGTCACCCGTACCGACCGTACGGACCGCACCGACCGCACCGACCGCACCGACCCGAGGAACCGCCATGACGCTCGTACTCGACCCCGCCGCACAGAACCTGCTCTTCCGCGAGGCACGCACCGCCAACACCTTCACCGACACCCCGGTCACCGACGAGCAGGTCCAGGACATCTACGACCTGGTCAAGTACGGCCCGACCTCCATGAACCAGCAGCCGCTGCGGATGGTCCTGGTCCGCTCCGACGACGCCCGGGCGCGCCTGGTCCGGCACCTGGCCGAGGGCAACAAGAAGAAGACCGAGACCGCGCCGCTGGTCGCCCTGCTCGCCGCCGACAACGAGTTCCACGAGCAACTGCCGACCGTCTTCCCGCACTTCCCGCAGGCCAAGGACGTCTTCTTCGCCGACCGCACGGTCCGCGAGCGGTCGGCTGCCCTCAACGCCGCACTACAGGTGGGCTACTTCATCATCGGCGTCCGTGCCGCCGGCCTCGCCGCCGGCCCGATGACCGGCTTCGACGCCGAAGCGATCAACAAGGAGTTCTTCCCCGAGGGCGACCACAGCGTCCTCGCCGTCGTCAACATCGGCAACCCGGGTCCGGACGCGTGGTTCGCGCGCAACCCGCGACTGGCCTACGACGAGGTCGTCTCCACCGTCTGACGCCGTACGACCAAGAGGCTGCCCTCAGGCCCCCGGTCCTGGTCCCGGGGGCACCTCACCACGTCAGGGTCGGCGAACCCCGACCGGCAGTGCCCGGCGCCTGTGTGCCGGGACGGCGACATCCGGGCCGCGCCCACGTTCTGCGACCGGACCTAGCGTGCGGCGGCGTCGTTGCGCAGGAGGGCTTCGCCGAGTGGGCTGAGGGCGTGCAGTACGGCCGGCCCGGTGCGCGTGGTGGTGATCAGGCCGGCGTTGCGCAGGACTGACGTGTGCTGACTCGCGGACGGCAGGGAAACGGCCGCACGCTCGGCAACCGTGGTGGTGTTGGCGGGATGACGGACGGCGGCCAGCACCGCGGCCCGCGTTCGTCCGAGCAGGGGGCCGAGCACGTCCGTGCTGACGGCGGCCGACTCCCCGGCGTGCATGGGGTAGACCAGGACGGTGACGTCCTCGGGCCGGTACATCAGCGCCGGGCCCCCGAAGTAGGAGGGCACGAGGACCAGGCCCCGCCCGCACAGGGGGACCTCGACCCCCTTGCCGCCCGGCCAGGGGACGTGGAGGTACGGGGGTTCCCACCGCCAGCGGGTGCCGAGTGTGGCCAGCAGGCCGTCGACGCCGCCGCGCAGCAGTGTCTCCGACCGTAGTGCCCGGTCGGCGGCTGCTTGCGCCTGGACCTGCGGCCACCAGTCGGCCAGGCCGGAGCCGAAGTAGCGCCGCACGTCCCTCGCCAAGTCCCGTCGTGCCTGCGCTGTGCCCTCGGCCAGCTCTTCCAGCCGGCCGTGGGCAGGTACGGGCATGGGCAGCTGGGCGATGTCAGCGGCCAGCCGGTCAACGGGCGTCCGCGCGACCACTGCGACGCCGGTGTCGAGATCTTCCGACAGCGTCATGAAGAAGTCGGGCAGGAATCCTTGACGAGGTACCAGGTCACGAAGGATTCCGGCCCGTGCGGCCGCCGTGGCGCGGTGCCGCTGATACCACCGGTCACGCCCCGGGCGCGTCCCCAGCCCACCGGTGGGCCCGGTCCGCAGCAAGCGCACGCTGAGGACGGTCTCCTCCAGTGCCGCGGGGGCAGTGAGCGTGATGTTGCGCAGGTCGGCCGGCGTGAACTCCAAGCGCATCATGCCGACCGATCCTGACCTCGCCGGAGCCTTTTGGCGAGTCCTGAAAGGCATCGCGGCTTGATCCGTAGCACAAGAGACTCATTCCCGGCTGCCCGGCGACATGCCGGCGGCCGCAATCAGGGCCGCGACATCGCGCCCTGGACCCACGCCCACCGCATCGCACCCAACGCGAAGGGGAACCCATGCGTTCCAACGTTCTGACCAGGGCGCTCGTCGGTATCACCGCTGTCGTCGGGATGGCGGCCGGCGGACTCGCCGGTGCCACGACCAGCAGCGCCGCCCCCGCTCCGGCGGCCTCGGCAGCAGTCGCCTCCTACGGCACCGTGACCCCGCTCGCGGTGGTCAACCTGGGCCTGAGCACCACACAGGGCAGGTACGTGCAGTGCTGGCTGAAGTACGGCAACTACGGTTACACCGGAGCACTCGACGGACAGCTGGGCACCGAAAGCTGGAAGGCGTTCCAGCGCTACCTCAAGGCCGCCTACGGCTACACCGGTGCCATCGACGGGATCGTGGGCAGCGGTACCGTGACCGCTCTGCAGCGGCTGTTGAAGGCCCACTACGGCTACACCGGCGCCATCGACGGGGTGGCCGGGTCAGGAACGCAGGCCGCGTTCAAGACGTTCGCCAACGCTCAGAGCGCGTTCTGCTGAACCCCGCCACCCGCACGCGCCGGCGGTGCCGGGAGCACACGGGCTGCCGCCGGGGTGTGCCGGCGGCAGCCCGCTCGCGACGTGCGGTCGCGCGGTGCGCGATCAGCCTCTTCGCATGCTGCGCACCGCGCGGCCCCCGCGGCCCGGCCATCCAAGGCGAGCGGGAAGTCGCACCGGGCGGCGAACGTCACTGTGCCGGCTGAGGCCGAGGCGGCGGGGGCCGGCGCAGGCCGGTGCCTGCTCCGCCGCCGCGAGTACCCGGACCCCGAGCGCGTCGCCGCCGTCATCCGGCGCCCCCGATTCCGCCCGCTTCGCGCTGGAGCCGTGCGAGGGCGTGGACCGTGTCCCGGGTCGCCGGATACAGCTCCCTGTACAGGCTGTGCAGCCTGTCGTAGGCGGCCCCCGAGACCGGGTCCGGTACGCGCTGTTCGCGCACCGGGTTCCACGTCCCGGTCGCCACCTCACCTGCCAGTCCGGCGGCGAGCCGGGCGGCCCCGTAGGCTGCGCCGACGGTGACGGTCGGAATGTCCTGGGGCAGCCCGGTGACGTCGGAGACGATCTGCGTCCACAGCCTGCCCTGTGTGCCCCCGCCGACCCCGACGACCCGCTCGATGCCGGCGCCCGCGCGGCGCATGGCCTCGATGTTGTGGCGTACACCGTGGGCCGTCGCCTCCAGTGCGGCCCGGTACAAATCGCCGCGGGTGTGCTCGACGGTCAGGCCGGCGATCAGCCCGCGGGCGTCGGGGTCGGCGATCGGTGTGCGTTCGCCGGCGAAGTACGGGAGCATCGCGAGACCGCGTGCGCCGACGCCGCTTTCCGCCGCCTCCGCCAGGAGGTCCGCGCGGTCGGGTGAGCCGAAGAGGCCGCGCAGCCACTCGGTGACCGCGCCGGAGGTGGCCATGCCACCGGCGAGAGAGCGCGTGCCGGGGTGGGCGCCGACGGTGCTCCACAGCTCGGGCACGCGCACCTGCCCGGTGACGGTGGCGATGAGGAACATCGTGGTGCCGTACATGAGCATCAGGTCGCCAGGTCGTGTCGCGTCGACGCTGACGGCCTCGGCCCAGGCGTCGATCGTTCCGGTGAGGACGGGCGTTCCCTGCCGGAGGCCGGTCGCCGCTGCCGCCTCGGCCGTCACCGTGCCGGCCTGGTCACCGGGCCAGCGCAGCTCGGGGAGGTCCGCGTGCGGCCAGACCGCCTCGGCCCAGGGCCGGTACCAGTCCTGCGCGCGGGTGTCGTAGAAGGGGACGGACTGGCTGGCCGAGTGGTGATCGAGCACGTAGGCGCCGGTGAGCCGGTGGGCGAGGAAGGAGGCCGGCATGAACAGCCGCCGTGCGGCAGCGAACACCTCCGGTTCGTGCTCGGCCACCCAGGCCACCTTCGGGCCCACCGCCTGCGTCGACAGCACGCTGCCGCACCGGTCGAGGACGGACCGGCGGCCGAGTTCGGCGTCGAGGCGGGCGATCTGCGCGGCTGCCCGCGTGTCCACACCGTAGAGCATGGCGGGGCGCAGCGGCCGGTTCGCGGCGTCGGCCAGTGCGACGCAGGGGCCCATGCCGCTGACGCCGACCGCCTCCACGGGCGGGCGCCCGGACAGCAGGTCGCGGGTGATGCCGCGGAACTCCTGCCACCACACCTCGGGGTCCATCTCCACGTGTCCCGGTCCCGGACGGGAGACGGTGTGGGTGCGCACCGCGGTCGCGATCACCGTGCCGGAGTCGTCGACGAGGACGCCCTTGCTGCTGGATGTGCCGATGTCGACACCGAGGAATGCCATGTCCGCATGTCACCACACGGGTGTGCCGTGACGCCGGACAAGCGGCACGGGGGGTGGCGTCGTGCCCCCTGCTCCCCAGGGCTTCACACCGCCCTCGTCAGGGCGGAAGATGGCCGGAACGCGACGGCCCGGTGTCCCGCGCGGCCGTGCACCGAGGTGCCACCGCGAGTCGAGTACGCGCTGACCCCCATAAGGCCGAGCCCCGTTCCGCCCGCCCTTGTTCTCGGGCTGGGCCACCGAGCACATCACGGAGACCGAGGCAGGCAGGGCCGCCTGCGGGGAACGGCCATGACCTCCCCGGAGCCGGGTTGATCGTTGCGCCATGCAGCAATTAAGCTCTTGCATGGTCAAGTACATTGTCGGCCTTCCCCGACCGGGACCGTCCGACGAGGACACCTGACACTCCGCCGGTCTGCCACGCACCGGGGAACGACAGGAACGAGCGGCCGATCGGCGCCGCCATAGTGAAGGAGGACCCGGGGTGTCCGGCAGATCGCGCAATCCCTACGGTTTCTGGTACCGGCTGGCCGCGGCCATCGCGAAACCCGTCCTGTTCGTCCTGGTCAAGCGCCGGTGGCGCGGGCACGAACACATGCCCACCGAGGGCGGTTTCATCACCGCCGTCAACCACATCTCGTACTTCGACCCGCTCACCTACGGGCACTTCCAGTACAACAGCGGCCGGCCGCCGCGCCTGCTCGCCAAGGCGTCCCTGTTCAAGATCCCCTTCGTCGGCATGGTGCTGCGCAAAACCGGTCAGATCCCCGTCCACCGCGGGACCGCCGACGCCGCGCTCGCGCTGCGGGACGCGATTGCCGCCGTCAGCAAGGGAGAGTGCGTCGCGGTCTACCCGGAGGGCACCGTCACGCGCGATCCGCAGCTGTGGCCGATGACCGCCAAGACCGGTGCGGCGCGGATCGCCCTGACGACCGGCGCGCCCGTCATACCCGTCGCCCAGTGGGGCGCCCACCGGATCGCCCCGCCGTACGCGCGCGGCGGCCGCGGCAACCGCCGTGTGTGGCTGGTGCCCCGTCAGACCGTGCACGTCGTGGCCGGACCTCCGGTCGACCTCAGCCGTCACCACGGCAAGGCGCTCACACCGGACGTCCTCAAGGACGCCACCGAGGACATCATGACCGCCATCACCGCGCTGCTCGCCGACATCCGCGCCGAGCAGCCGCCCGCCGAGCGGCACTCCATGCGCGGTGCCACGTCGCGGCGCGTCGCTGAGGGGTGACCCCGCTGCGCGTGCCGGTCGCCACTCCGGCCGGGCAGGTTCCGCACGCCCGCGAGGAGGTGCCCGAGAACGCGCCCTTCCTGATGGCGAGGATCAACCGGTGAGGGTGGCGGAGGGGCCGCCCTTGGACCGCCACAGGTCGCGCAGCAGCGCGATCTCGGCCATGTGGTGGATGAGTTCCAGGTTGGCCCCCGCGAGTACGTTGACGAAGGGCTCGTCGGGGTCGGAACCATACGGGTACTGCGAGAAGCCGACCGTGTCGAGCTGCTCTTCGGTGACGGCACCGACGCTCTCGCGCCAGCGGTCGATCACCGCCCAGAAACGCTCGAGTGCCGTCGCCGCGGAAGGCGTGAAGTCGACCAGCAGCTTGGGCTCCTGCCGTCGTTGGCCGAAGGTCCACTCCCATCCCCCGGCGAAGCAGAAGTGCAGATGACCCAGGCGCCAGGCGATGGTCGTGACGGGCGCGTCGTCGGGCTCCGGCGGCCCGGTGTGGGCCAGGACCTGCTCGACCCGCTCGACGCTCACGCTCCAGTCCTCGGCGATCTTGTCGACGGTCATGCCGCCGGCCGCCTGCCGGGCGACCTCCGCGTACTCGCTCGCCGGGATGTCCGGGGCGCCCAGGTCGAGCACCCACTCCCCTGGCCCGAACGCCCTGGGTGTCGTCGCCTCGTCCCGGCGCCGTATCGACCAGCAACCGGGTACCGGCTCCCACAGGTACTCCTCGTCGCGGAGGCCCGCGAGACGTACCCGGGCCATCTCCCTGGCGTGGTCGAACTGGTCGAGCAGTAAGCCCAGACGGTCGATGCGTGCGCCGCCCCCTGCCGCCATGTGTCCGGCTCCCTTCGCGCTGGCGTCTCGTATCTCACTCCGCTCATGCGGAAGCTAACGACTCTCCCCACGGGGCGCCATCGGTTTCCCGGCCCGTGGCCCGGCGCGGCATGCCTCCCGACGTGCTTTCAGCGTTCGGATTCGGACGCGCGTGTCGACGGCGGCGCCCTGGCCTCTGACGGGGAGTTGGCGTCGCCGGGGTCCACGTCCCTGTGGGCCCGGGGCATCGAGCGCGGCTCCGGTCCGGGCCCCGCCACCGCGTCAGTCGCCCTGCGCCAGGGCCGAGCCGGCCTTCCACTGCTCCCAGGGCATGTTCCAGCCGTTGAGGCCGTTGTCGGGGGCGATCGTGTGGTCGTGGGAGTGCCTGACGACGACCACGTCGCCGATGAGGGAGTTGTCGTAGAACCAGGACGCGTCCTGCCCGGGGTCGCCGCCACCCTGGACGTCGTTCAGCCCGACGCAGCCGTGGCTGACGTTGGAGTTGCCGAAGACGGAGTCCCGTGCCCAGTAGTTGCCGTGGATGAAGGTGCCGGAGGTGGACAGGCGCATCGCGTGCGGGACGTCGGGGATGTCGTACTCCCCCGGGTATCCCACGGTGGCGCCGTCCATACGGGTGGAGATGAGCTTCTGGGAGATCACCATCTGCCCGTTGTACGTGGTGCTGCCCGGCGCGCCGGAGGTGATCCGGATCGTGCGGATGGTGCGGCCGTCGCGGACGACGCGCATGGTGTGCGTGCCGGCGTCGACGGTGGAGACCTGGCTGCGGCCGACGGTGAAGCGGAGGGTCTTGTCCTGGGTGCCGTAGGCGTTCGCGGCGCCCTTCACGCCGTCCAGGCGCAGTCTCAGGGTGACTTGGGCGTGCGCCTTCCAGTACGTCTCGGGGCGCAGGTCCAGGCGCTGGTCGCCGAACCAGTGGCCCACGACCTCCTGGCCGCTGTCGCTGGTGACGCGTATGGCTCGTTCGACGGCCTTCTTGTCGGTGACCGGCTTGTTGAAGTTCAGCGACACCGGCATGCCGACGCCGACGGTCGAGCCGTCCTCGGGGGTGAAGGTGCCGATGAGGCGATCGCCCTTCGTCAGCGTGGTGAAGGACAGGCTCCGGGTCTGTCCCTTGCCCGCTCCGTCCGAGGCGTGGACGACGAGGCGGTACGAGGTGCCGTACGCCAGGGTGGTGTCCGGGGTCCAGCGGCGGTGGTCGCCGGACACCGTCCCGCGTACCGGGTCTCCGCCCGCGGTGGTGAGGGTGACGGAGGAGATCCTCCCGCCGGAGACCTCGACGTCGCCCGCGCCGCCGACGGACGCGTGGCGGTCGCCGTCGGCGGCGCCCGTGGTGAGCCGGAAGGCTGCCGCCGCGGCCCGTGGCCCGGACGAGGACGCCTTGGACGTCGCCGTCCCCTGGGCGGCGGGCGTGGTGGGGGGTTGCTGGCCGGCGCAGGCGGTGAGCACCGACGCCCCGACGACGGCGAGGGCGATCACGGTGCGGTGGGGAAGAGACGACACGCTTACTCCTGTGGACCGCGGAACTGTCATCGGGCGAGAGAGGCCGCGTCGCCCATGACGACGACGGGGTGGTCGGCGGGCTTCAGGGCCCGCAGCAACTGCTTCATGTGCGCCTTCGAGATGCTGACGCAGGCATGCGTGGGGCCGCCGTGGTCGACGTGGATCCAGATGCCGCCGCCGCGGCTCGCGCCCATCGGCTGGGCGCCGTCCATCGGCGACGTACCGGGCTGCCGGTTGTAGTTGATGGCGATGACGTAGTCGAAGGAACCGGCGAGGGATTCGCCCTCGAAGCCGGTACCGCCGATGGAGAAGGCGCCGGACCGGTGGTAGGGCAGCTCGGTGCCGGGGTCGGCCAGCCGTCCGCCGGCGTCGGTGAGGCCGAACACCCCTATGGGGCTGTGCAGATCGCCCGCGTAGTGCTCGTCGGTCCAGCCCTTGTAGCCGTTGTGCGCGTCCCACACGGCTCCGGGACGCCAGCCGCCGTCGACGCGCTCGTAGAGCACGACCTTGGATTTCGCGGACTTCTTGCCGGCTCCCGTGACCAGGACGACCTGGCGGGTGCGGTCCGGGATCTGCGACAGGGTCTCGGGGCCGAGTCCGGGCAGCTCGGCGGGGTATTCCGGCTGCGGCCCGGCCGTTTCCCGCGGCGGGGCGGGAGCGGCCGCCGGCTGCCCGGTCGCCGGGCCGGCGGCGTCCTGGACGACCGAGGCATGCTCAGGGGCCGGGCTGGGACTGCCCTCGGGTATGTGGTGGTACGCGGCGATTCCCAGCGCGGAGACGATGACCGCCGCGGTCGTGGATATGCAGGGCCTGTGGAGGCGCATGGGCGCGGGCTTTCTGAAGAGGACGGGAACATCGGGGGAAGCCCCGGTGGCGGGGCTCGCGGTTGCGGAAGATGCGGCACGCCTGGCATCGCCGCCCATGTGATGGGCGCGGTCCTGGGCCGCGGTGGTGGTCTCACACCCGTTGAACCGGGCGGACTCCAGTTCGGGTTGCCCGGATGTCGGGGACCGGCCGGGTCGGTGCGCGGCGGCCGGGTCGGTGCGCGGCGGCCGGGCATGTCAGCCGGCGGCCGGGGGCGCGGGGCATCGCCCGGAGACCTGCCGCGTCGCGTCAGCGGCAGATCTCCGGTGCGTCAGTCGGTGCGCGCCGGGGGCGAGTCGCCGCCCGGCTCCTGGTTCAGCGTCGGGCGTTCTTCGGCGCGGTGATCTGCTGCTCGCCCCAGCTCATCCGTGTGGTCGCCGCGTAGTTCACCGTCGTGCCCGCGTCGAGACCCCCTTCCAGCGCCCTGGCCGACGGTTCGACCAGCACGAGCTCGTCGCTGAGCATGGCGCCGGTGGACGGGTCCACGACCAGCCGCTGCCGTGTGGTCCCCAGCGGCCCCCGGTAGGTGACGGGGAAGTCGACGCCGACGCCCACGCGTCCCAGAGGATCGGTCACATGCCCGGTCACCCGTACTCCGGGCAGATCCGCCATCACCCGGTATGCGGCCGCCCGGACGGCCGGCTTCACGGGCATCGTGACGAGGTTGCCCGCCTGGCGCAGGATCCAGGCGCCGCGGTCGCCGCTCCCGGTGTCGGCGCCGTTGTCCTGCGCGTAGAGACGCTCCAGGTAGTGCCGCAGGGCTCCGCTGGTGGAGGGCAGCGCACGCAGGTCCTTGTAGGAGGCGTTGTGCGGGCCCACGGCATAGATCTTGTCGTCGACGTTCGTCCGCAGGACCGTCGGCCGCCCGGTGCCCATCGTGTAGGCGATCGTGCCGGTCCCGGTCTTGTTCCCGACCTCGACCGGCACCGTGCGGGGGGAGCCGGCGGCGTGCCAGCGGGCCTCGTCGGCCGCGGTCAGGGGCTCGGTCACGGAGTCCAGGCCGGAGACCATCAGGCTGCCGGTTCCGGGGCGCACGCCCACCGACCATTCGTCGGTCGACGTGTGGCGCACGGCGAAAAGGTGGCCCTCCTCGCCGGCGACGTCCACGTTCTGCGAGCGTGTGGTGGTCTGCCAGTACGTTCCCTCGGCGACCGAGGCCTGCGCGTTCTCGGCCGCGCTGAGCAGTTCGATGTGGCCGTCGGCGCGGAGGTCCGCGCCGGTGCTCGGGACCTGCGTTCCGGCGGTGGACCGAGGGTGTGCGCTCGGCCGGTCGGCGGGCTGCTGCCAGTCGACGGTGCTCACGGCCACCACGGACGCCGCCACGGCCGCGAGGGCCGCGGCACCCAGCGGCCGGAAGCCGCTTCCGCGGCGGGGCGCGAGGAAGCGTGCCGCGCGGCCGTCGGTCGGTCCGGCGACGATGCGCGCGAGGTCCTCCCGCTGTCGCGCGGGGTCCACCGGCCGGGACGGGTCGAGTTCGTCGGGCCGTGCGTCCGCGAGCACCTTCATGACGTCGGGCCGCCCGGACGGCCTGTGGGAGTTCTTCACGCGGGTGCTCCTTCGCGGTGGGTGGGGTGCGGGGCCTTCGCCGGAGGTGCGGACGGGGGCTCGGCGGCGGGTGACGACTCCATGGCCCTCTCCAGCCGGCGACGGGCCCGGTACAGCCGGACGGTCAGCGTCGCCGTGGTGCAGTCCAGGACCTGCGCGGCCTCCTTGGCGCTCAGGCCGTGCCAGGCGATCAGCGTCAGCAGTTCCCGGTCGCCCTCCGGCAGGCCGGCCAGGGCCTGCAGCGCGTTGTGCCGTTCGGTGACCTCGGCCGCGACGTCACCGGCGTCGGTCCGGGCGCCGCTGCTGATGCGCTGCGCTTCCCCGGCGGCGAGAAGGTACTGGTGGGCGTCCCGGCGGCGTAGTTCGCGCACCAGGTTGCGGGCCACGCCCAGGAGCCACGGCAGTGCCGGATGGGGAATGTCTCGCACCCGCCGCCAGGCGACGGTGAACGTCTCGCTGGTGATGTCCTCCCCTACCTGCCGTCCTACCAGGCTGGTGGCGTAGGCAAGCACACGCGGATAGCACTCCTCGTAGACGTCCCGGAAGCGTTGGGCATGTGTCACGCGCCGTCCCCTCATCTCGCTCTCTCACCATGCAATGAGAGCGGTGGCCCGTTTCTTACATCCCGGACCGAGAAAGTCCACGGATGTGGTCCACATCACTGCGAGGGCGGCCGCGGGCCCGCCGGGCAGCGGACGGCCGGCCGCCCGCCTGACGCCGAGGACGTCCGGAAACCACGGGGGCCACCACCCCCAGCCGTAGGGAAATCCAGCCCCGCCCGGCCCGCGGCGCGGCACCTCCCCGGAACATCCGGTGCGCAACCATCACGTGCCCACTCACGAGGCGCTGGCGCGGCACACCGGCGAGGTCTTCGCCGTGATCCTGGCCGAGGAGCTGACACCGCTCGTAGGGGCCGCCACCCGCTCAGGGATGCGGTCCGCACCCACCGGGACCTCAAGTCCCGTACGACCGGGGGGCAAACCGCTGCTCATCCCGTAAACGGCGGCCGCCGCCCCGCGACCGGGGCGGCGGCCGTGCGAAGTTACGCGTCAGTGCGGCGTGGCCGCCGGCTCCAGGACGAAGACCGGGATCTCACGGTCGGTGTTCTTCTGGTACTCGGCGTAGTCGGGCCACGCCTCCACCGCGCGCTCCCACCACTGCGCCCGCTCGTCGCCGGTGACCTCACGGGCCGTCATGTCCTGACGCACGGGGCCGTCCTGCAGTTCCACCCGGGGGTCCGCCACCAGATTGTGGTACCAGACCGGGTGCCGGGGGGCGCCGCCCTTGGACGCCACGACCGCGTAGCGCCCGTCGTGCTCCACGCGCATGAGCGGCGTCTTGCGGATCCTGCCGGACTTGGCGCCCAGCGTCGTCAGCACGATCACGGGCCTGCCGCGCAGCGTGGTCCCGTCGGTCCCTCCGGAACTCTCGTACAGCTCCACCTGGTCCCGGACCCACTGCTCGGGGCTCGGCTGGTACTCACCGACCAAAGGCACGTCGTTCTCCCATCTCGGCATGCGACATCGTCACCCTCAACATCCTCACCCACCTTGCGCCTTCCCGGCGGCAATCCCGCCACGCGCCGCCGGTCCCCCTCCCGATCACCGGACGGGGCGGGCTGCCGAGGCCCTGGGGGGCGCGGGTGAAGCGCACGACGGAGGCGGGGGATCTGAGCCCCTTCGCGTGCGCGCGGAGGAGAACGTCCACGCCGCGGTCATGCCCGTGGAGACGTCGCGACCGCGCCGCGGGTGACGGAGGCGGTGAGCCGGCAGTCGGCCTGCACGCCTCATCAAGCAGGCCTGTTGCGTGCGGGGGTCATCGACCTTCGATGGGCCGATGCGTCGTGATCCCGCGCTGGGAGGCCGGTGGTCGCAGCTGCCGCGGCGTGCGGCGTTGTTCCGGTTCGTCGTCCCCGACGCGGAGGGGGAACCGGGGCGTGGCGGCGCGATCACCGCCACGGGCCGGCCCCACTCACCGGCCCCCCAGCCCGTGGTCCTCGGCGTCCGGCAGCGACCGGATGGCGCGGCCGCTCACCTCACCCGGCACGATGCGGATCCACAGCTCCCGCAGCCCCCCGGCCCAGGGCTCGGCCCCGGGACGCCGGGCGAGCGACCCCACGGCAGCGGCGTCGGTGATCCGCTCGGCGGTACCCGTCACCAGCACGCTCCAGCCGACACGGCTCGCCTCGTCGATGTGATCGGTCTCGAAGGCCAGATTCGCGCCGGCCGCGACAGCCGCCACGCCCGCCGGATCCGTCCGGTAGACGACCGTCCGCCGATCCACCAGGAAGTTGACGGGCACCAGCACCGGAGGCGCGTCCCCCGCATCCGCCGTGTAGGCCACGCGGCCGATCCCGTGCGTGCCCAGCCGATCCCAGCACTCCCCCTCGGACAGCCGCTGCAGCACCGGGCGGGCCGCGGGGCCGCCCCGTCCCGGCGGCGCCGCGCGGGAGCCCACCGCCAGCTCCTCGTAGGACACCCCCAGCACGGCGGCGAGCCGCATCAGCGCGGCGGGGTCGAAACCGGTCCCCAGTTCCTCCACCTGCCGCAGATACGTGATCGACATCCCGGCCCTGGTGGCGAGCTCCTCCCGGGACATGCCCAGCTGCTCCCGCCGCACGGCGACACGGCCGGCCACGCTTTCGCCGTCGAAGCTTTCACCCTCGAAGGAGCCTCCGCCCGTCGAGGCGGACCGGTCCGGACCACCCTGCACAGCCGCTCACCTCTTCCATCCCGTCTCCCTTCAGCGCAGCAGATCCACCAGAAGCCCGCCAGTCCAGAGACGGCGGGCGACCGCTCGCACGGCCTGCGATCCGGGGCGCTTCGGCTGGAGCCGCCGCCGAACCCGCGGTCGTTCGGTCACGTGGCCGTCGGGGTGGACGGCTCACCGACGCTCGCGCCTCGGGGGGAGGGGCCCCGGGCGGGCGGAGGGA
>NZ_JBYIQW010000130.1:0-1139 GCF_057707815.1 Actinacidiphila sp. bgisy160
CCGCCCGCGCACACCCACACCATGATCGCCTACACCATCACAAGGGACGCGATCTGCTCTCATCGGGACGCCGGACCGCGCGCGAGGAGGTTGGTGCCTACCGGATCCTCGCCCAGGTCAGCCCCGCCTCGTACCTGCCGCGCTTGGTCAAGGCGTTGCTGCGTATGACGTACGACACCAGTTCCGGCCGCAAACATCCCGCATCCCTCGCACTGCACGAAGAGGCTGTGGCCGTGGCGCGATCCATCGATCCGGCCGAAGCTGCCCGTGCGGATCTTCTCTACGAGACCCTCGACGGGTGCCAGAGAGAGCTGTACGACCTGGGCCGGCGCGCCGAAGGGCTCGCCATGCGCGCCGAGATGCTCGCCATCGGCCGTGCACAGGCCGAGATGTCCGGAGCCCATGCGGTCCGGGGACTGCACACGTGGGCTGCTGGCCCGTCAGAGGAGGGCCGGTATGCCGAGGCTGCCGATGCCATGACCGAGTTGGTCGGAGCGATCCTGCCCGATGGTTTCGGCAGCGGATCTCTCGCCTGGTCACTCGTGGAGTGGATCGCCGCTCTCCACGACGCAGGTCGGTGCGACGAAGCGCTCAGCGCGTTCGGGACACTCGTCACCCTGGAAGCCTCCGAGGCCGCAAACGACCGCGGTTCGATGGCGTGCCATCTCTACGCGCTCATCGGGTACGCGCAGTTGCTCGACACCTACGGCCAGGAGGAGCAGGCTGCCGCTGTGCGTCAAGAGGCCCTCGCGTTGCTGACGGAGCTGGCCGACACCGGTGAGCGGAAGACCTGGAGTGGCTATCAGGCGGCGTTTTGGGCGGTCCTACTGTTCTTCTCAGGTGCCGACAGTGATCGGCCGGTGTCCGGTGAACCACATCCCCCCTTGGCGACGGCGCCCGGCCAATGGTCGCCCGATGTCAGGCGGCGCTACTTCGAGAGCCGTGACGCCCTCCGTGAGGAGGTCGACGCCCTTGCGCCGCGAGCCACGGAGCATCCCGACCGGCATCTGGCCGAACTGGTCCGGCTGCACCGGGTCCTCACCGTCCGCTCCGCCGTGTACTGGCAACACCGCACTCATCTGTTCGCGGAGCGCCTGCGCGCCCTGTTCGACGACGGAGTCGGCCTGGCATGCCAGCTG
>NZ_JBYIQW010000131.1:0-1112 GCF_057707815.1 Actinacidiphila sp. bgisy160
TGTCGGTGATGATGCTGCCGCCGCCGACGGCATCCACCTGGGACTGCCGTACCCGGCCCAGGCCGTCGTAGATCGACACCGCGTGGGCGTAGGTGCCGTTGTCGCGCAGTGTGGACGTGGTCACGGCGGTCGGCTTGCCGACGGTGGTGTCGTAAGAGAAAGCCTTAAACGCCTGGTCCGTTGCTGGAGTCTGTGAGGCGGTCCATACCTCGGTAACGCGGCCGAGGGCGTCGTAGGCCTGCGTGACGGTCCGGCCGTTGGCGTCGGTCGCGGCCAGCGGGGTAGCCCGGCCCGGCTCCACGGTCGTGGTGACCGTCTGATCAAGAGCGTTGGTGACTGTGGTGGAGTACACCTGCCGGGCGGAAGGACCGGTCGTGGGCTTGTAACTGGTTTCGGTCGTGTGGTCGGCGGCGTCCTTGACGGTGAGCGGGCGGCCGTGGTCGTCGAAGGTGGTGACGGCGCTGCGGATCCAGCCGGTGCCGAGTCCGTCAACGGTCCAGGCAGTGGTGGCCAGGCCCTTGCTGGGGGCATCGCCGTAGGCGCCGTTGTCATAGGCGGCCCGGGAGGCGGAGATGACGTCCCCACCGGTGGCGGTGGGGGCCTTATCGCAGGTGCCGGCGGTGCTCTTGGTCTGCTCGACCAATCCGATCAGCCACGCGGTGGTGTTGTGCAGGTACGAGGTGATGGTGCAGGTCTCGTCGTCTGGCTTGCCGGTGTCGCCGAGGGTCTCGACCTGGGTGGGCAGCCCGTAGGTGTCGTCGTACTGCGTGAGGGTCTTAACCGTGCGGGAGGTGCGGGTGTCGTCGGGGTTGGTGCCGCTGGCTGGGGTGACGGTGATGCCGGAGTCGACCTGGGTCCGGTAGGCGTGCAGGTCGGGGACGTCGGTGCGGGCACGGGTGGCCAGCAGGTGCGCCGACGGGTAGGAGACGGTGCGGGAGGCTACGGTGCCGCCGCTGCCGTCGTCGTTGGCCTGGGTGTACGTGAGGGATTCGGCGATCATGCCCTGGAAGGCGGGCTTGTCGGGGGCGATGGTGGCGTCGGTGGAGTCCTTGATTGTCACCGACCGCGTCCCGCCACCCGGGAGGGGGTCGCCGTCCATGCCGCGGAAGTAA
>NZ_JBYIQW010000132.1:0-1100 GCF_057707815.1 Actinacidiphila sp. bgisy160
CTACTTCCGCGGCATGGACGGCGACCCACTCCCGGGGGGTGGCACGCGTTCGGTGACGATCAAGGACTCCACCGGCGCCACCATCGCCGCCGACAAGCCCGCCTTCCAAGGCACGACGGCCGAGTCCCTCACCTACACTCAGGCCAACGACGACGGCAGCGGCGGCACCGTCGCCTCCCGCACTGTCTCTTATCCGTCGGCGCACCTGCTGGCCACCCGCGCCCGCACCGACGTCCCCGACCTGCACGCCTACCGCACCCAGACCGACCAGACCGAGACGGTCACCCCGGCCAGCGGCACCAACCCCGACGACACCCGCACCTCCCGCACGGTCAAGGTCACCACCCAGTACGACGACACCTACGGGCTGCCCACCCAGGTCGAAACTCTCGGTGACACCGGCAAGCCAGACGACGAGACCTGCACCATCACCTCGTACCTGCACAACACCACCGCGTGGCTGATCGGTCTGGTCCAGCAGACCAAGACCACCGCCGGCACCTGCGGCAAGGCCCCCACCGCCACCGGTGGCGACGTCATCTCCGCCTCCCGCACCGCTTACGACGATGGTGCCTATGGGGCTGCGCCCACCAAGGGCCTGGCCACCGAGGTGTGGGGCAGCGACGGGGGTGGCACCGGCTGGATCCGCACCAGCAAGACCCACTACGACGCCTACGGCCGTGTCGACTCCGTCACCGACGCCAAGGGCCAGACCGGTACCACCTCCTACAACCCGCCCACCGGGCAGACCTTTTCCACTACCGCCAAGAACGCCCTAAGCTTTGAGTCCACCACTACCGTCGATCCGGGCCGCAGCACCGCCTTGGACGTGGCCGACGCCAACGGCCGCACCACGCACTACGCTTACGACGCCCTCGGCCGCGTCACCAAGGTATGGACCGCCTCCCAGGATCCGGCCACCGACCAGCCGTTCAAGACGTTCGCCTACGACACCACCGTCCGCAAGCCGACCGCCGTAACCACCTCCACGCTGCGCGACAACGGCACCTACGCCCACGCCATCACGATCTACGACGGCCTGGGCCGGGCACGGCAGTCCCAGGCGGACGCGGTCGGCGGCGGCAGCATCATCACCGACG
>NZ_JBYIQW010000133.1:0-1098 GCF_057707815.1 Actinacidiphila sp. bgisy160
TCACGATGGGCATCACCGACAAGGTGACCGCCGTCGATCCGGCCTCGGGCTACGACGTCGGCTCCTGGATCGTGTTCAACAACGTCTTCCAGTCGCTGCTCAGCTTCCCCAAGGGCGCCACCAAGCCCGAGCCGGAGGCCGCGGAGCGCTGCAAGTTCACCGACCCGGACAGCAAGACCTTCGACTGCACGCTGCGGCAGGGCCTGAAGTTCAGCAACGGTGAGGCGCTCACCTCCGAGGACGTGAAGTTCTCCTTCGAGCGCACCATCGAGATCAATGACGAGAACGGTCCGGCGGTGCTGCTGGACTCGATCAAGACGATCGACACGCCCTCGCCGGAGCGGGTGGTGTTCCACCTGAAGTACTCCGACGCGACGTTCCCGATGAAGATCGCCTCGGGTGCGGGGTCGATCGTCGACCACACGCAGTACCCCGCGGACAAGCTCCGCACCGATGGCAGGGCGACCGGCTCGGGCCCGTACAAGCTGGACTCCTACGAGGCCGGCGAGCAGGCGGTGTTCTCGGTCAACGGGGACTACCAGGGTTCGGCGCAGATCCGTAACTCGGGCATGACGATGAAGTTCTTCGGCGACGAGCCCTCGTTGAGGAAGGCCGTCGAGGACGGGTCGGTGGACCTGGCCTACCGCGGTCTGGCCTCCGCCGACATCGCCTCGCTGCAGACCAGTTCGATAGCCGGCGACACCGGCATCCAGGTCGTGGAGGGCACCGGCGCCGAGGTGCAGCACCTGGTGTTCAACCTCAAGGACCCGGTGGTGGGCGACAAGGCCGTGCGTCGCGCGGTGGCCTACCTGATCGACCGCAAGGCGTTCATCCGCGACGTCTACCAGCGCACCGCCACCCCGTTGTACTCGATCGTGCCGGCCGGTATCACCGGACACAACACCGCGTTCTTCGACCGCTACGGCGAGGGCGGCGACAAGGCCGGGGCGCAGGCGGCGCTTTCGCAGGCCGGGATCACCGGCAAGGTCTCCTTCACGCTGTGGGCGACGCCGGTGCGTTTCGGCCCGGGCACCGTGGCGGAGCTGAAGGCGATCGCCAAGCAGCTCAACGACAGCGGCCTGTTCGACGTGGACGTCA
>NZ_JBYIQW010000134.1:0-1095 GCF_057707815.1 Actinacidiphila sp. bgisy160
ACGTCGCCTGGCGGGAAGGACTGTCAGCCGCGACCGAGTGGGCGGCCGAATACGGGCATCTGCTGCCGCCCGCCACGGCGGTCTGGAACGGATATCCGGTGGGCACCTGGGCGAAGATCCAGCGGACCGCCGGACGGCTCGCGGACACCATCGCGCAGCGGCGCGAGGCGGGGCGGGGTGGGCGAATGGGTCGCTCCCTCGCGAGTCAGGAGACAGAACAGGGCCCCCGCCGGATCGGCAACCGGCTGGGGCCCTGTCGTCTCGGGAAGCGCTACAGGCTGTATCGGCGGACGTCCGGTCCCTTGCGCTTGTTGCAGATACGGACGTCAACACGCACCTCCCGGGTGTCAAGCCCCGCCCACGGCAATCAACCCCCGACGGATGGTTGCGGTCGGCACCTGGCCGGCGCTGCAGAGTGCCGACATGCTCTCCCAGTATGTGGTTCTTTCTGACGCCCCTCGTGCTGGTCGTCGCACTCGCCTCCTGGGTCGGCTGGAAAGCGCGCCGGCACGGCGAGCATCCCTACCGCGACGGCGCGGCCATGTCGCGGGACGTGCGAGATACCCGCCGCGACCTGCGCGCCTGGAGGGCGGGGTCCCTGGGGCACAGTGGCGAGGACATCTCATGGATGAGGAAGCGTCACTGATCAGCGGCCGCTTCTCTGAATTCGTCGTCGGTTCCGCCACGCGGCAGCTCCCCTCTTGGTCCGCGCAGCAGGCGCAGCCCGGTCAGGCCCTGGAGGGCAGACCTGCACCCGCACGGTGTCGGCGCCGGTCACCACCACATTCGCCCGGTCCGTGATCTGTGCTTCCCCTCGTAGCGTAGAGACCATGACTGGAGGGGAAGTTGGGAGTCATGGCGGAGAAGAGGCGGAAGTTCGACGCGGAGTTCCGTGAGGGGGCTGTGCGGATCGTCGCCGAGACCGGTAAGACGTTGGCCGAGGTGGCGCGGGATCTGGGGATCAACGAGACCACCCTGGCGACCTGGGTCTCACGGGCACGGCAGGCCGGCGCCACCAGGTCCGGGGAGAGCGAGGAGCTGGCGCGGTTGCGTCGGGAGAACCTGCAGCTCAAGCGGGACAACAAGGAGCTGGCG
>NZ_JBYIQW010000135.1:0-1044 GCF_057707815.1 Actinacidiphila sp. bgisy160
TCAGCTGCGGGACGTGCCAGGGGTGGACAGCCTGTACTTCACGATGCTGAACGCGAACAAGCGCAGCATCACCTTGAACACCAAGACCCCGCGCGGGCGGGAGATCCTGACCGAGCTGATCGCCCGCAGTGATGTGATGGTGGAGAACTTCGGGCCCGGCGCGGTCGACCGGATGGGCTTCCCGTGGGAACGGATCCGCGAGATCAACCCGCGGATCGTGTACGCCTCGATCAAGGGCTTCGGGGACGGCCCCTACACCGCGTTCAAGGCCTACGAGGTCGTCGCCCAGGCGATGGGCGGGTCGATGGCCACCACCGGCTTCGAGGGCGGCCCGCCACTGGCCACCGGCGCCCAGATCGGCGATTCGGGCACCGGCGTCCACGCCGTCGCCGCGATCCTGGCCGCCCTCTACCAGCGCACCCACACCGGACGCGGACAACGCGTGCAGGTCGCCATGCAGCACGCCGTCCTCAACCTGTGCCGGGTCAAACTCCGCGACCAGCAACGCCTGGCCCACGGACCTCTGGCCGAGTACCCCAACGAGGACTTCACCGACGAGGTCCCCCGCTCCGGCAACGCCTCCGGCGGCGGACAACCCGGCTGGGCCGTCACATGCGCACCCGGCGGCCCCAACGACTACGTCTACGTCATCGTGCAGCCCGTCGGCTGGCAGCCACTGGCCCGGCTCATCGGCCACCCCGAACTCGCCGACGACCCCGAATGGGCCACCCCCGAGGCCCGGCTGCCGAAACTCGCCAAAATGTTCCAGCTCATCGAGGAATGGACCAGCACCCTGCCCAAATGGCAGGTCCTGGAAGAGCTGAACACACACAACATCCCGTGCGGGCCGATCCTGTCCACCAAGGAGATCATCGAAGACGAAAGCCTCAAGGCCAACGAGATCGTCGTCGAGGTCCCCCACCCCGAACGCGGCACCTACACCACCGTCGGCAACCCCCTCAAACTCTCCGACTCACCCACCACCATCCACCGCTCACCCCTCCTCGGCGAACACAACCACGACATCTACACCACCGAACTGGG
>NZ_JBYIQW010000136.1:0-1038 GCF_057707815.1 Actinacidiphila sp. bgisy160
GGAGGAATGATGGTGACGTCGCGTGTGAGTCGCCTCAGGCCGTCGGGGGTGCCGGTGGCCGTGCCGCCGCACCGGGTCCTGGTGCTGCTGTTCGACGGGCTGCAGCTGATGGACGTGACCGGTCCGCTGGATGTGTACACCGCGGCGAACGAGTACGGCGGCCACTACGTGACGAGCACCGTCTCGCTGGACGGCGGGCCCGTGACCACCACCGCGGGGCTGCGGCTGGTGCCCGACCTGTCACTGGCGGAAGTGGACTTCCCGGTCGACACCCTCGTCATCCCCGGCCGCCCCGACTGGTGGGCGGCGGTCGCCGACACCGCGCTGGTGGAGGGCATCTCCCGGCTCGCGGACCGTTCCCGCACCGTCGCCTCGGTCTGCGCGGGCGCGTTCCCGCTGGCCGCGACCGGACTGCTGGACGGACGCCGGGCCGCCACGCACTGGCGGCTGGCGGGCGACCTCGCCGCCCGCTACCCCAAGGTCGAGGTGGACAGCGACGCGATCTTCGTACGGGACGGCCGCTTCATCACCTCGGCCGGCATCAGCGCCGGGATCGACCTGACCCTGTCCCTGGTCGAAGGCGACCTGGGACCCGGCATCGCCCGCAAGGCCGCCAAATTCCTGGTCGTCTTCATGGCACGGCCGGGCGGCCAGTCACAGTTCAGCGTCCGGCAAAGCCCCCGGCACCCCCCACACTCCGTGCTGCGCGAGGTACTCGACCAGGTCGCCGCCGACCCCCCGGCCGACCACAGCCTGCCCGCGCTCGCCGCACGGGCGGGGGTCAGCCCACGTCACCTGACCCGCCTGTTCCGCACCGAGACCGGCGGCACGGCCGCGGAATACGTCGAACGCATCCGCGTCGAGGCCGCCCAGGCACTACTGGAGGCAGGCAACGACGCCCTCGACACCGTCGCCCGGCGCAGCGGCTTCGGATCGGAGGAGACCATGCGCCGCGCCTTCCGCCGCCGCCTGGGCGTCAGCCCCGGCGCATACCGCGACCGCTTCCGCACCACCCGGCCACACCACACCCACCACCAC
>NZ_JBYIQW010000137.1:0-1011 GCF_057707815.1 Actinacidiphila sp. bgisy160
GCCGCGGCCGCGCATCCAGCCCGGCTCCGGCAGCAACGGCCGGACCACCGCCCACTCCGCGTCCGTCATATCGGTGGGGTACCGGCGGACACGCATCGGATGGTCGGCGGCGTTCCCGAACCGGTGAGCCAGGCAGTCACACTCCCGGGTGACCGAACTGGACGACCCCGTCATCGACACGGAAGACTGCGGCACCAGGGCCTCCTGCAAGCTCGGTGATTCGACACCAACGAGCTGTTCAGGAGGCCCCTCCTGCATGCGCCGGACACCCTGCAACCACCCGAACGAGACGCTCGTTCGACCGGCACATCCCAAGATCGGTACGACAATAGCTACTTAGCTTAGTCTTCACACACCGCTGATCAGCGGTGGCCGCAGCCTTCCCGCGGCCGACCCACGAGCAAGATCAAGATCTATGGCTGGATATCACGCTGATACCAAGTGCCTGACTTGCCGCCGAGATCGGCCGGGGTGGCAGGGCCAACCGGGACGAACCCGACCTTGGCCAGGACTTTCTGGGACGCGGCGTTGTCGTGGGAGGTGGCCGCCCGCAGTGTGCGCAGGCCGTGCATCGCTGTCGCCGTCCGGCACAGCTCCCGGACGGTCGCGGTCGCCACGCCACGGCCAGCGACCCGCTCCGCGACCCGGTAGCCGAGTCTGGCAGTGCCGTCCTCCAAGTCGTACAGGTTGAACCTGCCCAGTACCGAGCCGTCCTCCGCAACGAGCACGTAGAAGGCGCAGATGCCGGCCTCCTGCTCGGCCAGCGAGGCGTTGTATCGGTCGGTGAACTGGTCGAAGAAGTCGTCGCCGCGGTCGGAGATCGAGGCAGCGAAGTAGGTGCGGTTCGCCAGCTCGAAGGCCAGGACCGCCGGGGCGTGGCCGGCATGCAGCCGCTTCAGCTCGGGCATTGCCCGACTCTACCCAGATCCTGCGCTGAGGCCACCTGAGTTTCCGCCAGTGGCAGGCAACCCCAAGCCCAGGGCACATAACGATCTACGGCTGGAGTATTAG
>NZ_JBYIQW010000138.1:0-1002 GCF_057707815.1 Actinacidiphila sp. bgisy160
TGAACTGCTGAATCTCGCGGCGGCCGTTCTCACGGCCGAGGAGATGAGCCTCTTCCGCGGTTGCCTGACCGCACTGCGTTGCGGGGAGAAACTCCAGGAACGCCGTATCGAGGTCAGCGGCGCCGTCCTCACCGTCTACAGCAGCTGAGCGGCGGGTCGGGCGGAGCGGAATGCGCACAGGGGTGGGCCCCCGGGAAAGTCCCCTCCCGGGGGCCCACGTCATGGGTGGCCGGTTCAGTAGCGGTAGCGGCAGTCACAGTCGCGGTCCAGTCGGTACCGGCCGAACCCGAAGCGGTCGTGGCGCTGGTGGCCGTAGCCGAACCGGCCATGGCCGCCGCGGCCGTAGCCGCCCCGGCCGCGGTCCCAGCGGTCGTCCCACCTGGCGTACCCCCACAGGCGTGGCCCGCAGCGACCGTGGTCCCCACCCCAGTGGCCGGCGTTGCGGTAGGTACCCAAGGCGGAGTGGGACGGGGTGGCCGATGCCGTCGCCGTCATGGGCACCGCCATGGCGAGCGTGGCCAGTGCCGCCGTCGCGGCAGCGCGAACGAATTTTCTCACCGCATTTCTCCTCAAACTCGGTGAATTGCCGGATGGCTCGCCAGACGTTACTCGGGACTCGCGCCGCATTCATTCCGCCGATCGGGTCCGGGCGGCCGAACGGGCGACCTGTCATCATGGCGCCGATTCCGGGGGGAAACCGCTCCTGAGCTTTGGGAGCCGGTATCCGGGTGCCCTTGCCGAGAGGCCCTGGAAACACTCTCCGGAGTGATCCGCTTCCGGCATGTCGCCCGCTCCGGCACATTTTTCTAAATGCCCCGTGAAATGCAATCCAAAAATGTGGGATACGGGTCGGATCAGCTGCTGTAGACGGTGAGGACGGCGCCGCTGACCTCGATACGGCGTTCCTGGAGTTTCTGCCCGCAACGCAGTGCGGTCAGGCAACCGCGGAAGAGGCTCATCTCCTCGGCCGTGAGAACGGCCGCCGCGAGATTCAGCAGTTCG
>NZ_JBYIQW010000139.1:0-991 GCF_057707815.1 Actinacidiphila sp. bgisy160
CAGCCCTTATGGCGAGGTGCTGCGCACGGTCACCGGAGAGATGCCGAACCGGGTGTGGACCACCAGCCTGTTCAACGAGAACACCGGCCAGCTCGACCGCACGGTCACCGACCGGGAAACCGCGAGCCCGCACCGGGTCAACGACCGCTACTACAGCTACGACACCGCCGGCAACGTCACCCAGCTCAAGGACGTCGACGGCGCCGGTGCCACGGACCGGCAGTGTTTCACCTACGACGCGCTCGCCCAGTTGGCGCAGGCATGGACCTCCCCGAACGAGGGCTGCATCGCCCCCGGCAAGAGCACGCCCGCACCGGTCTACACCGACGCCTCCGGCAACATCACCGCCACCAACGTCACCGCCACCAACGACGGGTACTGGCAGACCTACACCTACGACGAGGTCGGCAACCGCAAACAACTGGTCGAGCATCAGCCGTCCGTCACCGTCGCGGGCGGGAAGGTCGACACCTCCGGTGACACCACCACGGACTACACCTACGGCAAGAGCGGCGGCGGGCAGCCCCACACCCTCACCGGCATCACCACCGACACCGCCACCGTCGACACCCTCGCCAACCTGACCTACGACGACGCCGGAAACACCATCACCCGCACCTACGGCGGCGACACCCAAGCCCTGGACTGGACCTGGGACGGCCACGTCAAGACCGCCTCCGGCTTCGGCAAGGCCGGTAAGGGCCAGTTCATCGGCCTCAACCAAAAATGCCTGGACCTGCAAAGCGCGAACACCGCCGACGGCACCCCGCTGCAGATCTACACCTGCAACGCCACCAAAGCCCAGAACTTTCACCTCGACACCACCACCGGCGCCCTGACCATCCTCGGCAAATGCGCCATGCCCACCGCAGGCGGCACCGCCGACGGCACCCCGGTGACCCTGGCCGGGTGCACCGGCAACGCCGACCAGAAGTGGTCCGTCACCAACGGCACCCTGAAGCACGGCTCCGGCAAGTGCCTTGATGTCCCT
>NZ_JBYIQW010000014.1:0-139326 GCF_057707815.1 Actinacidiphila sp. bgisy160
GGCGAGCGGCTCTGGAAGGGCCGGCGGCCGCGGCCGCCGGCGGGCGGATCGCGCGGGTCGAGGTCCGCGAGGTCCAGGTCCTGCAGCTCGGGCGGGAGTTGGTCCCGCAGGTCCGCCCGGGCGCCCTGCGCGAGCTCACGGAGCCCGCGCAGGGCACGCACGGTGTCGGAGACCAGCCCGGGGAGCTTGTCGGGTCCGACGAGGACGACCGCCACCACGAGCAGCGTCAGGACTTCCAGCGGGCCGATGTCGGAGAACACCGCGCCTCCCGTCTGTGGGTGGGGTTCGCCCGGGACGGGCCCGGCCGGGGGTTACGGGTTAACGGGCCGGCGCACCGGCGGCACGGCGGTACGGGGCGAGGAAGGTGCCGAGTTCCGCCAGCATCTCCTCCGGCGCCTGCTCGGCGACCCAGTGGCCGGCGCCCTGGATCACCACGCCCCGTACGTCCTCCGCGAGGGGCTCCATCGCGCCCGCGACGGCGCCGCCCCAGCTCTCGGACCCGCCGATCGCCAGGACCGGCATCGTCAGCTTCTTCCGCGCGCGCTCCTCGTTCTGCGCGGAGGTGGCGTCCCACGCGCGGTAGAGCCCGAAGCTGCCGCGCAGCGTGCCGGGGTCGGAGAAGAGGCGGAAGTAGTACTCCCGGGCGTACCGGGGCAGCTTCTCCCCGCCCTGGATGTCGAACTCGTAGCCGTAGAAGTCCGCTTCGCGACCCCTGACCAGCCTTTCGGTCAGCTCGTGGTCGACCCGGTTGAACGGGATGTGCCAGAGCCTGTTGTTGTCCCGCTCGTCCAGGAACAGGATCGGCGAGGCGGACTGGCGCGGGGGTCCGGGGACCTCGGCGAGGGCCACGCGGGCGACCCGCTCCGGGTGGTCGGCCGCCAGCGCGTAGCTGATGATCATTCCGGTGTCGTGGCCGACGACGGCGAACCGCTCGTGGCCCAGGGCGTCCATCAGGGCGACCAGGTCGCCCGCCAGGGTGCGGGTGTCGTAGCCGTCGTGGGGGTTGTCGGTCAGTCCCATGCCGCGCTGGTCGACGGCGACGACGGTGTGGTGCCGGGCCAGTTCCGGCATCAGCATGCGCCAGGCGTACCAGTTCTGCGGCCAGCCGTGCACCAGCAGCAGCGGCGGCCCGTCGCCTCCGACGACGACGTGCTGACGCAGCCCGCCGGCCCGCACGAAGCGGCTGCTGAAGGTGTCGGCGAACCCGGCCGGCAGCCGGGGCGCCGAAGAGACCGAGCCGAAGCCGCGCGGCGTCCGCAGGGGCGGGGTGGCGGAGGCCGACGGCAGTCCGCCCGCCAGCGAGAGACCGGCGACGGTGACGGCGGAGGCGGCCGCACCGCCGACGAAGGCGCGTCGTGACAGTCCGCGCGGGGCACGGTGCGACGTCGGCCTCCGGCCGGGGTCGTCCTGCCCGGACGGCTCCACGGGTGGCATGTTCACGGGAATTCCTTTCGCGTATGTACGAGCATATACTCGTATTGGGGTGCAGGAGGGGCCGTGCCCGCACGGCCCCGTACGCCCTGCGGTGTCGAAGGCGGTGTCAGCGGCCGGGGAAGCGCTGCTGGATCTCCTGGAGCACCCAGCCGTTGCCGTCCGGGTCGCTGAAGGTGGCGAACGAGCCGTACGAGGCACGGTCCGGGTGCAGGCCGGCGAGCCGCGCCTGCCCCTCCAGCCGGTGGGTGACCTCTCCGCCCTCATGGCCGTGGTAGAGCAGCCCGCCGGCGTCGTGGAACACCTCGCTCACCTCGACGCCACGGGCGACCAGCTCCGCACGGGCCCCCTCGATGTCGGGGACGATCAGGTACAGACCCTGGACGGAGCCCGGCTCGGCGGAGGTGAGCCCCCGGCCGAACATCACCGAGCACTCCGAACCCGGCGGGGTGAGGTGCACCGCGCGCCAGCCCTCGCTGACGTCCTTGTCCAGATCCAGGCGGAATCCCGCCGCCTCGTAGAACGCCTTGGCCCGGTCGACGTCGGACACGGGCAGCACGACCAGTTCCAGCTTCATGTTCATGGGGGGTCCTTCTTCATTGACGGCGGTGCGCCGCACACGGGCGGGTCACCGCTTCGGGATGAACGAGGACGGCGGAGCCGCACCGGCGCCACACGCCGTCACCGGCCGGGTCGCCGAAGGCTTCGAGTCGTAGTCCAGAGCGGCTCGGCCTGTCTTCGTGGTGACGACCGTAGGCCATTAGCTCGTAACGTGCAAAGCCGGATGGTCCCTTTTCTCACCATCGTGATGCACCTCACCGCACGGGAAGCGGACGAGGACCTTAGCGATTTCACACCTAACAAGGAGCGATCTAGACTGACCGGGAGAGGAGGCCACGGACGATGCCCGCACCCACGACCGAGCGCAGTCCGCTGAACCAGCCGGCGGCCGCCGACGCACTCCTGCGATTCCTCAACACGCACGCCTCGGGACCCCGGCAGCTCCCCGAGCGCTTCACGGACGCCCGCGCCATGCACGCATGGCTTCTGGAGCACGGCCTGGACGCCGGGATCACCTTCGTCACCGAGGCCGACGCGGCCGGCGCACGCGAACTGCGCGACGCCCTGATCACCGTGCTGCTGGCGCACGCGGGCGACAAGAACACCACGCCCGAGGCACTCGCCCGGGCGGAGGAGCACCTGCGCGGCATCGCGACCCGCTATCCCCTCGCCTCGGTCGTCACCGCCACGGGGGCCGGCCTGGTCAGCACGCAGACCGGCGTCCCCGGGCTGTTCGGGACCGTCCTCGCGAGCGTCACCGAACTCGCCCACGCGGGCCTGTGGGACCGGCTGCGGGCGTGCCGCCACGAGCCGTGCCACTTCTGCTTCTTCGACCGGACGCGCAACAGCTCGGCCGGTTACTGCGGTCCGAGGTGCGCTTCCCGCGCGTCCATGCGGGCCTACCGGCAGCGCAGGAAGGAACAGGCCACCGGGACGGCGGGCTGACCCTCCGGTTGTGTCGCACCGGCGGTGCGACCCCGGTCACCTGTGCTCGTGATATGAACCTTCGAAGGACTGAACAGGCACAAATCGGGCGGCAGTCCCGCGGAAGGGCCATGCGCCGCAGCCCGGACATCCGACCGGAAGGTGGGCAGACATGCCGCATTACGATCTCGTGGTCCTCGGCGCGGGAAGCGGCAACATGCTGTTCGGGGACGAGTTCGCGCACCTGCGCCGCGCCATCGTCGAGCCGGGCCGCTTCGGCGGTACCTGCCTGAACCGGGGCTGCATCCCGAGCAAGATGTTCGTCGTGGCCGCCGACGCGGCGGAGAACGCGCGGGCCGCGGCGCGGCTCGGCGTCCGCGCCACCGTGGAGCCGGTGGACTGGAAGACCGTCCGCGACCGGGTGTTCCACCGGATCGACCCGCTCCACGACAGCGCGCTGGACTACCGCCGGGACAACGGCATCGACGTCTACACCGACGAGGCGCGCTTCGTCGAGCCCAAGGTGCTGCAGGTGGGCGAGGAGCGGATCACCGCCGACACCTTCGTCGTCTCGGTCGGCTCACGGCCCGACGTGCCGGACATCCCCGGACTGGGCACCGTGCCCTTCCACACCTCCGACACCATCATGCGGATCGAGGACGCCCCCGCCTCCCTGGTGGTCATCGGCGGCGGTTTCATCTCGGCCGAGTTCGGCCACGTCTTCAGCGCGTTCGGGACGGACGTGACGATCATCCAGCGGGGTCCGCGCCTGCTGATGGCGGAGGACGAGCAGGTGTCCCAGCGCTTCACCGAACTCGCGTCCCGGCGGCACCACCTGCTCCTCGGCGCCACCGTCGCCTCCGTCGAGCGGCGCTCCGGCGGAGTCGAGGTGAGCCTGACCTGCCCCGACGGCGACCACGTCGTCCAGGCCGAGATGCTGCTGGTGTGCACCGGCCGCCGGCCCAACAGCGACCGGCTGGACGCCGCCGCCGGCGGGCTGGAACTCGACGAGCACGGTCACATCGTGACCGACAGCAGCTACCGCACGTCGGTTCCGGGGGTCTGGGCCCTCGGCGACGTCGTGAACCACTTCCAGCTCAAGCACATGGCCAACGCCGAGTCCCGGGTCGTACGGCACAACCTGCTGCACCCGGACGACCCGCACACCCTGTCCAACAGGATCGCCCCGCACGCGGTCTTCACCAGTCCGCAGATCGCGAGCGTCGGGCTGACCGAGCAGGAGGCGCGTCGCCGCGGCGTCGAGTGCCTGGTCAGCGTCCGCGACTACGCGGGCACCGCCTACGGATGGGCCCTCGAGGACACCACGAGCTTCGTGAAGGTCCTGGCGAACCCCCACGACCGCACGATCCTGGGCGCGCACATCATCGGTCCCCAGGCCGCGACGCTCATCCAGCCTCTGATCCAGGCCATGGCGCTGGGGCAGACCGCCGACCAGGTCGGCCGGGACGTGCTGTACATCCACCCCGCGCTCACCGAGGCCGTCGAGCAGGCCCTGCTGGAGCTGTAGCCCCGGTCCGCCCGGAGCGGTCCCGCCCGAGACGGGACCGCTCCGGGTCATCCAGAGGCAGCGGTGGGGTTACATCTTCATGCCGCTCCTCAGGTGCTTCATGTCGTGCGCGTCCATGCCCCGGCCCATGTCCATCAGCATCCGGTGGATGTCGTGGACCGGCGACGGCATGACGACGAAGGGCCGCATCATGCCCTCGTCCTCGTGGTCGAGCAGGTGGCAGTGGTACATCACCTTGCCGGTCTGGTCGGCGAGGCGGCCGGCGACGGTGACGAGGGTGTTGGCGTTGACGGTGATGGTGTCCTTCCAGCCGGACTCCTCGGGGGCGACCGGAACCGGCGCTCCGAGGGTGATGGGCTTCCTGGTCTGCGCCGTGGCGAAGTCCAGGCCGGAGGCGTCGACGGTCCGCCGGTCGACGACCTGGAAGTTCATCAGGTGGATGTGCATGGGGTGGTAGATGGGCACGCCCTCGGGGGCGGCGCTGATGAAGTGCCACTTCTCCCAGGTGCCGGCGGCGGCGAAGAAGGTGGTGGTGTCCTCGAACATGGTGCCCGTGCGGCGCAGCGTGACGGTACCGCCCGGCATGTCGACGGTGACGACGCCGGTGCCCGGTGCCGTGCCGGCCGGGACCTGCTCCATCTCCCAGATCTGGGGCATGGCGCCGGTCGTGTCGAAGCTCAGCAGGACGAAGCGCTCGGTGGCGTCCTTGGGCACATCGGCGAGGCTGAGCCTGCGGAACGACGTCGACAACGTTGTCGGAAGTGGGTGCGGCGCGCGGCGCCGCTTCTCGACGCAAAACTGCATGACCTCGGCGAAGGGGATCAGGAAGTCCGGCAGGGCCGCTCCGGGGGTCTGGCCCGGGATCGCGTTGACGAGCTTGAGCTTCCTGCCGGGGAAGGCCGCGAAGTCGATGACGACGTCGGCGCGTTCCGCGGGTGACAGCGAGAGCGCCTCGTCGATGGTCTGCGGCTTGCCGAGCAGGCCCATGTCGGTGCCGATGAGCTTCATGGCGCCGTGTACGACCTTGCCGGTCTCCTCGTCCACGACGACCAGGCGGTAGACGCGGGCGCCGGAGACGTTCAGCAGCCGGAAGCGGTAGGCGCGGGCCTGGACGTCCAGGTACGGCCACACCACGCCGTTGACCATGGTGAACGGGGCCAGGCTCGCCAGGGCGGGCGGGATGGTGCCCGGCATCGGCATCGAGCCGGGGCCCACGATCCGCTTCGCGAGGACCTGGCCGGTGAGCCGTCCCTGGGCGTCGGTGTCGAAGTTCACGTCCTGGATCGTCAGCGGGATCTCGTGCTCGCCGCGGGGCAGGCCGAGCCGGTCCTCCTCCGCGTCGCGCACCAGGTAGTTGCCGACCAGGCCGGACTGCACGTTGAGCGAGGTCACCGACATGGCGTGGTCGTGGTAGAAGAGGTGCGTGGCCGCCTGGTCGTTGGCGTACTCGCCCAACTGGCCGTTCCCGGCGGTGACTCCGAACTCCGCGGCGCCGTCGCTCAGGGCGTTCTGGTGGCCGCCGTGGACGTGAACGGTGGTCCAGGCGGTGAGCCGCTCGACCTCGGGGCGGGCGGGTGCGCCCTCGGCGCCGGGCCGGTTGTAGGGCAGCAGGCCGGGGCCGGGGCCCTCGGCGTTCACCCACACGGCCTTGAGCGGCGTCGTGCCCTTGAGCCTGTTGTTCCAGGCGATGCGGACGCGCTCCCCGCTGCGGACCTCGATGGTCGGGCCGGGGAAGTGGCCGGCGTAGGTCCACATCCGGCTCGGCGGCATCTGGGAGTGCAGCCGGACCCGGGACTCCACCATGTCGATCTCGGTGATCCCGTGGCTCTTGGGGCGCAGCTTCGGCGGGACGCGCAGCGGGTCGCGGAACGGCTTCAGCGTCGTGAACGTGGGCTCGTTCACGCCGTTGAGCGCGTCGGCCGCCTCCGCGGTGCCCTGGAAGACGCCGGTGGAGCCGAGGACCCCGGTACCGGCCACGGCGACGGCCGCGGCGGTGACCCCGGCCATGCCGAGAACGGTCCGCCTGCTGGTGGTTGGCATGTAAGTGTTCATCCTGTTCTGGGTGGTACGAGTGCGGGAGGTGGAGCCTCGGAGGGACGCGCCCGCGCTCCCCTGGGTCCGGGGAGCGTCGTTCCGCACGCCTCAGGACGGCGACGCCGAGCGGACGACCGGCGGCCTGAGGGGGGGTTTCCGGCGCGGACGGACGCCGTCGGAGCTGTCGGCCACCTGGCATCCCGCGTCAGGGCAGACACGACGGCCTGCCGGCCGGCCCCGACATGGGTCCTGTCGGTCCGGCGTTCCCGGAGCGCGCATCCTCATGGTGGGTTCGCCACCTCGGTGCGGCACTCGTACCCGGGCAATCCCCCCAGCCTGCGCTGAGCCCCCGCGCACTACTTGCTCGGTCAAACAAGTAGAAGATTCGACTACTTGTACGCGCAAGTAGCTTGATTCGTCATCAAACGGAACCCGGAACGAGGGGCCCGGCAGGCGCGCCGAGCCCCTCCGTCCGGCGCCCCCCGTGGGACGCCGAAGCCGCCTGCGAGGGCTCAGCCCAAGTAGAAGTCCCGGCGGGCGGCGACGAACTGCTCGACGGTCCGGGCGGGCACGCCCGTCACGCGCTCGACGTCGTCCGACGCCCGGTCGTAACGGTTCTCCCGGTGCAGCCGGCCCATCGTGGCGATGTGGGCCTCGATGTGCTGCGGCAGACCGACCTGACCGAGCACCTCGGCCTGCCACCGTTCCGGGGGCACGTCGACGTACGTCACCTGACGTCCCAGCGCCCGCGAGAACTCCTCGGCCATCTCCGTCATGTCGACCGTGCGCGGGCCGGTCAGTTCGTAGACCCGGCCGACGTGCGGGGCCGGATCGCGCAGGACCGTGGCGACCGCCCGGGCGACGTCCTCCACGGCCACCGGCGAGGTGCGCCCGGCGCCGAACGGCAGCGCGATCGTCCCGCTCTCCCGGATCGACCGTGCCGCCAGCGCGGTGAACAGCGGATTGTCCAGGAAGGACGTCGGGCGGATGTGCACCACCGGCAGACCCGACCAGTTCAGCACCTGCTCCGCCAGCCAGTGCAGCCGCTGCTGGTGGGACTCCCCCGTGCTGGTCCCGGTCATCTGCGACACCGTCATCTGCGACATGCCCACCAGCGCGTCCAGCCGTCCGTACTCGCGGGCGACGCTCGCCACCACGGTCGCCGCGAGCAGGTGGTCGGGCGAGACGGGCATGGCGAAGTACATCCGCCGCGCCCCCTCAAGCGCCGCCGCGACGGTCTCGGGCCGGGTGAGATCGCCGGTGACGACCTCCGCGCCGAGCGCGCGCAGCGCGTCCGCCCGTTCGTCGTCGCGGCGGACCATCGCGCGCACCGGTACGCCCTGCTCACGCAGGAGTTCGAGGACGGCACGGCCCACGCCGCCGACCCCGGTGACGAGGACAAGATTGCCGGCAGCCATCGGTCGGTCTCCTTCTGGGTTGGCTGAGTTTCCGGTGACAGGTGTGGCCACGGACGCCCTCGGCGTACGAGGTGCCGACGGGACCGCGCCCACCCCTGAACCATTACGAGCATATGCTCCTATCTCGCGGGCGGCAACCGCGCCCGCCCCGCACGGCCCGGGGCCCGCGCCCGCAGGGGCGGCGTCCCGCCCATGAGCGAGCGGTCACCCGCGCACCTATACTCGCCAAGAGGGAGTCGTTCGATGACGAGCAACAGCGCGGTCGGAGAACACCGCCGCGACGGCGGGCCCGCACGGATCCAGGCCACGGATCTCGAGGAGGTCCTGCACGGCGCCGTCCGTGAGGCCCTGTTCCGGATGGACGCCGTGTCCGCGGCGGTCTACCTGCTGCACGGGGACGATGCCGAACTGCACGCGGCGATGATCGCCGGCAGCCCGCCCTCCTGCTTCACGATGCCCTGCACGATCGATATCGACATGCCCCGCGCCTCGTCCCGTGCCGTCGCCACGGGAAGGACGGCGGTCCTCCCCGATCCCGATCCGGCCGGCGCGGACCAGACGTACGCCCTGCCCTATCCCTACGCGGCCCTGGCGGCCCCGGTCACCGCGGACGGGCACCGCTTCGGCGCGCTCACCGTCCTGCGCCTGGAGAGCCACGGCGACTACGGCCCCGCGGACCACAAGGTGCTGCGGGAGATCGCGGACACACTGGCCGCGGCTCTCGCCGGGCTCGCACGCCACGGCACCACCGTCAGGGCCGGCCCCACACCCGCCGTCGTGCCGGTGCTCCACTCGAGCGTCCACACCCCGGGCTGGGGAGTGCGCGGCGTCCCCGGCTCGGCCGGCGCCAGCCTGATGTACCCCCTACGGCATCTCGCCGAACGGCTGAACCAGGCCACCACCATGGACCACGTCATCGCGGCGGCACGTGACTCCATCATGACCCCCCTCGGTGCCCGCGTCCTGGTGCTCGCCTCGGTGAGTGCGGGCCGGCTGTGGGTCCTTGGGCACAGCGGGCCCTCCTCCGCCATGGTCCGCACCCTCCACGGCGCCCGACTCGGTGCGCGAACCCCGGCGGCGGAGGCGGTCGGCGGGCACGCGCTGTTCCTGTCCGGCGGGCCACCGCGGGACGAGGGCTCCGAATGGGAGGATGCCGGGCCGCGGGCCGCGGCCTATCTGCCGCTCGCCATCGGGAGCAGGCTCGTCGCTGAGGCACCCGCGCGGAACACACACGTCGTCGGCGTGTGCTGCCTGGAGTTCGCCGGGCCCCGCGAGTTCCCGCCCGAGGAGCGGACGGTGCTCGGCATGATGGCCGGGATGCTGGGGGCGACGGTCGAACGCGTCGAACTGGATGCCAGACAACGCGAGGTCGCCGAACACCTGCAGCGCAGGCTCCTGCCGTCCGCCCTCGCCGAGGTACCGGGGCTGGCGACCACCGCGCGCTACCGGCCCGCCGTGACCACGGTGCAGGTGGGCGGCGACTGGTACGACGTGATCAAAGTGGCGGACGACAGGATGGTGCTGGTCGTCGGTGACGTGGAGGGCCACGACCTGGACAGCGCCGCCGTCATGGGCCAGGCGCGCACCGCGCTGATCTCGTACGCCACCGAGGGTCACTGCCCGGCCGTGGTGATCGACCGGACGGACCGGCTGCTCGCCGAACTCGGCACCGAGCAGCTCGTGACGTGCTGCGTGGTCGCCCTGGACACCGGCGACGGAACGGCCGAGGTGGCCCTGGCCGGGCACCCGGCGCCGATCGTACGGCGGCCCGACGGGAGCGTCGACGTCCTCGAAGCCCCACCGAACCTCCCGCTGGGCGTCACCGCCGGGCACCCCTACCGGAGTTGGGAGCACACGCTGTCGCCGGGGTCCGTGCTGATGCTGTACTCCAACGGTCTGACGGACTCCGCCACCCGCGATCCCGGCACGTGCGCTCAGGACCTGCTCCACAAGGGCGGCCGGCAGGCCGGGACCGACCTGGAGCGACTCGCCGACCGCCTGGTCGCCCAGGTCTCCGGCCCCAGGTGGCGCCGCGACGACGCGGTGCTGCTCCTGGCCAGGTACGAGGGCGCCGTGGGCAAGGGGGCGCCACGGACGGCGAGCCTGCACGTGCAGCGCCGCGATCTGCACGGGGTCAAGGCGACCCGGGCGTTCGTCGACGAGCAACTGCGCTCGTGGTCGCTGGCGGGCATGTCGGACGCCCTGCAGCTGATCGCGTCCGAGGTCGTGACGAACGCCCTCATCCACGCGGGCAGCGATGTCGACGTCCGGCTGCGGGCCTTCGACGACCGCGTGCGGCTGGAGGTACGGGACTCCTGCGGCAATCCGCCCGTCCCCTCGCCGCTCGCCCTGGACGAGGAGGAGAACGCCGAGGCCGAGCACGGCCGGGGCCTGCTCATCGTGGAGGCCCTGGCCGGGCAGTGGAACACCTCGCCCAACGGCCGCGGCAAGACCGTCTCGCTGGATCTGCCCATCCCCACGGAGGCCTGACGGCGCCTGCCTGGACCGGTGGCCCCGCGGTCGGTGTGGATGTGTGTGTTCGTGGTCGTGGGGCCCACGGGGCGTCCGGCCAGGGTCCGGGGCGCGCGCGGTGACCTCGTCCGCACCCAGCACGTCCCGTTCGGTGAGCACGTCCTCCAGGGCGGCCGGCCAGAGCCGGTGGTGGTCCCAGGGGTCGTCCGCCGCGGGACCCTTCTCCCAGGCCCGGATCCGGGCGATGAGCGCGGACTGGAACCGCGGCCGGCCGAAGGCACCGGACTCGTGGAGGCCGGCGGCCAAGCCGAAGGCGCGGCTCTCCCACGGCTCGGCGAAGACCAGCTCGCCGTTGGAGCGGGGCGGGGCGGCCGGCCCGTCGACGTCCAGGGGAGCGGTCACGGCGCCGCCACCTTCGCCACGCCGACCCCTGCGTCCCGGGTCACCAGCGGCACGAGTTCCTCCTCGGTCAAGTGCTCGGTGCCGGCGGGTCGTTCGCCCCATCCTGGCGTGCCCCCCAAGTCGGCGATGCCCTCCATGGCGCGCTCTTTCCTGTGCCGGGATCACCGCACACCAGCTTGGCCCCCGGGCGGCCGGTGTCCCCGCGACACGGCCCGCCCGCCTCCCGGTTCCCTCCGACGGGCCGTCAGGCCGCCGCCCTACCGGGAGGCGAGGAACTCCCGGGCCCCGCGCAGGCGGGTCCGTATGAGCCTTTGGGTGGCACTGCTGTCGAGGCGGACGTCGAGGGCCCCGGGTACGGGGCCGCCGGCACGGCGCCCGGCGGGCAGCGCGGTGGCGTCGAGGCCGTCGCGGCGGGCGATGAGCGCGCCGAGTCGGTGGCGGCTGAGGGCGTCCGTCCCGGCGAGGTGGAACATCCCGGACGCGTCGGACACCGCGAGTTCCCACAGGGCGGAGGCGAGGTCCCCGACGTGCACCGGGCAGCGGACTTCGCCGGTGAACAGGACGCCGTCGCGCACTCCGGCCGCCAGGTCGTGGACCAGGCGCTCGTGCACGGACCCGCCGTCGCCGATGATCAAGGAGGTGCGCGCGACCACGGCGGCGGGCACCAGGAGCCGCACCGCGGTCTCGGCGGCGGCCTTCGCCGCGCCGTACGGGGTGACGGGGTCGGGACGGCAGGACTCGTCGTAGCGGACCCGGGCCCCGGAGAAGACGGCGTCGCTGGAGACGTGGACCAGGCGGCAGCCGTGTTCCGCCGCGGCCATCGCCACGCGGACCGAGCCGTCGGCGGTGACCTCCCAGTCGCTGTAGCCGCTGGTGACGTTGACGACGGCGTCGGGGGCGGCCTCGGCCAGCACCGTGCCGAGGTGCCCGGGGGCACGGAGGTCGAGGTGGTGCCACGGGATACCGGGAACCCCGCCGGGATGGCGGGAGCGGTACGTCGCCGCCGTCCAGAGACCCGCGGCCACGGCCTGTCGTACGAGTTCCCTGCCCAGGAAACCGCTGCCGCCGACGATGAGGACCTTCACGGACTTCACCGTAGGGCAGCCGCAAGGGCGGTGGGCTCGTCCGCCGCGGAAAACGACGAAGGCAAGGGAGGAAACCCTTCCCTTGCCACTCTCAACATATAGCGCACAGGGGGCCTTGCGGCAAGGCCCCCCTCGTACCGCAGAATCGCTGACCTGAGCCGGAACCTGGGGAATTGGAAGTTCTGATACGTGTGTTGTCATTTGTTCGTCGACGGGTCGAGCAGCGCGGGAGCGGCCGCGGATCGGAGCCGCTGACGTGGAGCCCCTGACCACCGGCGCGTTCGCCCTTCCCGCCCGGCTCGCCGCCAAGGCCGCCCCGGCGCTCGTCGCAGGCGACGAGCGGCACTTCGCCGCCATCGCGGAGAGCCTCGACCGGGCCATCGCCGAGCTGTCAGAACGCCTCGCCGCCGAGCGCAGGGCGCCCGGCGGCGTGGGCCGTCAGGCGATGGACCGGGACGCGGAGATCCACCGGCTGACCGCCCGGCTGCGCGCGCTGCGCCGCTTCGGCCTGGACCTGTGCCTCGGGCACATCGTGCGCGCCGACGACCCCGAGCCGGTGTACATCGGGCGGCTCGGCCTCACCGACAGCGCGGGGCGCCGGCTGCTGATCGACTGGCGCTCCCCCGCCGCCGAGCCGTTCTTCGCGGCGACCCACGCCGACCCGATGGGGCTGGTGAGCCGCCGCAGGTACCGCTGGAGCGGCGGCCGGGTCAGCGACTACTGGGACGAGGTGTTCACCGCCGACGGACTCGAGGGGCGCGCCGCGCTCGACGACCAGTCGGCGTTCATCGCGAGCCTGGGCGGTAGCCGGTCGCCCCGGATGCGGGACGTGCTCGCCACCATCCAGGCCGACCAGGACGCCGTGATCCGGGCGGGGTCACGGGGCGCCCTCGTCGTCGACGGGGGTCCGGGGACGGGGAAGACCGTCGTCGCCCTGCACCGCTCCGCCTACCTCCTCTACTCCGACCCGCGCCTCGGTCGTCGCCGGGGCGGCGTGCTGTTCGTCGGCCCGCACCAGCCCTACCTGGCCTATGTCGCCGATGTCCTCCCGAGCCTCGGCGAGGAGGGTGTGCGGACCTGCACCCTGCGGGACCTGGTCGCCGAGGGGGCCACGGCGACGGCCGAGACCGACCCGGACGTGGCCCGCCTGAAGTCGTCGGCGGACATGGTGCGGGCCGTGGAGAAGGCCGTCAGGTTCTACGAGGAGCCGCCGTCGGCGGGGATGACGGTGTCGACCGACTGGGGCGACGTCCGGCTGACCGCCGACGACTGGGCCGAGGCCTTCGACGCGCCGGGGCCGGCCACCCCGCACAACGAGGCGCGCGACCTGATCTGGGAGGAGCTGACCGCCGTCCTCCTGGACAGGCTCGGTGACGAGGACGTCCCGCCGGAGATGTTCCGCAGGTCGTTGCTGCACGACGGGGAACTGGTCACGACCCTCAACCGCGCATGGCCGTTGATCGACGCGGCCGACCTCGTCGGGGACCTGTGGTCGGTCCCCGCCTACCTGCGGCTGTGTGCTCCGTGGCTCGCCCCCGAGGACGTCCGCAGGCTGCAGCGGGCGGACCCGCAGGCATGGACGGTGTCCGACCTGCCGATCCTGGACGCGGCACGGCAGCGGCTCGGCGATCCGCTCGCGGCGCGCCGCGAGCACCGGCGTGAGGCCGCCGTCGCGGCCGAGCGCGCACGCATGGCCGACGTCATCGACAACGTGCTGGCGGCCGACGACGACGGCGAGGGCGCGGTGACGATGCTGCTCGGACAGGACCTGCGGGACAGCCTGGTCGACGACACCGCTCTGCCCGGCGACGACCCGGAACCCCTGGCGGGACCGTTCGCCCACATCGTGGTGGACGAGGCCCAGGAACTGACCGACGCGCAGTGGCAGATGCTGCTGCTGCGCTGCCCGTCCCGCAGCTTCACCGTCGTCGGGGACCGGGCACAGGCACGGCACGGGTTCGCGGAGTCGTGGCAGGAGCGGCTGCGGCGGGTGGGCCTCGACCGGGTGACCGTGGCCTCGCTGGGCATCAACTACCGGACGCCGCGGGAGGTCATGGCGGAAGCCGAGCCGGTCATCCGGGCCGTGCTGCCGGACGCCAATGTGCCCGCCTCCGTCCGCAGCGGCGGTGTGCCCGTCGTGCACGGACGGGTCACGGATCTCGACACGGTCCTCGGCACCTGGCTCGCGTCGCACGACGACGGCGTCGCCTGTGTCATCGGCCATCCGTCGTTCCGCGCGACGCCCCGCGTGCGGTCCCTGACCCCGGAGCTGTCCAAGGGGCTGGAGTTCGACCTGGTCGTCCTCGTCGACCCGGAGGCGTTCGGCGAGGGTGTGGAGGGAGCGGTCGACCGCTACGTCGCGATGACCCGCGCGACCCGGCAACTCGTCGTGCTCAGGAGTTCCTGACGGGGCGCCTTGGCCGGGGAACGGCGCCGGACAGGGAGACGGCGCCGGACGCCGGGGCACCCGTGGTGTTCCAGGCCTTGATGACGGGGCGGCCGTGCTCGGTGCCGAGGCGGCTGACGGTGCCGGTGTCCAGGGCGAACAGCGAACCGGCGGAGGGCGGCAGACCGAGACGGCGGGCGGTGAGGACGCGCAGGATGTGGCCGTGGGCGACAAGCAGGACGTCGCCCACGGCCGGGTCGCGCAGCAGCGGCTCGACGCGCGCGAGCACGCGGTCGGCCCGGCGGCCGACGTCCTCGGGGCTCTCGCCGGGATGGTCCGCCGGGCCGGTGGCCACGCCGTCGGTCCACAGGTTCCACGTCGGGCGGGTGCGGTGGATCTCCGCGGTGGTGACGCCCTCGTAGCCCCCGTAGTCCCATTCGCTCAGGTCCGGGTCGATCTCGGGGCCGCTCACCCCGGCCAGCTCGGCCGTGCGCACGGCGCGGCGCAGCGGGCTGCTCAGGGCGAGGGCGATGTCGTGGCCGCGCAGCACGGCGGCGACGCGGGCGGCCTCGTCCTCGCCGTGCGGGGTCAGGGGGAGGTCGGTGTGGCTGGTGTGCTGCCGGGACAGGGTCCACGCGGTTTCGCCGTGGCGGAGCAGGAGCAGGTCACCCATGATCGTTCATCCACTTTCGGCAATGGAGGAGGGGGTGGTGTGTGCGGTGCGGTGGTGAGGTGTCTTTGCGGTGGTGGTGGGGGCAGTGCGGTGGTGCCCGCGCCGGCCGGACCGGCCGGCGCGGGTCACTGCGGTGGCTAGCGGGCGGTGTCCGCGGAGGTGACGGCGTGGCCGCCGAACTGGTTGCGGAGGGCGGCGATCATCTTCATCTGCGGGGAGTCGTCCTGGCGGGACGCGAAGCGGGCGAAGAGCGACGCGGTGATCGCGGGGAGCGGCACGGCGTTGTCGATGGCCGCCTCGACCGTCCAGCGGCCCTCGCCGGAGTCCTCCGCGAAGCCCTTGAGCTGCTCGAGGTGCTCGTCCTCGTCGAGGGCGTTCACGGCCAGGTCCAGCAGCCAGGAGCGGATGACGGTGCCCTCCTGCCAGGAGCGGAACACCTCGCGCACGTCGGTGACCGAGTGCACCTTCTCCAGCAGCTCCCAGCCCTCGGCGTAGGCCTGCATCATGGCGTACTCGATGCCGTTGTGGACCATCTTGGCGAAGTGGCCGGCGCCGACCTTGCCCGCGTGGACGAAACCGAAGTCGCCCTCGGGCTTGAGGGCGTCGAAGACCGGCCGCACCCGCTCGACGTGCTCGGCCTGCCCGCCGACCATGAGGGCGTAGCCGTTCTCCAGGCCCCAGACACCGCCGGAGACGCCGGCGTCGACGAAGCCGATCCCCTTGGCGGCCAGCTCCTGGGCGTGCTTCTCGTCGTCCGTCCAGCGGGAGTTGCCGCCGTCAACAACGATGTCGCCCGGCTCGAGGAGGCCGCCGAGCTCATCGACCACGGACTGGGTCGCGGCGCCGGCCGGCACCATGACCCAGACCACGCGCGGTGCGTCGAGCTTGTCGACCAGTTCGGTGAGGCTGCCGACGTCGGCCAGTTCGGGGTCCCGGTCGTAGCCGACGACGGTGTGGCCCGCGCGGCGGATCCGCTCGCGCATGTTGCCGCCCATCTTGCCGAGGCCGACGAGTCCGAGTTGCATGTCAGGTGCTCCTTCTGTGTGTCGTGGGTGTGGTCGGCGGGCGGCGCCCGCCCGGGGCCGGGTGGCGCCGCCGTGGGGGTTCCCGGGGTCAGTTCCCCCGCAGGGAGCGGTACGCGGCCACGAGGGCGGCGGTGGAGGGGTCGAGGCCGGGGACGTCTGCGTCGCCGGTCAGGGCGGGTTCGACGCGCTTGGCGAGGACCTTGCCGAGTTCGACACCCCACTGGTCGAAGGAGTCGATGTTCCACAGCGCGCCCTGGACGAAGACCTTGTGCTCGTAGAGCGCGATGAGCTGGCCGAGGACCGAGGGCGTCAGTTCGGTCGCCAGGACGGTGGTCGTCGGGTGGTCGCCGCGGAAGGTCCGGTGCGGGACCTGCTCCTCGGGCACGCCCTCGGCGCGGACTTCCTCGGCCGTCTTGCCGAAGGCGAGCGCCTGTCCCTGGGCGAAGAGATTGGCCATCAGCAGGTCGTGCTGGGCGGTGAGTTCGGCGCTCAGTTCGCCGGCCGGCCGGGCGAAGCCGATGAGGTCCGCCGGGATCAGCTTCGTGCCCTGGTGGATCAGCTGGTAGTAGGCGTGCTGCCCGTTGGTGCCGGGCGTGCCCCACACGACCGGGCCGGTCTCCCACTCCACCCGCTGCCCCTCGCGGTCCACGGACTTGCCGTTGGACTCCATGTCCAGTTGCTGCAGGTAGGCGGTGAACTTGGACAGGTAGTGGGAGTACGGGAGGACGGCGTGCGACTGGGCGCCGAAGAAGTTGCCGTACCAGACGCCGAGCAGGCCGAGGATGAGCGGGGCGTTGGCCTCGGCGGGCGCGGTGCGGAAGTGCTCGTCGACGGTGCGGAACCCGTCGAGCATCTCGCGGAACCGCCGCGGGCCGATGGCGATCATCAGGGAGAGGCCGATCGCCGAGTCGTATGAGTAGCGGCCGCCCACCCAGTCCCAGAACTCGAACATGTTGTCCGGGTCGATGCCGAACTCCGCGACCTTGCCGGTGTTGGTGGACAGGGCGACGAAGTGCCGGGCGACGGCCTTCTCGTCCCCGTCGAGCCCGGCCAGCAGCCAGCTGCGCGCCGACGTTGCGTTGGTGATGGTCTCGATGGTGGTGAAGGTCTTGGACGCGACGACGAACAGCGTCTCGGCGGGGTCGAGGCCCTGCAGGGCCTCGTGGAGGTCCGCGCCGTCGACGTTGGAGACGAAGCGGAACGTCAGCGAGCGGTCGGTGTAGGGGCGCAGCGCCTCGTAGGCCATGGCGGGTCCGAGGTCGGAGCCGCCGATGCCGATGTTGACGACGTTCCTGATCCGCTTGCCGGTGTGGCCGGTCCACTCCCCGGAGCGCACCCGGTCGGCGAAGGCGGACATCTTGTCGAGCACGGCGTGGATCCGAGGCACGACGTTCTCGCCGTCCACCTCGATGACCGCGTCCCGGGGCGCGCGCAGGGCGGTGTGGAGGACGGCCCTGCGCTCGGTCACGTTGATCTTCTCGCCGCGGAACATGGCGTCGCGCAGCTCGAACACGCCGGTGGCGGCCGCCAGTTCGCGCAGCAGAGCGAGGGTCTCGTCCGTGACCAGGTTCTTGGAGTAGTCGATGCGCAGGTCGCCGACCTCCACCGTGTAGCGCCGCGCGCGTGCGGGGTCCGCGGCGAACAGTTCGCGCAGGTGCGGCCCCGGCCGGTTGACGGCACGGTGCTCCGCCAGTGCGGCCCACTGCGGGCGGTGGCTCGGCTTGGGTGTGTCAGACATCGTCCTTCTCCTGGTTCTCGTGCTGGTGCGCGCGCTGCGGCGGCACCGGGCCGGCCTTCGCGGAGCGGGCCTTCGCGGCGGCGGCCTTCGCGGTGGGGGCCTTCGCGGTGGGGGCCTTCGCGGTGGGGGCCTTCGCCGGGACGGCCTTGGCGCGGGGCGCCTTGACCTCGGCCCGGAGCGCGGCGGCATAGGCCTCGTCGGGGTCGAGACGGCGGAGCTCCTCCGCGATGAGCTCCGCGGTGGTGCGGACCTTCAGTGCGAGGACACGGGTGGGCTGTCCGGGGATGGACAGCCGGGCCACGGCACCCTCGGGGCGGTCGATGAGGATGTCGCCTTCCGGGGTGCGCAGCCGGACCGCGGTCACGACGGGTCCGTCGGTGACGACCCGTTCGACGGGCACGCGCAGCCGGTCGGCGAACCAGCGGGCCAGCAGCTCCGCACTGGGGTTGTCGGCCTCGCTCTCCACGACCGCGGAGGTGACCCTGGCCCGGGCCTGGTCGAGCGCGGCGGCGAGCATGGACCGCCACGGCGTCAGCCGGGTCCACGCGAGGTCGGTGTCGCCCGGCGCGTACGAGCCGGCCCGGGTCGCCAGTCGCTCCAGCGGGCGGTCGACGGCGTACGCGTCGGTGATGCGGCGCTGGGCGAGCGCGCCCAGCGGGTCCTTCGCCGGCACGTCGGGCGCGTCCGCGGGCCACCACACCACGACGGGGGCGTCGGGGAGCAGCAGCGGCAGGACCACGGAGTCGGCGTGCTCGGCCGCTTCGCCGAACAGCCGCAGCAGCACCGCCTCTCCGGATCCGGCGTCCGAGCCGACGCGGACCTCGGCGTCGACGCGGGAGGTAGTGCGCCGGCGGGTGGTGCGCGACGGCCGCTTGATGACGACGAGCGTGCGCGAGGGGTGCTCCTGCGCCGCCTGCTCCGCCGCCTTCAGGGCGTCGTGGGCGTTCTCCTCGTCGGTCACGATGACCATGGTCAGGACCATGCCGACGGCGGGGGAGCCGATGGCGCGGCGGCCCTGCACCAGGGCCTTGTTGATGTGGCTTGCCGTGGTGTCTGTCAGGTCGATCCTCATGGCCTGCGCCAGCTCCGTCCGTCTCGTGCGAGCATCTCGTCGGCCTCCGCGGGGCCCCAACTGCCCGCGGTGTACTGCGCGGGCCGTGCGTGCGTGTCCCAGTACCGCTCGATCGGGTCGAGGATCTTCCAGGACTCCTCGACCTCCTGGTGGCGGGGGAAGAGGTTGGCGTCGCCGAGCAGCACGTCGAGGATGAGCCGCTCGTACGCCTCCGGGCTGGACTCGGTGAAGGACTCGCCGTAGGCGAAGTCCATCGTCACGTCCCGGATCTCCATCGACGTCCCCGGCACCTTCGAGCCGAAGCGCACCGTGATGCCCTCGTCGGGCTGGACGCGGATGACGATCGCGTTCTGGCCGAGTTCCTGCGTGGCCTCCGGGTCGAACGGGGAGTGCGGGGCGCGCTGGAAGACGACCGCGATCTCGGTGACGCGGCGGCCCAGGCGCTTGCCGGCCCGGAGGTAGAAGGGGACGCCCGCCCAGCGGCGGTTGTCTATCTCCAGCTTGATCGCTGCGTAGGTGTCGGTCCTGGACTCGGGGTCGATGCCGTCCTCCTCCAGGTAGCCGGACACCTCCTGGCCGCCCTGCCAGCCGTGCGCGTACTGGCCGCGCACCGTGTGGGCGCCGAGGTCGCGGGGGAGCCGTACCGCGCGCAGCACGTTCAGCTTCTCGGTGAGGAGGGATTCGGCGTCGAAGGAGGCGGGCTCCTCCATCGCGGTCAGCGCGAGCAGCTGCAGCAGGTGGTTCTGGATGACGTCGCGTGCGGCGCCGATCCCGTCGTAGTAGCCCGCGCGGCCGCCGATGCCGATGTCCTCGGCCATCGTGATCTGCACGTGGTCCACGTAGGAGCGGTTCCACAGCGGCTCGAACATCGTGTTCGCGAAGCGCAGCGCCAGGATGTTCTGGACCGTCTCCTTGCCCAGGTAGTGGTCGATCCGGAAGACCTGCTCCGGGGCGAACACCTCGTGGACGAGCGCGTTCAGTTCACGGGCGCTGGCCAGGTCGTGGCCGAAGGGCTTCTCGATGACGGCCCGCCGCCAGGAGCCCTCGGGGGCGTCGGCGAGCCCGTGCTTCTTCAGCTGCCGGACGACCTTGGGGAAGAACTTGGGCGGCACCGACAGGTAGAACGCGTAGTTGCCGCTGGTTCCCCGGGCGGCGTCCAGCTCGTCGACGGTGACGGCCAGTTGCTTGAACGCGACGTCGTCGTCGAAGTCGCCGGGGATGAAGCGCATGCCCTCGGCGAGCTGCTGCCAGACCTCCTCGCGGAACGGCGTGCGGGCGTACTCGCGCACCGAGTCGTGGACGACCTGGGCGAAGTCCTGGTCGGCCCAGTCGCGGCGGGCGAAGCCGACGAGCGAGAAGCCCGGCGGGAGCAGTCCGCGGTTGGCCAGGTCGTACACGGCGGGCATCAGCTTCTTGCGGGACAGGTCGCCCGTGACACCGAAGATCACCAGGCCGGACGGGCCCGCGATGCGCGGCAGCCGCCGGTCGGACGGGTCGCGCAGGGGGTTGGACCACGGGGTGTCGGATGTGGTCAGGTCCTTGCTCATCGCGCGTCGGCTCCCTTGCCGTTCAGTGCGGTTCCGATGGCCTGCAGCAACTCGGCCCAGGCCGCCTCGAACTTCGCCACGCCCTCGTCCTCCAGCCGCCGGACGACCTCGTCGTAGGAGATCCCCAGCCGTTCCAGGGCCGTCAGGTCGGCGCGGGACCGGTCGTGGCGGCCGGTGACGGTGTCACCGTCGAGGCGGCCGTGGTCGGCGACGGCGTCGAGCGTCGCCTCGGGCACGGTGGTGACCGTCCCCGGCGCGACGAGTTCCTCGACGTATCGGGTGTCCCGGTACGCCGGGTCCTTCACCCCGGTGGAGGCCCACAGAGGCCGCTGCTCGTGAGCGCCCGCCGCGGCGAGCGCGGCCCAGCGGTCGCCGGTGAAGAACTCCCGCTGCGCCCGGTACGCCAGCCGGGCGTTGGCGAGCGCCGCCCGGCCCTTCAGGGCCGCCGCCTCGTCCGTGCCCAGTTCCGTCAGCCGCCGGTCGACCTCCGTGTCGACGCGGGAGACGAAGAACGAGGCGACGGAGTGCACGGTGGACAGGTCGATCCCCGCCGCGCGGGCCCTCTCCAGGCCGGACACGTAGGCCTCCATGACCTCGCGGTAGCGGTCCAGGGAGAAGATCAGCGTCACGTTCACGCTGATCCCGAGGCCGGTGACCTCCGTGATGGCCGGCAGGCCCTCCGAGGTCGCCGGAATCTTGATCATCACGTTGGGGCGGTCGACGAGCCAGGCGAGCTGACGGGCCTCGGCGACGGTCGCCTCCGTGCGGTGGGCGAGGCGGGGGTCGACCTCGATCGACACCCGGCCGTCGCGGCCACCGGTCGCCTCGTACACCGGCCGCAGGACGTCGGCCGCGGCTCGGACGTCGGCGGCGGTCATCATGCGGACGGCCTCGTCCGGGGTGACATCACGCGCGGCCAGGTCCGCGAGTTGTTCCCGGTAGTCCTCCCCCGAGCCGATGGCGGCCCGGAAGATGGACGGATTCGTGGTGACGCCCACCACACGCCCCGCGGCGACCAGTTCGGTCAGGTCACCGGAGGCGATGCGTCTGCGTGACAGGTCGTCGAGCCAGACCGAGACTCCCTCGGCGGCCAGTCGCCGCAATGGTTCCGCGCTTGCGGTTGCTTCTTCGTTCACTGTGATCATCTTCCTTCTGCGATCGCGTCAACCGTGGCGGACCCCAAAGGATTCCCGGCCGCCGGGGGCGGCGTTTTTGCAGGTGACGGAGGTATCCCACCCCGCGGGCATGACAGTGTGGACCCCTTGGATGTGACGAGGCGACGAAGATCACACCTTGCGGATGACGCACCGGCCCCTCGGCCCTCCCCGCGACCGCCCCCGACGACGCGGCGTCAGCCGGGTACGGCCTGCCCGGCACCGACGAGGCCGCCGGAAAGGTCCGCCTCCTCGGACGCCGCCACGCGCGAACCCTCGGCCGCCCACAGCCGCAGCCGTGCGTCGTGCAGCCAATACGCGGCGATTACTGGCGAGACATCCATGATGTCCGCTATCTCCTGAGAGCCGAGGCCCTCGACAGCCGCGAGGTACACGGCGAACCGCTGCTCCTTCGGCAGCGCGAGGAGCGCGGCCCGCGCCTCCGGCTCAGGCAGCAGCACGAACTCGTCCAGCGCGGACACCCGCAGCCCCTCCGGGAACCGCGACTCCGGCGGCAGCACGCACACGTCGGGGTGCGGGCCGATGAACGCGCCGGCCAGGAGGTCGTAGAGCCAGACCCGGTGGTCGATGCCGTCGAGGAGGCGCGGGAACGCGGCGTACGCCCGGGTGAACACCTCCAGGACGAGCTCCTCCGCCTCGGCCGGGTCACCCGTGACGCCCGAGGCGGCCCGGTACACGACGTCGAGGTGGGTCAGCACGTCACGCTCGAAACGGGCCTCGTGCCCGATCGGGCCGCTCGCGGAGCCAGCGGCCGGGGGCACCGGGCCGCCGGCGGCCGACCGGGTCTGCGGCGCGCGGGCGGTCCTGCGATGACGGCCGCCCCCGAGGACCGCGCCGCTCCCCCGCCCGTACGCGTCACCGTCGGCGCGCCCGCCCCGGTGCCGGCCACTGCCCGGGCCGGACACCGCGTACCGGGCCGCGGTGGAGGACTGGGCGTTCGTCAGCGACTGATGCATGTGCGTCTCTTTCCGTGAGGGCTTGCGGGTCGGTCCGTCGTGCGGGCGGGGTCGCCACACCGCATCGCGGCCCTGCTATTTGCTTCGCGCAGCAAATATATATCCTTCGCGAAGCAAGTAAACTGGGGGCATGCAAGATGCCGCACACCGCCCGGAAACCGCCTCGGAGCTGCCCCCTCCCCTCAATGCGGACGAGGAAGTCCTCATGCGGTCCCTCAGCCGCGTCATCTACGCCCTGCCCCGCGCGCTGGACGCCGACATGGCCCGCGAGCAACGGCTCCCGCTCATCGAGTACCAGGCGCTGATGAACCTCTCGGAGGCTCCGGGCCGGCAGTCACGGATGAGCGACCTCGCCACCGCCTGCGAGATGTCGCTCAGCGGCATGACGAGCGTGGTGCAGCGGCTGGAAGGCCAGGGATTCGTACGGCGGGTCAAGTGCCCGCGGGACGGCCGGGCCTGGAACGCCGTCCTCACCGACGCCGGGCTGGCCCGCCTGGAGGAGGCCTGGCCGACCCACCTGGCCTCCATCCGCCGCCACTTCCTGGACCACCTCGCGGGTCTCGACCTCCATGCGCTCGGCGTCGCGCTGCGCGACGTCGCCACCTGACCCCGCCTCTTTCCCGTGGTCAGGGCCGCCCCGACGGGCCCGTGCCACCGCGATCGCACGGCGGGCCCGATCTCGCGCCGTCCCGTCGCGGACGTGCATACTCTGGCCCTGCGGGCGCGCCGGCACCCGCGAGGACCGGGAGGTACGCGATGGTGTCGACGTCGGGGACGGAATCCCGGAGGGTCACGATCCATGACGTCGCCCGGTCCGCCGGAGTGTCCCGGCAGACCGTGTCGCGGGCGCTCAACGACAAGGACGAGATCGACGGCGCCACCAAGCAGCGGGTGCTCGACGCCGCCCGCGAGCTCGGTTACCGGCCGAGCCGCTTCGCCCGCGGCCTGGTCCGGCAGGACACCACGACGATCGGGTTGGTCATCCCCGACCTGCTCAACCCGTTCTTCACCGAGGTCGCCGCGGCCGCGCTCGAGGCGGCGCGGGCGCGCGGCTGGCACGTCGTCGTCTACGACACCGCGGACAGGGCCGAGGAGGAGTTCGGCACACTACAGGTGATCGCCTCGCAAGTGGACGCGGTCGTCGGCTACTTCAGCTGCTCCGAGCACGACCTCGAACGCTTCACCCGCGGACTGCCCGTGGTGCTCATCGGCCGCGAGCACCACACGGGGCGGTTCAGCTCGATCCGCATCGACGGCGAGCAGGGCGTGCGCGCCGCGGTGGCACACCTGGTCGCCGTCGGCCACCGGCACATCGGCATGCTCGACCACGACCGCCGCGCCGAGCCGAGCGTCCGGCGCGAGTGGTTCGCGGCGGCCGCGGCGGCCCACGGCGTCGACGCGGGCCAGGTGGTGGGGGCCGCCCAGTCGGCCGACGGCGGCGGGACGGCGCTCAGGAAGTTGCTCGCCGCCCATCCCGACGTCACCGCGGTCTTCACCTTCAACGACATCATCGCGATCGGCGCCCTGCGCGAGGCCCGCCGGCTGGGCAGGAGCGTCCCCGAGGACCTCGCCGTGGTCGGCTTCGACGGACTGCAGCTCGGCACGCTCCTGGAGCCCCCGCTGTCCAGTGTCGCGCTCGACACGCGCCGGCTCGGCGCGCTCGCCATCGACCAGGTCGCACGGCTGCTGACCGGTCTCGAACCGCTGGGTGCCGACGACCTGGTCGTGCGGGCCGAGCTGCGGCTGAGCGGCTCCGCTTAGCCTGCCGGACTCGTGTGCCCGCGAAGTCTTGACACTTGAAGGCACCGGAGCGCACACTTCCGAACAATTCCCAATGCCCCGTGAGCGTTCACGTGAACGCTCACGTGAACGCTCACGGGGGCGGAACAAGTGGGTTTGCCCTCCCTTGCGACGGCGTTCGGCGCACCCGCCGGGACCGTCAACTCCCCGTCCCTTCTCACCAGCACGTCCCGCCTGAGGTGTCAACGTCGACCCGCCTAGCGACCTCGCTAGTCGTCCTCCGGAACGGAAACCATGAGCAGCACAGTCACGCGCATCCGCCTCGCCGCCGTCGCCGCGGCAGCCAGCATCGCCGTACTCGCCGGATGCTCATCGCCGGCTCCTTCGGGTAACAGCGCGTCAGCGGACTCCTGCGCGCCCGCGAAGGGCAAAGTCACCCTCCAGTACTGGAACACCGTTCCCGGCATGGACGAAGTCGTCGCGCTGTGGAACAAGAAGAACCCGAACATCCAGGTCGAGACGAAGAACATCTCCAACGACCAGTACGGCACCATCGGCAACGCCCTCAAGGCGGGCAAGGCGCCGGACCTCGCCCAGGTCGGCTACGACGAGCTGCCCAACCTGCGCAGCCAGGACGCCTTCGCGGACGCCTCGGCCTGCAAGGCGGCCACCGGCGCCAAGTCGGCCTTCGTGCCGTGGACCTGGTCGCAGGCCAGCTTCGGCGGCACCGGGGTGTTCGCCATCCCGCAGGACACCGGCCCGATGGCCCTGTACGTGCGCAGCGACATCTTCCGGAAGCACGGCCTGGAGGTCCCCAGGACCTGGGACGAGTACGCGACCGAGGCGCAGAAGCTGCACGACGCGGACCCCAAGCTCAGCATGACCTTCTTCGACCCGAACAACGCCGAGTGGTTCAACGGGCTCCTCTGGCAGAACAACGCCCAGATGTACTCCTACTCCGGTGACAAGTGGCACGTCACCGTCGAGTCCGAGCAGAGCAAGCAGGTCGCCCAGTACTGGCAGAAGCTGATCGACGCCAAGCTGGTGCGGACCGACCTCGCCCACGGCTCGACCCAGATGTACACGGCCTACCAGAAGGACCAGATCGCCACGTACGTCGGCGCCGCCTGGGGCTACAGCATGTTCCGCGACAACCTGCCCAAGCAGGCCGGCAAGTGGTCGATCGTGCCGATGCCGACCTGGGGTTCGAGCGCCGCGTCCGGTGACTGGGGCGGCTCCACCGTCGCCTTCATGAAGGGCGGCAAGCACCTGTACGAGTCGGTGAAGTTCAACACCTGGCTGAACACCGACCCGGAGGCCCTCGCGCTGGAGAACAAGCTGGGCGGCCTGTACCCGGCGGCCACCGCCGGTCTGGCGCTCCCCGCGCTCTCGCAGGGTGTGCCGTACTACGACAACGAGAAGATCTTCGACGTCTTCGCGGACTCGTCCAAGAACATCGACACCGGTTTCACCTGGGGCCCGACCCAGAAGACGGTGAACCTGGCGCTCCAGGACGCGATGGCCAAGGCGACCGCCGGTGACGGAACCGTCGCCGGCGCGCTGACCGCCGCCCAGGACGCCGCGCTGAAGTCCATGAGGGACCAGGCGATCCCGGCCACGGCGGGCAAGTGACCGCGGCATGACCGACCTCGCGACCCGCGCGCCGCGCGTGGTGGCGACCACCGGGGGCCGCCGTCGCCATAACGGCGGCGGCCCCCGGGCGGGCACCATCGCCGCGTTCGTGACCCCGTTCTTCCTGCCGTTCGTCCTCTTCTACCTCGTGCCGATCGGCTACGCCCTCTGGCAGAGCCTGCTCGTCGTGCGCCGCACCGGCGGCCAGTACGGCACGTCGTACACGACCTTCGGCGGTCTGGAGCAGTACACACAGGTCTTCCAGAACGCCGAGTTCTGGGGCAGCATCGGGCGCATCGGGCTGTTCGGCATCGTGCAGGTGCCGGTGATGCTCTTCGTCGCGCTCGTCATGGCACTGCTGCTCGACACCCCCCTGCTGAGGCTCAAGTCGTTCTTCCGCATCGCGGCGTTCATGCCGTACGCCGTGCCCGGGGTCATCGCCGCGATCATGTGGTCGTACCTCTACTCGCCGCAGCTCAGCCCGGTCGTCGACCTGCTCAAGGGCGTCGGCCTCCAGCCCGACTTCCTCGGCCCGGGCGCCGTGCTGTGGTCGACGGCGAACGTGTCGACCTGGCTCTGGACCGGCTACAACATGCTGATCATGTTCTCGGCACTGCAGTCGATCCCCCAGGAGCTCTACGAGGCGGCCAAGCTCGACGGCGCAGGCAACTGGACCATCGCCTGGCGGATCAAGGTGCCGATCATCGCCCCGTCGGTCGTCCTGACCACGGTCTTCTCCATCATCGGCACCCTGCAGCTGTACGCCGAGCCGGCGGTGCTGCGGCAGATCTCCTCGAACATCTCGAGCACCTTCACCCCGAACATGCTCGCGTACACGGTGGCCTCCGGGAACAACTACCAGCAGGCGGCGGCGATCTCCGTGGTCATCGCCGTCATCACCTTCGTCTTGAGCTTCGGGTTCATGCGACTGACCTCGAAGAAGGCGGGACTGTGAGCGACCGAGCCCCCGTCCGCGAGAGCCGGATCAGCCGCACCGCCGCCACGGCCCTGATGTTCCTGCTGGCGGTCTACTTCCTGCTGCCGGTCTACTTCCTGGTCGTCGCGGCGACCAAGCCGCAGGGCGACCTCGCCTCCACCAACGGCCTGGCGTTCTCGCACTTCGACCTGTTCGGCAACCTCGGCACCCTCTTCACGCGCAGCGACGGCATCTTCGGGCGCTGGGCGCTGAACAGCGTGCTGTACGCCGTCCTGGGCGCGGCCGTCGGCACCCTGATCTCGGCGCTGTGCGGCTACGCGCTCGCCAAGTTCGCCTTCCGGGGACGGGAGTTCCTCTTCTCCGTCATCCTCGGCGGCATCCTCGTACCCACCACCGCGCTCGCGCTGCCGCTGTTCCTGCTGTTCTCGGCGACCGGGCTCGTCAACACCTACCTCGCGGTGTTCCTGCCCAGCATCGTCAGCCCGTTCGGCGTCTACCTGGCCCGGATCTTCGCCGCGTCCGCCGTCCCCCAGGAGATCCTGGAGTCGGCGCGGCTGGACGGGGCCGGGGAGTTCCGGACGTTCTTCTCGGTGGCGTTCAAGCTGATGACGCCGTCGCTGGTGACGATCTTCCTGTTCCAGTTCGTCGCCATCTGGAACAACTTCTTCCTGCCGATGGTGATGCTGCAGAAGGAGTCGCTCTTCCCGATCACCCTCGGCCTGTACCAGTGGAACGGCCAGACCGCCCGCGCCCCACTCCTCCAGGAGTCGGTGGTCACCGGTTCGCTGGTCTCGATCGTGCCCGTGATCATCGTGTTCATCCTCCTGCAGCGGTTCTGGCGCACCGGACTGGCCGCCGGCTCGCTGCGCTAGCCCCGCCCACCGCGCCCCGCTTCCCCCTTCTCCCTCCCCCCCCGCCGCCCCGTCCCGCACAGAAGGTCCCGTTCCCATGCCCGATTCCGCTGTCTTCGTGCCCCACTTCCACTGGGACCGGGAATGGTACGAGCCCTTCCAGGTGTTCCGGCACCGGCTCGTCACCGCCCTGGACACCGTGCTGGAGACGGCCGAGACGAACCCGGACTTCCGTTTCACCGTCGACGGGCAGATGGCCGCGGTCGAGGACTACCTGCAGATGCGGCCGGAGAACCGCGAGCGCGTCACGACACTGGTCGCCGAGGGCCGGCTCGCGATCGGGCCGTGGCTGATCCTGCTCGACGAGTTCCTCTGCTCGGGCGAGACCATCGTCCGCAACCTGCGGATGGGGTGGGCGGCCGCGGCGGAACTGGGCGGCTCGATGCCCATCGGCTACCTCCCGGACATGTTCGGCCACGTCGCCCAGATGCCGCAGATCCTGGCCCGCGCCGGCATCGAGCACGCGGCGCTGTGGCGCGGGGTGCCCGGCTCCGTCGAGGGCCACGCCTTCCGCTGGCGCGCCCCGGACGGCTCCGAGGTGCGCACCGAGTTCCTCTTCGACGGCTACGACAACGGCCTGGACGTGCTGCTGGTGCCCGACCAGATCGAGCGCGCGCTGGGCGAGTACGCGCAGATGACGGCCGGGCGCTGGGGCGACGACCCGGTGCTCGCGATGGCGGGCACCGACCACAGCGCGCCCGACCCGCGGCTCGCCGAGTGGCTGCGGCAGGCCTCGGGCGAGCAGCGCCCCATCACCATCGCCACGCTCGACGAGTACATCAGGAAACACGTGCGCGACGAGGTCCAGGCGGTCGTCACCGGCGAACTGCGCAGCCATGTGCGCGGCAACATCCTCCCTGGCGTGCTCTCGGTACGGCGCGGGCTCAAGCGCCGGATGGCCGTCGCCGAGCGCACCGTCGACCACGCCGAGCGGATGAACGCGCTGTGGTCGGGACGGGACGAGTCGCCGTTCCTCTCGCTCGCGTGGCACAAGATCATCGAGTCGAGCGCCCACGACTCGGTCGTCGGCTCCGGTACGGACGAGACCGCCGACCAGGTCGAGGCGCGGCTCGCCGAGGCCGCGCACGCCGCGCGCGCGGTGCGGGACGCGGCCCTGGCCGGACCCGCCGCCCGCGTGCCGAGCGACGGCCATCTGGTCGCCAACCCGCTGGCGGTCCCTCGCACGACGCTGGTGGAGGTCGACGTCGTCGCCCCGCCCGCGGGGACCGTCCTGGTCGCCACCGCGGCCGACGGCTCGGCGCACCCCGTACAGCTGGTCGCGCAGGCGCCGACCGTGCTCAGCGACGAGCGCATGGACGCCTCGCAGCTCGAGCGTGTGCTGCGCCGCATCCACCGGCGCGAGCTGTTCGGCCGTCAGATCGACCACTACGAGCTCACGGCGGGGTCGCTCGTCTTCCACCTCGCCGAGGTGCCCTCCAGCGGGCCGTTCGACCTGCTGATCCTGCGCCGCGAGGTGGCCGCCGCGGCCGCCGCGCACCCGGGTGAGTGGCGGGTCCTGACCCTGGAGGAGGCCCGGGCCACCGCGCTGGTGCCCGTCGCCGTCCCCGCCTCCGGTCTCGCGAGCTTCAAGGTGGCGCCTGCCGGGCGGGCGGCCGCGCCGGGGACCGCCTTCACTCCGGCGACGGCGACGGCCGGGACGCTGTCGAACGGACTGGTCGAGGTCGTGGTCGGCGCCGACGGCACCCTGGAGCTGACCGGGGCGGACGGCACCGTGCTGCGCGGGGTCGGCCGTCTCGTCGACGGCGGTGACCGCGGCGACAGTTACAACTACGGCCCTCCGGCCCGCGATCTGCTCGTCTCGGAGCCGGTCGAGGTCACCGTCGAGCTCCTCGAGAACGGCCCGCTGCGGTCGAGGGTGCGCATCACCCGTGTGTACGCGTGGCCGGCCGCGCTCTCCCCCGACCGCGACGTGCGCGACGGCCGGACCGTGCCGACGCCGGTGGAGACCCTGGTGGAACTGCGCGCGGGCGAGCCGTTCGCGCGCGTCACGACGTCGTTCCTGAACCAGGCCGCCGACCACCGGCTGCGCTTCCACGTCCCGCTCCCCCGGCCGGCGGCCGTTTCGGCGTCGGCCGGGCAGTTCGCCGTCACCGAGCGCGGGCTGACCGCCGAGGGCGGCTGGGGCGAGTACCCGATCCCGACCTTCCCCGCGAGCACCTTCGTGTCGGCCGGCGCGGCCACCGTGCTGCTCGACCACGCCACCGAATACGAACTCACCGGCGAGGGCGCCGAACTCGCCGTGACCCTCCTGCGCGCGATCGGCTCGATCAGCGTCAACATCCACCCGCTCCGCGACGAGCCGGCGGCGAGCGAGATCCCGGCGCCGGGGGCGCAGGACCTCGGGGTGCGCGTCGAGAACCGGTTCGCGATCGTGCCCTCGGCGACCGGCTGGCAGGCCGCGGACGCGGTCGCCCTCGCCGAGGAGTTCCGCAACGACGTGCTGGTCATCCGGGGTACCGCGCCCGCCGGCGGTCAGCTGCCCCCCGACACCGCCGGCGTGCGGGTCGACGGCACGGACGTCTTCGTCTCGGCCGTCCGCCGCGTCACCGGTGACGACCTCGCGGGCGGCACCGAGGTGCGGCTGGTGGCGATGAGCGACACCGGCGTGACCGCCCGCGTCACCGGCGCGTTCACCCAGGTGACCACGGTCGACCTGCTCGGCCGGCCGCTGGCCGCCGAACCCTCGGAGGGCGGACTCGAACTCGCCCTCGGCCCCTGGGAGATCCGGACGATCGTGCTCCGCTAGCCGCGATCGCGGCCGCGAGCGTGACCGCATCCCGGATCCCCCTTCGCTACCAAGAAAGAGTCGTGACCTCTTGCCCTCCGAGCTCTCCGCGTATGTTTCGGACACCATCCCAGGGCGTGGCGCGCTGCGCCCGGCGCGCTCGTGGCTGCACTCCGACGCCCCTTCCCGCACGCTCGACGGACAGTGGCGGTTCCGTCTGTCGCCGACCGCGACGGCGGCGGAGGACTTCGCGGCCGAAGAATTCGACGACGGCGGCTGGGACAGCATCCCCGTGCCCTCCCACTGGGTGCTCCAGGGGGACGGGGTCTACGGCCGCCCGATCTACACCAACATCCAGTACCCCTTCCCCATCGACCCGCCTCATGTGCCGGACGAGAACCCGACCGGCGACTACCGACGCCACTTCGAGCTGCCCGCCGGGTGGACGGAGGCCGAGCGCGTCGTGCTGCGGTTCGACGGGGTCGAGTCGCTCTTCAAGGTCTGGGTGAACGGCGACGAGATCGGCAGCGCCTCCGGCAGCAGGCTCGCCCACGAGTTCGACGTGACCACTTCCGTGCGCCCGGGCGACAACGTGGTCGCCGTACGGGTGCACCAGTGGTCGGCTGCGAGCTACCTCGAGGACCAGGACCAGTGGTGGCTGCCGGGCATCTTCCGCGACGTCACCCTGATCGCGCGGCCGGCCGGCGGCATCGACGACGTCTGGCTGCGCAGCGGGTTCGAGAACGGGCGCGGGCGGATCGACCCGGAGATCACCGCGGAGCCGGCGGCCTTCCCTGTCACCCTCCGCATGCCCGAACTCGGCGTCGAACGGGTCTGGGCCTCCCCCGCCGAGGTGGCCCCGTTCGAGGTCGACGGCGTGCAGCCCTGGTCGGCCGAGGTCCCGCGGCTGTACGAGGTCACGGTGGCGTCGGCCGCGGAGACCGTCACGGTGCGGACCGGCTTCCGCACCGTCGAGATCCGCGGCGACCGCTTCCTGGTCAACGGCCGCCGTGTCGTCTTCCACGGGATGAACCGCCACGAGACCCATCCCGAGCGCGGCCGTGTCTTCGACGAGGCGCACGCGCGCGAGGACCTGGCCCTGATGAAGCGGTTCAACGTCAACGCGATCCGCACCAGCCACTACCCGCCGCACCCGCGGCTGCTCGACCTCGCCGACGAACTCGGTTTCTGGGTCGTGCTCGAGTGCGACCTGGAGACGCACGGCTTCGACAAGGACGGCAGCTGGGCCGGCAACCCCAGCGACGACCCGGCGTGGCGCGATGCGTACCTGGACCGTGTCCGCCGCACCGTCGAACGGGACAAGAACCACCCCAGCGTCGTGCTCTGGTCGCTCGGCAACGAGGCGGGCACCGGCGCCAACCTCGCCGCGATGTCCGCCTGGGTCCACGCCCGCGACGCGGGACGCCCCGTGCACTACGAGGGCGACCACACCGGCGAGTACACGGACGTCTACTCGCGCATGTACGCGTCGGTGCCGGAGACCGAGCAGATCGGAACCGACGGCTCGCGCGCTCCCCTGATGAACTGCACCCCCGCGCAGGGCGCACGGCAGCGCACCAAACCGTTCCTGCTGTGCGAGTACGCCCACGCGATGGGCAACGGGCCCGGCGCCCTCGACCAGTACGAGGAGCTGGTGCACCGGCACCCGCGGCTGCACGGCGGCTTCGTCTGGGAATGGCGCGACCACGGCATCCGGGCGACGGCCCCGGACGGCACCCCCTACTACGCCTACGGCGGCGACTTCGGGGAGACCGTGCACGACGGCAATTTCGTGATGGACGGCATGGTGCTCAGCGACGGCGTCCCGACCCCCGGCCTCCACGAGTTCAAGGCGGTCGTACAACCGCTCCGCTTCACCTTCGACGAAGCCGGCGGCGGGAGCGGCGCCGGCGGCACCGTGGAGATCACCAATCTGCGGCACTCGGCGGACACCTCCGACCTGCGCTTCCGCTGGCGCGTCGAGCACGACGGGTCTCCGGTGGACTCCGGGGACCTGGAGGTGCCCGTCGTCGCGGCCGGCGGCTCGGCGCGTGTGCCGCTGCCGCGGATCACGGTGTCGCCGGAGTCGGAGACGTGGCTGACCCTGGACGCGGTCCTGGCGTCCGGCACCGCGTGGGCGGGCGAGGGCCATGTGGTCGCGACCGCCCAGCTGGACCGTTCCAGCCGACGTGCCGTGCCCGCCGTACGGCTTCCCGCCGACTGGCGGCGGAGCGACGGGACGCTGACGCTCGGCATCGCCGAGTTCGCCGGCGGGGCGCTGGTGCGTCTCGCCGGGCGCGCCGTGGCGGGACCACGGCTGGAGCTCTTCCGTGCCCCGACCGACAACGACGAGGGCACCTCGGGGGTGGCCGAGGAGAGCGACGCGCACGTCCCCGGGGTCTCCAACGCCGAGCTGTGGCGGCGCGACGGCCTGGACCGGCTGACCTCACGGCTGCTGTCGGTGGAGACCGCCGCGGACGCCCTGCGGACCGTCGCCAGGGTCTCCGCCGCCGACTCCGCTTCCTCGGTGACCATGGAGACGGTCTGGTCCCTGCAGGGGGGCGAACTCGAACTGCGGGTGGAGATCCAGCCGTCGGGCGGCTGGACGACGGTGTGGCCGCGGATCGGCATCCGTTTCGACCTGCCCGACGGCGGCGCCCCCGTCGACGGCGCGAAGTGGTTCGGCCTCGGCCCGCACGAGTCCTACCCCGACAGCCTGCGCGCGGCGCGCACGGGCCGCTTCTCCGCGAGCGTCGACGACCTCTGCGTCGACTACGCGCGCCCCCAGGAGACCGGGCACCGCTCCGGACTGCGACGGCTGGAACTGACCAGTGGCAAAGCCGGTGTGCTGCGTTTCGTGACCGTCCCGGACGGGCGGGGCCGCCTCCCCGGCTTCACGCTCAGCCGTCACACACCGCAGCAGGTCGCCCGGGCGGCGCACCCCTTCGAGCTCCCGGAGTCGGCGACGAGTCACCTCTTCGTCGACGCGGCCCAGCACGGCCTCGGCTCCCGGGCGTGCGGACCCGACGTGTGGCCCGACTTCGCGCTGCGCCCGCAGGCCCGGACGATCAGGCTCCGCATCTCGGCGGGCTGAAGTGCCCCGGCAGAAGACCGCGGTGAGCGGTAGGTGCGACCCGTCCATGGCTCGTTCGGCATGGACGGAAGCCGCCCGGACGGCGCCCTGGGCGCGGCAGGCGTGAGGCGGGGTTCGCCTCCGTCTCGGGCAGGTTCAGGCCGGTCCGCAGCGATCAAGTGCGGCGCGAAGCTGCCGGAGCCCTTCCGCTCTCCAGTGGTCCCGGTCCGGCATCAGGTCGTCCCGGCGCCAGCGCCAGGCCGAGAACATCGCCCAGTTCAGGGCGCGACACCGGTGGATCAGTTCGTGGTCCGCCCCCGCGTAGCGCTCTCCCACTCCTTCGGGGGCATGGGCGAGATCGAACTCGACCGGCCCGCGGCAGCACGTGGCGAGGTCCACGAACAGCGGACCTCTCCGCGTGCCGAGGACATTGCCCGGATGCGGCTCGCCATGCAGCAGCTGCTCGCCCGCCCTGCCGGCGCCGACCGCGGCGCCCAGACCGGCCAGTGTGTCGCGCAGGAGTACCCGGTCGGCACCGGGCAGCTCAGGGGATCGCTCCCGGTCGTTCACTTCTCCCAGCGCCACGACCACTCGATCGGTGACGTGCGGTGCGTCCAGGTCGATCCGGCGCAGGGCAGCATGGAGCCGCATGAACGCGTCCGTGTAGTCGGCCGGCGCGATCTGCGATCCCACTGGCTCGTAGTACGTCCAGAGCGAGATGGCGAAGCCATCACGCACACGGACGCGGGGGTCGACGACCCTGGGGTCCAGCTCGGCCACCGGAGCGTCGACGTCGGCGAGGAGTCGGGCGACCGTCACTTCGAACTCCGAGTCGGCCAGATGCCCCGGGGGCGCGACCCTGGCCAGAACACCGCAAGGGACGAGGTGCAGCGCGACCCGGTCCGAGTCGTGGATGACGACCACGTCCTCGACCCGCAGGCCCAGTTCCGAAGCGGTCGCCCGCGCCGCCTCCACTGCGCGGCGGAGTTGCGATGGCTCCATGACGTCCTTTCTCGTTGCCGGGCACACATACGCCCGGGAGCCGTCGAGCGGTCCGGAGAAGGGCCCCTCGCGTCTCGACAGGAGATCCTTCTCCACTTCGGCAAGCCCGGGCAACGTCTTTGTACCGGCCTTGAGCGTGGGGCGCCGGGTGCAGGCGGCCGGCCGACGGCGAGGAGGTCGACCTGCCGAGGGCGGAACTCGCGACGCAGCCGGCCTTCCGGGACAGCACGGCGCGCGGCTTGTCCGTACGGTGGCTCCGGCAGCCTGCCCAATCGGCTCAGCGCCTCCCGCAGCGCCGGGCCGGAACGCGCGCCCTCACCTACCTCCTCGGGAGTGAGTTCCCGGGCCGGCACCTTCGCGGCACGCTCGCCCGGCCCCTCCGCCAGGCTCCGGGCCAGCACCAGCGGGCTCGTCGCCGTCCCGCTGCCGACGAGGAACCGCTCGCCCGCGGCGGCCGGTTCGGTCATGGCCCGCAGATGGGCCTGCGCCACGTCCCGCACGTCGGCCACGTCGAAGGACTGCGGCAGGTATTGCTGCGGCGCGCCCCTCGGCGACCACCCCATCGGGTTCGCCGACGCGGTCGAGGCCCTCACCGGCGCGGGTGACCCCGGAACGCTGCTGGTCGTACGGGAGTTGCGGCTGCCGCGCGTCGGGTGCGAGCAGCAGGTGCAGGAAGTACGGCGTGCCGATGACGGCGCTCATGAGGCCCGCGCCGAGGCTGGGCGGGGGGCGATGGCGGTACGCCACAGGAGGTCCGCGGCGCCCTCACCTTAGGCAAGGTTAGGCTAACCTTCCTTAATGGCCAAGACTCCGCGGCTCATGCCGCAGAACCCCAGGATGTTCCGCGCCGAGGTCGTCAGGACCGATCGGGTCACCCGCTCCCTGCACCGAGTGACCGTCACGGGCCCGGACCTCGCCGATTTCCCATGGATGGGCTACGACCACTGGTTCCGCCTCTTCATGCAGCTCCCCCACCAGGACACCCTGCGGCTGCCGGAGTTCTCCGGGGGGCGGTGGTGGCAGGCCTACCTCGCCATCCCCACGGCCGAGCGCCCGCACTGCTCGAACTACACCGTCGCCGCGTTCCGCCCCGAACCGGCCGAAATGGACATCGAGTTCGTCGTGCACCGCTCCCCGGACGGCGAACTCGAGGGCCGCGCCGCGCGATGGGCCTGCGGCGCCCGGCCCGGCGAGGCGCTGGCGCTCCTCGACCAGGGCGTGATGTTCGACTGCCCGGAGGACGCCTCCGAGGTCCTCGTCGTGGCCGACGAGAGCGGGATGCCCGCCGCCACGGGCATCCTGCGGTCCCTCCCCCGCGACACCGTGGGCCGGCTGATCCAGGAGATCCCCACCCCCGACGACCGGCGCGAGCTCGCCGCCCCCGCCGGGATGGCCGTCACCTGGGTCGTGCGCGACGATCCGCACGCCGTCCCCGGCTCCGCCGCGCTCGCCGAACTGCGCGGCCACACCCCGGCGGACGCCTCCGGATACGCCTTCGTCGTCGGCGAGCAGAGCCTCGCCACCAAGGGGCGCCGGCACCTGCACCGCGCCGGCCTCCCCAAGGACCGCATCACCTTCTCCGGCTTCTGGCGGCACGAGGCACGCCACGACGACGCCTGACCGCCGGCGCGGTACGGGCGGCGCGGCACGGGCGGCACCGCCTCGGACCCACCAGCGAGGGGCAGTTCACGCACGGACGGCGCACAAAGCCGGCCATTGAGCCCTGTACGCGCTCCCGGCCCTACGGGGAGAATTCCCAGCACAAGCGATCATGCGACCGGCACGCTCGCCGTCCGGCCGCCCACTCCCGGAAGGCGGGTCGACTGCCGTGCTGCTGCATCTGCCCACGTCCGTGCCCGAAGCACAGGGGTTCATGGCCCAGGGAGCGGTGCCCGTCGGAGGGGCGACGCTCGTGTGGGCCACCTGGCAGCGCGACGGGTTCCCCGCCCTGGCCATGTCGCTGCGCCACCTGCCGGAGGCCAACGCGATCGAACGCGAGGCGCTGGGCGCCGCGGTGGTGCTGAACCGGATCGACGACCGGGTCCCGGAGGTGCTGCGACGGGCGGCGGCCGGCGTGGGCACCGGCGCCGTGCGGCGGACGGCCACCGTCGGCGGCAACCTCGTCGGCAGCACCCTGCGCTGCCTGCTGCCCGCCGCGCTCGTCCTCGATTCCCGCGCGATCACGCTGGCGCCGGACCGGACCCACGAGACCGATCTGGCCGAGGCCGTGGCCAAGCAGCACCTCCTGCTCGGCATCCGCTGGCGGGTGCCGCTGGTGAGCGCGTACGAGAAGCTGCCCGGCGAGGCGGGCGGGCCGCCACCCCTCGTCGTCGCCGCCGCGGTGCACGCCGCCGACGGCGGACGCCGCCTGCGCGTGGCCGTCCGCGACGGCTACGAAGTGCTGCGCGGGACCGTTTCGTTCGACGAAGGCACCGGGGCGGTCCTACGCGCGCTGGAGGAGACGGACCTCGCCGCGCTCGCCCCCACGGCCTGGGACGTGGTGCGCAGGCACGTCACCGGACTCGCCGGACGCCTCCCCGGTTCCTGAGCCAGCTCGGCCGACGCGAACTGCCCCGCCGCATCGGGTATGCCCGGGCGTCCCCGGTTGTTGATGTGTGCGAGGGCTCGTGCCGCACCCCCCGGCGCGAGGTCTCGCCCATCCCCACAGGATCGGAAGAGGCGAGAGAAGAGATGGCTGACACGCCGGAAGAGCAGCGGCGCGGGACCCCGTTCGGCCAGGTCCGGAGCGGTCCGGAACCGGCGCGGATGTGCCTGATCACGCCCGACGGCGTCACCACGGTCGAGTTCGCCCTGGAGCCCTCGATCGGCCTCCGGTGCGCCCGCGCGGAAGGCGCCGCGGCGCTGGCGCTGAACCGGTGGCTCCATGACTCGGATCACGCACGGTACTGCGAACTCCAGGTCGCGTTCCTGCAGTTCGAGTACAACCCCGGTCACGAGTCCTTCGCCGCCGACGAGGTCCGGGCGCTGCGCGCCCTGCTCGGGGAACAGCGGGGCACCGCACGGTGGAACGACGCCCTGGCGAGCCTGCTCGCCAGGCTGGAGGCCTGCGAGGCGGAGCTTTGACCGCCGGAGGGTGAGGCCGGCCGGCAGGCACGGTCACCCGGCGGCCGCCACGACCGCCTCGCGGTGCCGCTCCCGCCGGCCGCTTCGTCGCCCCTCCCCGGATTGCGGATGCTCGCGGGCGTGATGACCCACGCCTGCCTCGGGGCGTTCGAAGGGCTTCCACCGGGTCAGCTTGATGAGGTCCCGGGTCGTCCATGAGAACGTCGCACAGCGCGTCGCGTATCGCCGCTGCCCGGCGCGCGGGGTCAGGGCCGGATCAGGTCCATGCGTCCCTGGATCGAGAGGGCCGGCCTCACCCGCCCGCTGACGAAGTCGCTTTCCGGCGTGTCCCGGCCCCGCGATACCGGTCGGTCGATGCGGAAGAGCTCGAGTGGCCGTGCGTGGGTTGTCATGTGTGCCTCGTGGGTGCGTCACGCCGGTGGAGAGCGAGGGTCCAGGTGTGGACGGTGTACGTGGTGGGGCGGCCCGGCCCGGGTTCGGCGACGACCGCGGTGAGACGGTCGCCGTCGAGGCGCAGCTCGCTGATGAGGCCCGACGTGTTGTCGGCGGCGACCGGCAGCAGTTCGGCGAGGACGGTGCCGGCCAGGCTGCGGTCGACGGCGCGGAGCACCCCGGCGTCGAGCACCAGGATCGTGCCGTCCTCCAGCACCACCGGACGCGGCACCACCGGGTGGGTGAGCCGCGGACCCCGCTCGATCACGCCCCCGGGCAGCAGCCGGACGACGCGGCTCCCGGTGGGGTGCCTCCGGTCGGCCTCGACGACACGGACGCCGGTGCCGACCACGTAGTGGCCGTAGCTGCGCCAGGAGTCCACGGTGGCGCCGTCGCGGTCGTACTCCCAGGTGTCGAAGAAGTCGTAGCCCTCCAGGCCGAGCAGGAAGCGTCCGCCGCGCAGCGCGGCGCCGCGCTCCCCGCGCAGTTCCGCGATCAGGGTGCCGTCCGCCAGGTCGAGCAGGAGGGCCGGGCCGAGGAACCCCCAGGGCGTGTACTGCAGGGAGTCCGTGGTGACCAGCACCCTGCCCCCGGAGACGTGGGCGGCGTTGGGACGGCCGTCGAAGGCGTGGGTCCAGCGCGTCCGGCCCGAGGCGTCGGCGCAGCTGATCTCCCCGGTCGCCCCCTGGATGCGCAGGTCGTCCCGGCGCGCCAGCGGCCGCCCATCGGGCCGCTGCGGGTACGGCGGCCGGCCCACCGCACTGTGACGGTCCACCACGGCGACGCGCCACGGGCCGGGGTCCGCCCCCTCGGCGCGCCCGTTTCCCTCGGGTATCGGCATGGGCGTGATGCTAGCCGCTGCGCGGCGCCCGCCGGCCGACGGGATCACCCGCGTCCTCCGGGAGCCTCGCGCGCCTCACGTGCGGGACCGGCAACGCACGGTGTTCGTCATCCGCAGGACACGTGACGCCGGTCCAGGGTTGCAGGGGCCCTACGGGCCGCATCCCGGCGCAGGGCGGCCACGGTGCGGCGCACCCGGCCGGCGGGCAGCCGCTGCCTGCGTCTTTGACCGCGATTTGCCGCCGGGGGCACTGGTGCGGGACCACTCCGGGGATTCAGGATGATCCTCATGCCCGACTCCACTGCATTCCACGACCTGGCGGCGTTCCTCGCGCTGCCCCGCGTCTCCTCGCTCGCGCTGTCGCCCGACGGGACCCGCCTGGTGACGGCGATTCAGGAACTGTCCGCCGACCGCACCCGGTTCATCGGTGCCCTGTGGGAGGTGGACCCGGCCGGGGAGCGCCCGGCCCGGCGGCTCACCCGCTCGGGGCGCGGCGAGTCCGCACCCCGGTTCCTGCCCGACGGCACCTTGCTCTTCCTGTCCTCGCGTCCGGTGGCCGACCCCGCTGAGGGCGAGGACGACCGGCAGGAGGCGGCGCTGTGGAGCCTGCCGGCGGGCGGCGGGGAGGCCGCGCGACTGCTGGCCAGGGCCGGCGGGATCGACGAGTACACCACGGCCACCGGATCCTCCCGGATCGCCTTCGGAGCCTCCCTGCTGCCCGGCGCGGCGGACGCGGAGCAGGACGAGCGGCTGCGCGAGGCCCGCCGGAAGGCCAAGGTCTCGGCGATCCTGCACGAGTCGGTGCCGGTGCGGTACTGGGACCACGACCTGGGCCCAGGGGTCCCGCACATGTTCACCGTCGCGGACGCCGCCGCGCAGGAGCCCGCTGCCGTGGACTGCGGCGCGCGCCGCGCCGCCTTCGCCGAGGGTGTCGCCCTCTCCCCCGACGGCTCGCTGGTCGCGTACGCGACAGCCGTGGGCACGCTCCCCGACGAGCTCCGCGGCGTGGTCGTCGTCGCGGACGCCGAGACGGGCAAACCGCTGCGGATGCTGGAGGACCCCGACGCGGAGTTCGGCGCCCCGGCGTTCACCCCGGACGGCCGGGACGTGGTGTGCGCCCGCCGGCGGCGGGTCACCTGGGACGCCCCCGGTGACGTCACTTTGTGGCTGGCGAGCGCAACGGACGACCGGGACGCGGGGCGCGACCTGCTGCCCGGTTTCGACCAGTGGCCGGGCGCACCGGTCGTCTCCCCGGTACCCGGTCAGGACGGGGCCCCGGTGGTGTACTTCGCCGCCGACGAGGGCGGCCACGGACCGGTCTTCCGGCTCTCCACCGGCAGCGGTGAGCTGGTCGCGCTGACCGCGTCCGGTACGTACTCGGACGTGGTGGTGAGCCCGGACGGCGGCACCGTGTACGCGTTGCGCTCCGCGGTGGACAGCCCTCCGCTCCCGGTGCGCCTCGACGCCGCGACGGCCGGGCAGCAGCCCGTTTCCCTGCCCTGTCCCGGGCAGGACACGGCTCTGCCGGGCAGCCTCACCGAGGTGCACACCACCGCTGAGGACGGGACGGCGCTGCGGGCGTGGCTGGTGCTGCCGGACGGCGCGGGCGCCGACACCCCGGCGCCCCTGCTGCTGTGGGTCCACGGCGGCCCACAGACCAGCTGGAACGCCTGGCACTGGCGCTGGAGCCCGTGGGTCGCGGCCGCCGCCGGTTACGCGGTCCTGCTTCCGGACCCGGCGCTGTCCACCGGCTACGGCCGGCACATGCACGAGCGCGGCTGGGCGCACTGGGGCGGCGCGCCGTACGACGATGTGATGGCGCTGACCGACGCCGCGCTGCTGCGGGACGACCTGGACGGCGATCGCACCGCGATGATGGGCGGCTCCTACGGCGGCTACATGGCCAACTGGATCGCCACCCGCACGGACCGCTTCAAGGCGATCGTCACCCACGCGAGCCTGTGGAACATGTACAGCTTCGCGCAGGTCACCGACTTCCCGGCCTACTGGATGCGGCGGCAGGGCGACCCGCTGGTCAGCACCGAGCGGTACGAGCGCGAGTCCCCGCACCTGCGGGCCGCCAAGATCACCACGCCGATGCTGGTGATCCACGGCGACAAGGACTACCGGGTGCCGATCGGCGAGGGCCTCGCGCTCTGGAACGACCTGGTGCGGTTCGAGGTCCCGGCGAAGTTCCTGTACTTCCCCGACGAGGGGCACTGGATCCTCAAGCCCAACAACGTCCGCCTGTGGTACGCCACGGTGCTGGGCTTCCTGGCGCACCATGTGCGGGGCGAGGAGTGGCGGCGTCCCGACCTGGTCTGACGCCGCCTGATCCCACCCGCGCCGCCGGGGCCGGTCCGGACCGTGCCCCGGCGGCGCGGGTGGGACCGCCGGCTCGGGCCGCCGCGTCCCCGCGCGACCGCCCCTGACGTGACGGCCTCTCCGCCGCGGGTTTGACGTGCCTTCACGCCCGCCGCACCGGGTTGCGGCGGGCATCCGCGAACCCAGCCGGCCCGAAAGTCACACCAACACCCTTGACACCAACAGTGCTTTGACCCCCTACTAGCCCTTGCAAAGCGAACTTGACAACGTTGTCCAGGCGCAGAAGGGGTGCTCGCGCATATGCAGCAGAGAGCTGCCCGGCACAGATGGAGTTCCTCGGCGGTCGTGTTGGCGACCGCCTTCGCTCTGGCCGCGGCCACACAGCAAGCGGCGGTCGCCGTGCCCGAACCCGAGCCGCGCGTCGACGCCTTCGCGTCGTCGTTCGAGTCGGGTGATCCCGCGCCCGACTGGCGCAACACGGTGGACACCGCGGCGGACGGTTCCAAGCGGGCGTCGGATGTGGACGGTGGCTACAGCACCGGCATACCCGGCAACCTCAACGACCACGTCACGGACATCCGCGCCAACGGCGAGTACACGGACTCGGGCGAGGTGAAGGAGAACCTCGTCGACGCCGAGCCCGGGACCAAGTGGCTGGTCTTCCAGCCCACCGGCTGGGTGGAGTTCGACCTCGACGCCCCCGCGAAGGTCGTCACCTACGCGCTGACCTCCGCCAACGACGCCGCGGAACGCGACCCGCGGGACTGGACCCTGCAGGGCTCCACCGACGGCAAGGACTGGAAGACCCTGGACACCCGCTCCGGCGAGTCCTTCCCCGAACGGTTCCAGACGAAGTCGTACGACCTCGCGGAGCCCGCCGAGTACCAGCACTTCCGGATCGACATCACGAAGAACAACGGCGCCTCGGGCATCACCCAGCTCGCCGACCTGCAGTTGTCGACGGGCAGCACCGGCGACCCCGTACCGCAGGACATGCTCTCGCTCGTCGACCGCGGCCCGAGCGGCTCGCCGACGGCGAAGTCGGGCGCCGGCTTCACCGGCACGCGGGCGCTGCGCTACGCGGGCCGGCACACCGGCGACGGCCGGGCGTACTCGTACAACAAGATCTTCGACGTCGACGTGCCCGTCCGCCAGGACACCGCGCTGTCGTACCGGATCTACCCGTCGATGGCGGACGGCGACCGCGACTACGACGCCACCAACGTCTCGCTGGACCTGGTCTTCACCGACGGCACCTCCCTCAGCCGCCTGGGCGCCACCGACCAGCACGGCTTCGCCCTCACCCCGCAGGGGCAGGGCGCGGCCAAGGTGCTCTACGTCAACCAGTGGAACGATGTCGTGTCGCGGATCGGGTCGGTCGCGGCCGGCAAGACCGTCGACCGCATCGTGGTGGCGTACGACTCCCCCAAGGGCCCGGCGAAGTTCCGCGGCTGGCTGGACGACGTGGCGCTGAGGCCCCTCGCGCCGCAGAAGCCGAAGAAGCACCTGTCGGACTACGCGCTGACGACCCGCGGCACCAACTCCAGCGGCAGCTTCTCGCGCGGCAACACCTTCCCGGCGACGGCCGTGCCGCACGGCTTCAACTTCTGGACGCCGGTGACCAACGCGGGCACCCTCAACTGGCTGTACGACTACGCCAAGGCCAACAACTCCGACAACCTGCCCACGATCCAGGCGTTCAGCGCGAGCCACGAGCCCAGCCCCTGGATGGGTGACCGGCAGACCTTCCAGGTGATGCCGTCCACCGCCTCCGGCACCCCGGACACGGCGCGCCGCGCGCGGGCGCTGCCCTTCCGGCACGAGAACGAGACCGCCCGCCCGTACTACTACGGGGTGAGGTTCGAGAACGGCCTGAAGACGGAGATGGCACCGACCGACCACGCGGCGGTGCTGCGCTTCACCTACCCCGGCGACGACGCGAGCGTGCTCTTCGACAACGTCACCGAGCAGGCGGGCCTGACGCTCGACAAGGAGACCGGCACCTTCACCGGGTACTCCGACGTGAAGTCCGGGCTGTCCACCGGCGCCACCCGGCTGTTCCTGTACGGCGAGTTCGACGCGCCCGTCACGGAGGGCACGTCGAGCGGCGTGAAGGGTTACCTGCGCTTCGACGCGGGCGAGGACCGCACCGTCTCGCTGCGCCTGGCCACCTCGCTGATCAGCATCGACCAGGCGAAGGACAACCTGCGCCAGGAGATACCGGACGGCACCTCCTTCGAGACGGTGAAGTCGCGCGCGCAGAAGCAGTGGGACAAGCTTCTGGGCCGCGTCGAGGTCGAGGGCGCCACGCCGGACCAGCTGACGACGCTCTACTCCAGCCTGTACCGGCTCTACCTGTACCCCAACTCGGGTTTTGAGAAGGTGGGTTCGAAGTACCAGTACGCGTCCCCGTTCGCGGCGATGCCCGGTCCCGACACCCCGACCCACACCGGCGCGAAGATCGTGGACGGGAAGGTCTACGTCAACAACGGCTTCTGGGACACCTACCGGACGACGTGGCCGGCGTACTCCTTCCTGACACCGGGGCAGGCCGGTGAAATGGTCGACGGGTTCGTACAGCAGTACAAGGACGGCGGCTGGACCTCGCGCTGGTCGTCCCCCGGCTACGCGGACCTGATGACGGGCACGTCCTCGGACGTGGCTTTCGCCGACGCCTACGTCAAGGGTGTGAACTTCGACGCCGAGGCGGCGTACGACGCGGCCGTGAAGAACGCGACGGTCGTCCCGCCGCAGTCGGGCGTCGGCCGCAAGGGCATGACCACCTCCCCCTTCCTCGGCTACACCAGCACGGACACCCACGAGGGTCTGTCATGGGCACTGGAGGGCTACCTCAACGACTACGGCATCGCCGAGATGGGCAAGGCCCTCTACGAGAAGACCGGCAAGAAGCGCTACAAGGAGGAGTCCGCCTACTTCCTCAACCGCGCCCGGGACTACGTCAGCCTCTTCGACTCCAAGGCCGGGTTCTTCCAGGGCCGAGACTCCCAGGGGAACTGGCGGGTGGACTCGGCGAAGTACGACCCGCGGGTGTGGGGCTACGACTACACCGAGACCAACGGCTGGGGCTACGCCTTCACCGCCCCGCAGGACAGCCGCGGCCTGGCCAACCTGTACGGCGGCCGTGACGGCCTGGCGAAGAAGCTCGACGAGTACTTCGCCACCCCGGAGACCGCCTCGCCGGAGTTCGTCGGCTCCTACGGGGGCGTCATCCACGAGATGACGGAGGCGCGGGACGTGCGGATGGGCATGTACGGCCACTCCAACCAGGTGGCCCACCACGTGACGTACATGTACGACGCGGCCGGGCGCCCCTGGGAGACGCAGAAGAACGTCCGCGAGGTGCTCTCCCGCCTCTACACCGGCAGCGACATCGGCCAGGGCTACCACGGCGACGAGGACAACGGCGAGCAGTCGGCCTGGTTCCTGTTCTCCTCGCTCGGCTTCTACCCGCTGGTGATGGGCAGCGGCGAGTACGCCATCGGCTCCCCGCTGTTCACCAAGGCGACGGTCCACCTGGAGAACGGCGAGGACCTGGTCGTCCAGGCGCCGAGGAACAGCACGCGCAACGTGTACGTGCAGGGGCTCAAGGTCAACGGCCGCTCCTGGACGTCCACCTCGCTGCCGCACTCGCTGCTCGCCAAGGGCGGCGTGCTGGAGTTCGACATGGGCCCGAAGCCCTCGTCCTGGGGCACCGGCAAGAACGCCGCGCCGGTGTCGATCACCCAGGACGACGAGGTGCCCACGCCCCGTGCGGACGCCGTCAAGGGCGACGGCGCGCTGTTCGACAACACCTCGGCGACGGACGCGGCCGTCACCACCGTGGACCTCCCGGTGAAGGGACGCACCAAGGCCGTCCAGTACACGCTGACCTCGTCGTCGGACCGCGCCAAGGCCCCGGCCGGCTGGACGCTCCAGGGCTCCCCGGACGGCACGCACTGGAAGACCCTCGACAAGCGCTCCGGTAAATCCTTCACCTGGGACCGCCAGACCCGGGCCTTCTCGGTCGTCTCTCCGGGCGGCTACACCCAGTACCGCCTGGTCCTGGACGCCGAGTCGACCCTGGCGGAGGTGGAGTTGCTCGCCTGATCCGCGCATGGCGAGAGGGCGGGCGCGCAGTGGACTCCGCGCCCGCCCTCCTCGCGTCAGGGGGCCAGCAGGTTCAGCCAGGTCCCCATCCGTACGGTGCCGTCCGCGGGCAGTGCGCGGGAGGACTGGAAGGAGCGCACCGCGGCGTCCGTCGCCGGGCCGAAGGTGCCGTCGACGGTCAGTCCCGCGCCGCGGGTGTTCAGCAGGTACTGCACGGCGGAGACCGCGGGACCCGAGTCGCCCTGCTTCAACGTCGCGACGACCAGGGCCTGCCAGGTCGCGGGGCCGACCACGCCGTTCGAGGGCAGACCGCGGGCGGTCTGGAATGAGCGGACCCCGGCGGCGGTGGTGATGCCGAAGACCCCGTCCACGGCGAGTCCCACCCCGCGGGCGTTCAGCAGGTACTGCAGGGCCCTGACCCGGGTGCCGCTCTGCCCCTGCTGCAGCAGGGGCCAGTCGGGCGCGGGCGTCCCGGCGCCGGTGGGCAGCGGGAACGGGAGCGGGAGCAGCAGTTGGGTGTTGCGGGCCGTCGGCGCGCCGCGCCGCAGGTCGATACCGCGGCCGACGGACTGGATGTCGTTGGCGGCCAGTTCGCGCGCCAGTGCGGCAAGCGTGGCGGGGGTTCCGGTGTCCCCGCCGTACGACAGCGGCGCGTCGGCGTCGACCATGGTGGTGAAGATCGACAGGTAGCCGCCGCCCTCGGCGATCTCGACGATCCGGGACTGCACGGGCCAGTCGATGTGCGAGGCCGTGTTCACCTCCCAGAAGCCGGCGCTGAGCGCGGAGGTCCACGCCGGCTTGTGCGCGGTGATGTTGTTGGTGTGCGTGTGGCCGTCCACCATCAGCACGACGTTCGGGAAGCGCAGCAGCTTGTCGCGCAGGTCGGCACCGTTGTAGGGGGCGTCGTCGTCGGTGTTGTCCATCGAGTCGAGCGTGTGGTGGCAGCAGACGACGATCAGCTTGTCCTTGACCCCGGGCTGCGTGACGACGGTGCCGGGACCGGTGCCGTTGGCTCGGTCCGTCTCGTAGCGGGAGCTGTTCGCCTTCAGCTGTGCGTCCAGCCACTCCCACTGCGCCTCGTCGAGGGCGCCGTTCGCGCCGCCGCTCGCGTTGGTGGTGTCGAGCACGAGGACCTGGACGAGGTCGGAGGGGCCGGAGGGTATGGCGTAGTAGGCCCGGTCGCTGCCGGAGGTGAAGCCGTGTCCCGCGGGGGTGCCGGTGGTGCGGAAGTGCTCGGCGACGAACTCGCGGCGCTCCAGCAGGCGTCGTGCGGGGTCGGCGGTGACCTTCTCGGTGTCGAGGGTGAAGTCTCCGGTGATGATGTCGGTCAGCAGCTCGATGTAGTAGGCGGGCCCGTTGTCGAAGACGTCGGGGACGCCCTCGATCTGCGTGATCTTCGTCGAGCCGGTGGCGATGCTCTTGAGCGGGTCGAACGGCAGCACGTCCGGGGCGACGTTGCCCTGGACGAGCCCGTCGTGGTTGCCGTAGGCGGCGTACCAGGGCATGCGCAGCCCGCCGGCGGTGAAGGGCCTGCGGGCGGCGGTGAGCAGCCCGGTCACCAGGGGGAAGCCGGCCAGCTCGTTGTTGTCGGCCGGGCTCTGCCGGGCCTGCGGGTGCCAGTAGTGGACGTCGCTGCCGAACCGTCCGCTGCTCACGCTCTCGTCGAGGGCGAGGTTGCCCGAGTCCGGGGTGACCGTGTTGCCGTCCAGCAGGTCGATGTACCAACGGGTCTCGTTGTACTGGCAGTTGTCGACCGCGTCCCCGGTGACGACGGTGAAGGCCAGCGGCGCGCCGGTCCGCGGCCCGCGGCCGATCTGCCGGACGGCGCGGCACATGGCGTCGGTCGTCTGGGTCGACAGGAACTCGTGCGCCCGGTAGGCGGACTCGGTGGGATAGGAGTTGTAGTGCGGCGGGCCGTAGTCGGCGAGCCGGTCGAGGCACTCGACGCGCAGCGGTGACTGGTCGTCGACGATGTGCAGGTCGGACATCTGGGCGAAGGCGATCAGCGACCGGGTCACCGTGGGCGCGGTGACGTTGGCCAAATCCTTGCGGACGAGGTGGGGTTCGCCGGGCCCCGCGACGATGCCGCGGTAGCCGGACCCGAGGTCCGGGCCGCGCAGCAGCGTACGATCCAGGGTCGACAGGCCCGGGGGTACGGAACCGTCGTCGGCGGTGGTCAGTGGGGCGGCGGCCGCCAGGCCGGCGAGGCCACCCGGGGCGACGGTGGCGGTCACCACGCTCATGGCGGTCGCCATCAGCATTCTTCGGCGCGTCAGAGACATTCCGCATCCTGTTCGGTCGTCAGCCGCCGTGCGCGGGCAGCACGGCATGGCGAGGGGGAGACGAGGGAGGCGCGCGAACCACCCGGTCGTGGAGCTGAGGACCGGGCCGCGCCAAGCGTGGCAAAGGGAGGGCCCGGACCGCAAGGAGTGGTTCAGCCACTCATCCACTTTGTCACTGACTCACCTTGTGGTAGCGGCCGGTGACGGCACGCCACGACCCCGCACGGGCCTTTCGGCACGGCCGTACGGGGTCGGCGGAGGGGGCCGGCCGGGCCGGCCCCCTGGTGCGGGGAGGCGGGTGGTCAGCTGTTGGCGTTCAGGACGGGGTAGTAGCCGCTCGAGTGGCCCTTGGCGGTGGGGTGGTAGGACTCCCAGCTCGGCGAGACCACCAGGGAGTGCAACCAGTCGTCGCCGGAGCACAGTTCGTGGCCGTTGAAGGTCCCCCGGACGTCGCCGAAGACGAAGCCGTGGGCGGCGGCCCGGGCGGCGATGACGCCGTCGAGGACGTCCGCGGCCTCGTCGATCTTGCGGTGCTTGGTGTCGGACAGCCCGACGCACAGGACGTTCAGGGTGTACACGCGGGGATAGCCGAGGACGACGACCTTGGCGTTGGGGGCCTTGGCGCGGATCGCGTCGTAGGTGGCGTCCAGACGGGCGGGCAGGGTGTTGCGGGCGTAGTTCTCCGCCTGGTTGACCCGGTTGACGCAGTCGGTGTCGGAGCCGATCACACAGGTCGTCATGACGTCCGAGAAGCCCGCGTCGTTGCCCCCGATGGTGAGGGAGACCAGACCGGTGGAGGCGTTCAGCGGACCGAGCTGGTTGTTGGTCACGTCCGTGGTCACCGCACCCGAGCAGGAGGTGTCGGCGAAGGATGAGGGAGCGTGGGCGTTCTTCCAGAGGTACGGGTACGCGCTGAAACTCCGGTGGCAACTGCCGCTGGCGCTGTCGTAGTTGCCCGCGCCGTTGCCGGCGGAGTACGAGTCCCCCAGCGCGACGTAGGCGGGCCCGGCGGCGTGCGCCGGGGTGGACCAGAGCAGGCCGAAGGCCAGGGTGACGAGCAGGGTGGTCAGGGCCGACAACGACGTGGTGCGTCTCACGGAACCTCCCTGGGCGGAGAGTTGACTACCACTTGGTAGCCCCTGACCCGGACGATTGGGAAGTGTCCATGACAATAAAATGTTAAAATTTCTCCGCGCGTAGATCTCGCGTTCGGCCGACCGTGGCCTCCGGGCCGCCGGGGCGCCGGGCGGCTGATGGCAGGATGCTTGCGGTAGAGGCCGGTCACGCCACCGGGCGGGAGAGCAGGAGGAGGCCCGTTGAGCCGCGGGAAGAATCATCACGTCGTCGTGCTCGTGCTGGAGGGCGCCAAGCCGCTCGACGTCGGGATCCCGGCGCAGGTGTTCGCCAACCGCCCGAGCATGCCCTACGAGGTGCGGGTGTGCGGCGCCGCGCCCGGGCTGGTGACCGGCGGGGACGGACTGTCGTACCACGTGGCGGAGGGGCTCGAGGCCTTCGAGGACGCCGACACCGTCTTCATCCCCGGCTACCGGGAGCCGGCGGGCGCCGAACCGCCCGCGACGGTCGTCGGCGCGCTGATGGCTGCCCACGAACGCGGTACCCGGCTCGCGGCCATCTCGACCGGGGCGTTCGCGCTGGCGGCGACGGGCCTGCTCGACGGCAAGCGGGCCACCACCCACTGGCACTACACGAAGGCCCTCGCCGAACGGCATCCACTGGTGCGGGTGGACGAGAACGTGCTGTTCGTGGACGAGGGCGACGTGCTCACCTCGGCCGGAGCGGCCTCCGGCATCGACCTGTGCCTGCACCTGGTGCGGCGCGACCACGGCGTCGGCCTGTCCAACCACGTGGCGCGGCGCCTGGTGGCGGCGCCGTACCGCAGCGGGGGCCAGGCCCAGTACGTCCCCCGGAGCGTGCCCGAGCCGCTCGGCGACCTGTTCGCGAGCACCCGCGAGTGGGCACTGGCGCACCTCGCCGAACCGCTGACGCTCGAGACGCTCGCCCGCAACGCCCGGGTGTCGGCGCGCACCTTCTCACGGCGGTTCGTGGAGGACACCGGCTACACACCGATGCAGTGGGTGCTGCGCGCCCGGGTCGACCTGGCGCGCGAACTGCTGGAACGCACCGACCTGGGTGTGGAGCAGATCGCCGACCGCGTCGGCCTCGGCACGGGCGCGAACCTGCGCCTGCACTTCCACCGCATCCTCGGCACCTCCCCCACGGAGTACCGGCACACCTTCTCGGCCTGAGTGGCGAGATCCTTGCGACCGGTGGCGAAAGGTATGGCGCGATACTTGCGCATGCTGTCGTTCTGGCCACTGCCGGGGCGGCGCCCCAATGCCGACCATGGAGGCGGCAACGAAAGGAAACCTCCATGACCCGCATCGCCGTCAACGGATTCGGCCGCATCGGGCGCAACACCCTGCGCGCCCTCGTCGAGCGCGGCAGCGACCTCGAGGTGGTCGCCGTCAACGACCTCACCGCACCGGAGTCCCTCGCGCACCTGCTCAAGTTCGACAGCTCGCTCGGCCGGCTCGGCCGCACCGTCGAGGCGGACGGCTCCGATCTGGTCGTCGACGGCCGCCGGATCAAGGTGCTCGCCGAGCGCGAGCCGGCCAAACTGCCCTGGGCAGAGCTCGGAGTCGACATCGTGCTGGAGTCCACCGGGCGCTTCACCTCGGCCGACGCCGCCCGCGCGCACCTGACCGCCGGTGCCGAGCGGGTCCTGGTGAGCGCCCCCTCCGACGGCGCCGACGTCACCCTCGCCTACGGCGTCAACACCGAGGAGTACGACCCGGCCCGGCACGTCATCGTGTCGAACGCCTCGTGCACCACGAACGCCCTGGCCCCGCTCGCGTCGGTGCTGGACGACCTGGCCGGCATCGAGCACGGGTTCATGACCACGGTGCACGCCTACACCCAGGAGCAGAACCTCCAGGACGGCCCGCACCGCGACATGCGCCGCGCCCGCGCCGCCGGCGTGAACATCGTGCCCACCACCACCGGTGCCGCCAAGGCCATCGGCAAGGTGCTGCCGAAGCTCGACGGCAAGCTCTCGGGCGACTCCATCAGGGTCCCCGTGCCGGTGGGCTCGATCGTGGAGCTCAACACCACGGTCTCCCGCGACGTCACCCGCGAGCAGGTGCTGGACGCCTACCGGGCCGCCGCCGACGGCAAGCTGAAGGGCATCCTCGACTACGCCACCGAGCCGCTGGTCTCCAGCGACATCACCGGTCACCCGGCCTCGTCCATCTTCGACGCCGCCCTCACCCGGGTCGACGGCCGCCACATCAAGGTGGTGGCCTGGTACGACAACGAGTGGGGCTTCTCCAACCGCGTCGTCGACACCCTCGAACTCCTCGCCCGCGGCTGACCACCGGGCGGGGCCGGCAGCACGTGCCGGCCCCGTCGCCGCCGGCCCCGCGGTGGTCGGGGGCTCTTGGTGCCGGTCTGTGCCTGGTGGTGTTCGGAGTCGTCGGCGAAGTCCCCGCCGAGGCCACGCGGCAGTCCTCCGTGAGCGTCGCCTCACCCGTCGTCTCCGGCGATGAAGCCGCTCGGAGGTTGAGCTGCCACCGTGGGACGCCCCGGGGCTCCTCTCCCCGGAGCGTCCCACGGGCCACCTCGGGCTCAGCGTCCGAGGAGGAAGTCGTGGACCGCCTGGCGGCCCTCGTCGCTCGTCGCGCGGCTCTGGACGGAGTGGGCGGCGCCGTGGACCACGACGACCTCGGCATGCGGGGTCAGCTTCTTCTGGTCGTAGAGCCATTCCAGGGGCGTCGACAGGTCCCGGTCGCCGCCGAGCAGCAGCACCGGGACGCCGGGGAGGCGGCGGTGGGCGGCGGGCAGCGGCGGGGCCGGGGTGCGGGGCCAGTCGAGGCAGCTGAGCATGGAGCCGAGGCCCGTCGCCGTGGCGGCGTCGAAGGGGCCGTGGTCGGCCGGGGTGAGTTCGCCGGCCGCCTTCTCCAGCGCGTCCCGGCGGCCGGCGACCGGGGCGTCGGACCGGCCCCAGGGGTAATGGCCGTCGAGGCACAGCGTCGCCGCGTGGAGTCCCTGGCTGAGTTCCTCAGCGGACGCCGCGTTTCCCTGCCGTGTGCCCTGGATGAGGCCGTTCAGCAGTCCGGGGGCGCCCTCGGCGGCCTGGTGGAGGGCGTCGATCATGTCCGCGTAGTCCGGGTCGACGAACTCCCATGTGGTGATCGCGTCCAGGACGTCGACCCCGTTGCCGTAGGTTGCCACGACCTCGGCCAGGTCCGCCGCCGGGTCCGTGGTGCAGCCGATGCTCTCGCAGGCCTGCCTCAGCACGCGCGGCGCGGCCCGCATGGCGGCGAGGTCCATCGGATCGTAACCGGTCTGCGGCACCACCGAGTCCAGCACCATCCGGGCCACGCGCCCGGGGTGGGCGAGGGCGTACCGTTCGGCGGTGTACGTGCCGTACGAGACCCCGTCGAGGGTCATCTTCCGTACGCCCAGCGCACGCCGCAGCAGTTCCAGGTCGGCGACCGTGTCGCCGGTGGCGTAGAAGCGGCGGTTCGGGCCGATGGCCGCGGCGCAGTCCCGCACCGCGTCCGCGGTGGGCGGTGTGAGGTCGGACGCCCCCATCTGCTCCTGCAGCCCGGGGCATTGCAGCGCGGTCCCACCGGTGCCGCGCTGGTCGATCATGACGAGTCGGTAGTCCTTCAGCACCGGCGCCATGGCCTTGCCGATCCCTTCCACGAAGGGGACGCCGGGCTGCCCGGGGCCACCGGTCAGGAACAGCAGGACGCCCTTGGGGGCGTCCACGTTGTCCCCCATGGCGACCTTCAGGCCCAGCCGGCCGCGCACCGCACCGCTGTGGTCGAGCGGGACCGTCAGCGTGGCGCAGCTGAAGCCGTCCAGGCCGGGGCAGGCCGCGGTGCCGGAGAGCCCCCCGCTCTCCCCGGCCGGCCCCGCGGTGCCCCGGCCCTGCGCGGACGACGTACAGGTGCCCGACACCATCAGCAGGCCGGCGGCGGCCAGTGCCACCGCCGCCCGTGCTCCGGACCTCCGCGTCCCCCGTGCCTTCCCGGCCCCGCGCTTCGCCCGCATCGCACGCACCCCCGCCCTCCGGCGTCGTCTGTGACCCTGCCGTCCGTCGGCCATCAGACTGCGCCAAGGGGGCTCGCCACGGCGAGAGTCCGTGCCACGATTCGAGCACGTTCGAAGGAATCCGGGTTACCGGACGGCAGGGAGCAGGATGATAGAACTCACCGTGGACGCGGCCGGGTTGGCCCGTTCCCACTTCGCCGTCTCACCGCTGCACGAGGTCGCGGCGACGTTGCTGCCGTGGGGCCTGCGCCCCGGTCCGGAGGCCGATCCTTGGGTGACGCGGGCCCGTCGCGTACTGCGCCGTGCGCGGCTGCCGCTGCTGTCGGAGCTCGCGCTCGACGGGAGCGGCTACTTACCGGACTTCCTCAGCCCGCATCCGTCCGGGCCCTCCCCCACCGTCGAGGAGGAGCTGGAGCGCGTGCGGGCCACACCGCCCGGGCGTGTCCTGGGCGAGTTGGAGGCGCTGCGCGACGGCCGGCCCCGCAACGGGCTGGCCGGATCGGAGCTGCCGCCCGGGGTCCGGCGGGCGATGGCGCGGGGCGGCGGGCACGTCGCCCGGCAGGTCGCGGAGGAGCTGCGGCGGTACTGGGAGCTCGCGTTCGCCCCGCACTGGCCCGACGCCAAGGCCGCGCTCGACGCGGAGGTCGACCGGTGCGCCGGCGTGCTGGCCCGGCAAGGAGCCGCCGGGATGTTCAACTCGCTGCACCCCGGGATCCGGTGGACCGGCGGCACGCTGCGCGTCGAGAGCCGGTTCTCGGTGGGGATCGCCGCGCCCCTGGTGATCGTGGTGCCGTCGCTGGTGGCGGGGGCACCGGGCGTGGCCGTGGATCCGGTGCGGGGCGGACGGCGGCCGCCGATGGTCGCCTACCCGGTACGGAACAGGCCGGCCGCGCCGGTACCCCCTTCCGCCGAGCTGGCGGGCCTGCTGGGCCCCACCCGCGCGGGGCTGCTCGGCGCGCTGGCGCGGCCGGCGTCCACCACGCAGCTCGCGGCGCGTCACTTCCTCAGTGCCGCCACGGTCTCGTACCACCTGGGCGTGCTGCACCGGGCCGGTCTCGTGTCCCGCTCGCGGTCGGGCCGGACGGTGCTGTACCGGCGTACGCCCGCCGGATCGCGGCTGACGGGCAGGGGCTGACCCCGGCGCCCCCCGGCGGTCCCGGAAACCCCCCGCCCGCCGCGGGGCGGACCAGGGGCCGGCGATCAGGCTGTGACGGTCTCGGCGGGCAGGGCCAGGTCGAGATCGACCAGCCGCTCGTCGCCGGCGTGCGTGGCCGCCGAGGCGAGGGGGCCGTGCCCCGCCGCGCGCGCGGCCAGCACGTACGCGCCCCCGGCCGGGACGGCGAGCGCGTAGCTGCCGTCCTCCGCGGAGAGCGCCGCGCCGGCCTGCCGGCCGCGGCGGTCGATCAGGGTGACCTTGGCACGGGCGACCGGGGCGCCCCCGGCGCCCACGACCCGGCCCCGGAAGCCGCGCAGGACCTGCTCCGCACGCGCCAGGCCGGCTTCCTCCTCGCCGCCCGCGCGCACCCGCAGGCCGGTCCGCCGGCCGGGCAGGCCGACGGCGAGCAGCAGGCCGACGAGGACGGCGCCCGTGGCGATGAGGAACGAGAGGCGGAACCCGTGCATGGTCGGGAGGGCGACGCCGTTCACGTGCTGCGCGCTGTTGGCGAGGACCATGCCGATCACGGCGCTGGACACCGAGGTGCCGACGGAGCGCATCAGGGTGTTGAGGCCGTTGGCGGCGCCCGTCTCGGAGGGCGGCACCGCGCTGACGATGAGCGCCGGCAGCGAGGAGTACGCCAGGCCGATGCCGGCGCCGAGGATCACCGAGGTGAGGACCGTCTGCCAGACGGCGTCCATCAGGCCGATGCCGCCGCCGTAGCCGGCGCCGATCACCAGCAGGCCGGTGATCAGCGTGATCTTCGGGCCGAAGCGGGCGGACAGGCGGGCGTAGACGGGGGCGGTGAACATCATCGTCAGGCCGAGCGGGGCCACCGCCAGACCGGCGACGAGCATGGACTGGCCGAGGCCGTAGCCGGTGGCGGCGGGCAACTGGAGCAGCTGGGGCAGGACCAGCGAGACGACGTAGAAGCTGACCCCGACCATGATCGAGGCCAGGTTGGTGAGCAGCACTTCACGGCGGGCGGTCGTGCGCAGGTCGACCAGCGGGGCCTTCACCCGCAGTTCCATCACGCCCCACAGCAGCAGGACGACGGCGGAGGCGCCGAACAGTCCGAGCGTGGTGCCGGAGGACCAGCCCCAGTCGCTGCCCTTGGTGATCGGCAGGAGGAACAGGACCAGGCCGGCGGACAGGCCGAGCGCGCCGAGCAGGTCGAAGGAGCCCTTCGCACGCATCGGGGACTCGGGCACGACGGCCAGGGCGAGGACGATGGCGAGCACGCCGAGAGCGGCCGCGGCGTAGAAGAGCGCGTGCCAGTTCGCGTGCTGGGCGATCAGCGCCGCGCCGGGCAGCGCGAGACCGCCGCCGACGCCGATGGAGGAGCTCATCAGGGCCATCGCCGAGCCCAGCCGCTCACGCGGCAGCATGTCGCGCATCAGCCCGATGCCGAGCGGGATGGCGCCCATGGCGAAGCCCTGCAGCGTACGGCCCACGATCATGGTGAGCAGCTGGCTGGTGGCGGCGCTGATCACGGCTCCCACCACCATGACCGAGAGGCTGCCGATCAGCATGCGGCGCTTGCCGTAGAGGTCGCCGAGGCGGCCCATGATCGGGGTGGCCACGGCGCCCGAGAGCAGGGTGGAGGTCAGCACCCAGGTCGCGTTGCTCGGGGCCGTGTGCAGCAGCTGCGGCAGGTCCTTGATGACCGGCACGAGCAGGGTTTGCATGACCGCGACAACGATGCCCGCGAAGGCGAGTACCGGGACGACCGCCCCACTGGCTCTCCGGGCGGGCAGGTCGGTCGTCGTGAGCGTCATGGGGCGGGGCCTCCGGGCAGAGGTCGGGACCGTGGTGGTGGTCGTGCGTGCGGCGTACCTGACGTGCAACCCCGTATGCCAAGGCAACTATTCCGTCACCCGGAAGTCACAAAACACGCTTTTGACTGGATTGTTCGACTTTAGCACCAACGTGATCGGGCCCCTTGGGTCTCAGCAGCCCATTCTGTGATCTCTCTGAGATCTTCCTGTGCGGGGCGGTGCGGGTGCCCGGGTTGCCGGTAGGGGTGCGCCCAGGGCGGCGCACCCCTACAGACACCCGACACCGACACCCGACACCCGACAAGGAAACGTTGCTGAGACGTCCCGTCAGCAGATCCGTCTCCCGGGCAGCGATCGGTCTCGTGGCGGCCGCCGCTCTTGCCGCCGGGTTCGGCTCCGCGGCAGCCGCCCTCGCCGGCGACGGCGCCCCGCTGCCGGGCACGATCACTTCATACGGGAGGGCCAGGAGGGCCGGAACCGGGAGCTACCGCCTGCCGCCGACGAGCGCCACGGGCCCGCCGGTGAAGGCGTCGAGCAGGATCCGCCCGCCCAGCGGCCGGTCCAGGTGGACGGTGACCGGGTCGGAGAGCAGTTGCGCGGTGCACGGGCTGTCGCTCCCGCCACGGACCGTCGCGTGGAGCACCACGCTGTCGCGGGTCTCCAGCACTTCCACGGCCGGACCGTCGTCACAGGCACCGTGCCCGGCCAGGACGGTGACATTCCGGCCGTCCTCGGCGACCTTGCGCAGTCCTTGCAACGGCATCCCGGCATCGGTGGCCTGGGACAGGGCGGCGATCGGCGCGCGCGGCAGCCTCGCGGGGTCGATCGCGGCGCGCACCAGCGGGGTGTCGTAGCCGTCGAGCGTGAAGTGCCAGGCGGGAACGCGCGCCTCGCCGCGGCTGGTGAGCAGGGTCATCTCGCCGAATGCGGCCTTCGTGACGGTGAGCAGGGCCGCGCGGTCTTCCGGCCCCTCGTTGAACTGGTCGTAGGCCTGCTGCGCGGTCATCGGTGTGACGCGGCGCGACGTCCCGTCCGCCCAGCGGATGCGGCCCTCACGCCCGGTTCGGGGAAACGCTCCGCGGTGCTCGAAGTTCCGCGTGAGGTAGGCCCGCTTGTCGGCTTCGGTGCGGAACGCGTTGTCCGGGAGGCGGACCATGTCCTCCAGCGGGTAGAAGCCCTCCCGCCACGATCGCGCCGCCGCCGAACCCTCCCAGGCCTTGGCGACCTCCCGCATGCGTGCGGCGGCCGCACCGCTGTCGTCCGTCGCGGACACCGTCCGCGCTCCGCATCCGACGGATCCCAGGAACAGGCAGATGACTCCCACCAGCACGATCGGTCTCATGACGCCTCCCCCTGCAGCGGCCCCCTCGGGCCCTGCAGGTGTGACGTGTCACCCGGGCAGCCGGTTCCGTGCGGACCGGATCGCAGTAGGGCGGTGCGCGGCCTGGATCGGACGACGATGAGGTCCCAGGCTGTCATCGCGTCGCCGTGCCGCCAGGTGGGCGGCGGCCTCCGAGTCGCGTCCCAGCCGCTCGAGCGCACGGCCGAGCAGGTGGTAATAGGCGCGAGCCAGAAGGATGCGGATGGCCGGATGGTGGCGACATGGGTCGACGATGCCACTCAGGAAACGTGCCGCCGCTGTGTGGTGCCGGCTGTTGAAATAGTGCCTGGCCTGCCGTCCGGAATGGGAGAGAAGTGGTGTGAGCCGAGGGGCCAGGACAGGGGCGAGGGCTTCGGCATAGGCGTCGGCGATGTGGCTGTCGTCGCGGTACACGAAGACGTTGCCGACCGCGACGCGGCAGGTGCCGTCCGGGGCGCAAAGCCAGGGCTCGGGGTCGATGACGGTTACGCCGCCCGCGCGGGCGGCCTGGCGCACGGCGGTCCGGCGGACCGGGTCCTTTGTCGCCTCGGGGAGACGCTGGGTGCAGCGCGACAGGCGCAAGGGCGACACGCTCGGCCAGGCACCAGCCGCTGCGACCGTCCCGGCACGTCCCGCCGAGGTGCGGCAGGGCAAGGTCCGCCCGGCCGTGCGCAGCGCATCGAGGCCCTCGGCGACGAACTCCTGCCCGTGCCGCCCGTCATCGCCCCGGTCGAGGTGCTCGCCGCGAAGCTGCCCGGCTGGCGGGGCGGAGGGTACGGCAGAGACCGGGCACGAGGGCTCCGCCACGGACGGCCCCGCCGGTCGGCGCACACTGTGAACGGAATATTCACGCCATACGACAGCGCTGGTCAGGGATGCCCCACCAGCGCGGGCCTCCACTGAGTCCGCGAACCCTGTTCAGCCCTGGAAGAAGAGAAAAGGTATCCATGTACCAGCGCATCCTGGTTGCCGTCGACTCGAGCCCCTCCCGCCAGACCGTCCTGCGCACGGCCGGGGACATGGCCCGGCTTACCGGCGCCGCGGTGCACGTCGTGCACGTGCTCGCCTCGACGGTCGCCTTCGACACCGTCATGGACCTGGAGGAGGACTCGGCCGCCGGCGCGGTGGTCGACGAGGCCGTCGCCACGCTGCGCGGCATGGGCGTCGAGGAGGCCGACGGTGAGCTCGTCCGCGACGTGACCACGCAGGAGGTCGCCCGTGCGATCTCCGCCGCGGCGGAGCAGTTCAAGGCAGACCTCCTGGTCCTCAGCCCCCACCACCGGGGTTCGTTCGCGGCCCTCTTCAACCCCCGTGTCAGCGACGCCGTCGCCCACACCAGCCGCATCGCGGTGCTGCTCGTCCCCGAGGAGCGGGCCGAGGGCGACGGCTCAGCCGCCTGACCAGCCGGGTCGCCCCGTCCGGCTCCGGCGGGCCGGACGGGTGGGCCCGGGTCAGCGGCGGCCGCGCCGCCGGGTGCCGCGGATGAGCCGCCGCGCGGCGAGGTGTCCCGAGCCGCCGAGGCCGGGGCCGGGTGGGCGGAGGCGCGGATGTGCCACAGCCGGGGGACGGGTGTGGCGTGCCGGGAGGCGCCGGGCAGCGGGCGCCGCAGGAGGCTCTGGTCGATTTCAGCGGAGCCTCCGCAGGGGTCGCCTGACACCGCGTCGGGGTTGTGGCCCACAAGGTCGGCGGGAGTGACGGTGTCCCAGGCGAGCACCTTCCCGGGCAGGTCGGAGGCGTGGCGGGCGACCCGGGCCAGGACCCGGTCCGCGTAACCCTCGGTCAGCGCCTTGGTCCAGCCGCCGGGGTGCGCGCGGGCCTGGACAGCCGCGATGTCGAACACGCCGCGGCGCGGGGTGGCCGGCGCGCGCCGTCGGGGCTCACAACCAGCCGCGCCGGGCCGCCGCGAGTCCGGTCTGGAAGCGGGTGGCCGCGCCGAGTTCGGTCGTGAGCCGGTGAATGCGGCGCTGGGTGGTGCGTGTGCTCCAGCCCCGGGTACGGGCTATCGCCGTGTCCGTGAGCCCCGAGGCCGGCAGGGTCAGCAGGGTCCGTTCGGCGGGCACGGCGACGAGTTGGTCCACGGAAGGCTGATGAACTCCGTCCAGCTGGACCCGGCGACCCGCTGAGCGGGGGTCCGGGGCGGGAGGCGACGGGTACCGCCTCCCGCCCCGGCCACGGCGCCCGCGCCGGTCCTCAGGCCGGCGCGGGCTCCGGGCCCGCGGCGCGGCACCTGCGGGCCGGGCCGCGGGCCGCCCACTCGTGGACCGGCCCTACGACCGGCCAGGCGAACGTCCAGGCAAACGTCCGGACGACCGTCCAGGGCGCGCGCACGCAGGCCAGGAGCCCGCTCGGGCGCGCCCGGCGGCGAGGGTGGGCGCGCCGGTGCGTGTGGTGTGCGCCGTACGGCAGTGCGGGGTCGGGGTTCATGGGGATCACCTCGTCGTGGCCGGGCCGTCGTCTCGGGTGTTGCCTGGCCCCAGCACACAGGGGACGGACGGTGCTGTCATGCCCCGCGATCGCGTGGCTTGATGGGCCTCCGCCGGCCTGGTAAGCCCTGTCGTCCTGGCCCCGCCTCACGGGGAGGTGCCCGCCCCCGTCCGCGGAGCGTCGCACGTTCGACAACTCTCCCGGTGAGGACCGGTAGGGTGCGTGCCCCGGCGCACCTCACGGATGGCTCAGTGCGGCCAGCGGGCGGCGCCGCCACCGCTCACCCCGGGTCACTCCGGTGCGGCGTCAGGCCTTGCGCATGTCCCGGTAGGTCTCCAGCACACGCAGCCAGACCTCGCTGATCGTCGGGAACGCCGGGACGGCGTGCCACAGCCGGTCCACCGGGATCTCCCCGGCGACGGCGACGGTCGCCGAGTAGAGCAACTCCTGCACTCCCGGGCCGACGAAGGTGACGCCGACCACCGTGCCGCGGTCCGGGTCGATGAGGACGCGGGCCTTGCCCCGGTAGTCCTCGGCGTACTGGACGGCCCCGGCGAGCCGGCCGATGTCGTAGTCCACGACGTCCACGCGGCGTCCCGCCGCCTGTGCCTCGCGGGTCGTCAGGCCGACGGAGGCGATCTCGGGGTCGGTGAAGACGACCTGCGGCACGGCATCGGTGTCGGCGGTCGCGACGTGCGCGCCCCACCTGCGGTCGTCGACGGGCTCACCCTTGGCCCGCGCGCCGATCACCGCACCCGCGATGCGCGCCTGGTATTTCCCCTGGTGCGTCATCAGGGCGCGGTGGTTGACGTCGCCCGCCGCGTACAGCCAGCCCTCGGCGACGGCCGTCACCTGGAACGTGTCGTCCACGGTCAGCCAGTCGCCGGGGGTCAGGCCGACCGTCTCCAGGCCGAGGTCCGTGGTGCGCGGGGCGCGGCCGGTCGCGAGGAGTATCTCGTCGGCGAGCACCGTCCCGCCGTCCGCCAGCGTGACGCGCACCGGGCCGTCCGGGCCGTCCTCGCGCGCCACGGAGGCCACGGAGGCACCGAGGCGTACGTCCACACCGGCCTCGCGCAGGGCGTCGGCGACCATCTCCCCGGCGAACGGCTCCATCCGGGCCAGCAGTCCGCCGCTCCCCCGGACCAGCATGGTCACCTCGGAGCCCAGCGCCCGCCACGCGGTGGCCATCTCGACGGCGACGACGCCTCCCCCGACCACGACCAGCCGGCCCGGCACCGCGTGGGCGCTCGTCGCCTCGCGGTTGGTCCACGGACGGACGTCGGCGAGCCCCGGCAGATCCGGGAGCAGCGTCGTCGTCCCGGTGGCGACGACGACGGCGTGCCGCGCGGTCAGCCGGACCGCACCGCCGTCCGGCGTGTCCACCACCACCTGCCGGGGGCCGTCCAGGCGGCCGTGACCGCGCACCAGGTCGACGGATACGGAGTCCAGCCACTCGACCTGGTCGTCGTCCTTCCAGTTCGCGGAGAGCCGGTCGCGGTGGGCGAGGACCTCGGCCACGTCCAGCGGTCCGGCGACCGCGTTCCTCAGGCCGGGTATGCGGCGGGCGTCGGCCCGTGCCACCACGGGCCGCAGCAGTGCCTTGCTGGGCTCGCACGCCCAGAACGAGCACTCGCCGCCGAGCAGTTCGCCCTCCACGAGCACCGTGGCCAGTCCGGCGGCACTCGTCCGGTCGGCGACGTTCTCGCCGACCGGGCCGCCGCCGATGACGACGACGTCGTATTCCCGGGAAGTGCCGCTCATCGCTTGACCCGTCATTTCGTCGGACTTCATGGCCTGCTTCCAAAGGGGCGGGAGGAGACCCGGTCACGGCCCGCGGTGCCGCGTAGGGGGATCCGCGGCACCGCGGGGGACCGGGGGGAGGGTCGGTCGTCGGGGGGAGGCGGGGAGGGCGGGCGGGGTCAGCGACCCGGCAGGCGCTCCGTGACCTCCTGGAGCGCCCAGCCGTTGCCGTCCGGGTCCGTGAAGGTCGCGAAGGAGCCGTAGCTGGCGCGCTTCGGGTGCGGGCCGGCGACCCGGGCGGTCTCACCGGCGTGGTGGAAGACGCCGCCCGCGTCGTGGAAGACCTCGCTGATGTCGACGCCGCGGGCGGCCAGCTCCGCGCGGGCCGCCACGATGTCCTCGACGATCAGGTGGAGGCCCTGCACGGAGCCAGGGGCGGCCGTGGTCACGCCGTCACCGAAGAGGATCGAGGCCCCGGATCCCTCCGGCGTGAAGTGGACGACGCGGTAGCCGTCGTCGCCGACGTAGTCGACGTCCAGCCGGAAGCCCAGCGCCGCGTAGAAGTCCTTCGCCCGGTCCACGTCGGACACGGGCAGCACCACAACCTCAAGCTTCAGATCCATCGAGTTCTCCCAGTTCTGCATAACGTCACCGCTTTGACTGGTGACGAGCATGGCCTAGCGATTCGTAACCTGTCAAGGCGGTGACGCCTCCCGGGCGTGCCGCCGCGTGCCCAGGTCCGAGGCGCGGGCGGCCGCGTGGCCGCACAGGCGGGTCCGGGTATCCTCCGGGGCGTGACCGAGATGATCAGCAGTGCCGCGGTGGACGCCCTGGACGGGGCCATGGAGCGGCTGACGGACTTCCTGCCCGGCGCGTTCACGCGGCAGGGCCCCAAGGGCGGGCGACTGGTGTGCACCGGCCTCCCGGTGGCCCTTCTCAACACGGTCCGCACCGGTCCGGGACAGGACCCCCGGGAGACCGGGTCCCTCGCCGAGGAGCTGTCCGCGACAGGGCTGCCCTGGAGCATGCAGGTCCGCGGCGAGGCCGACCCGGAGCTGACGACGCTGGCGGCCCGGTTCGGCCTCACGTCCACCACCAGGCTCCCCCTGCTGGCGTGGGACGCGGCATCGCTTCCCGGGCTGCCCGCCGCGCTGCCCGCGGACGGCACGGTGCGCAAGCTCAGCGGGGAGGACTCCGGACGGTACTCCGCCGCGCTCGCGGCGGGATTCGGCATGCCCGGGGAGATCGCGGACGCGTTCGCCCTGCCCGCGCTCCTCGACGCCCCCGGCATGACCGCGTTCACCCTCGACGTGGCCGGCGAAGCCGTCGCGACCGGGTTCAACGTCCTGGTCGGCGGCCACGTGGGGATGTTCAACGGCTCCGTGCCGCCCCGTCACCGGGGCAACGGTTACTACCGCGCGCTCGTCACGGCCCGGCTCCGGGACGCCGTCGCGTCCGGGGCCCGCCACGCGGTCACGCAGAACTCCCCCATGTCCCGCCCCCTCTACGAGTCCCTGGGCTTCCGGCTCGTGGAGACGTGGACGTACCTCACCCCCGCGGGCTGACCCCGCGCCCGGTGGCCCGGCGGGCGTCGCCGCCGCTCACAGGGGTCACGGTGACGGATCTTCACATGGCGCATCCACGACGACGGCGACAGCAACGGCGCATCAACCGAACGGCGGCCACGGGCACCGGGACGGGGCGCCCCCGCGCTCCCGGGCGCTTGCTGGTACGGGGGTACCCGGGAGGGCTGAGCCGATCGGCGGAGCTGTCGCGCGGGCGGGCCTGCCGCCGGTACGGCGCGGGCAGGCATGGAGCCGGAGGTGCGTGGTCCATGCCCAGCGGTGACGTGCTGGTTCTCGTCGGCGAGGACGGCCGGGTGGTCGAGTGGGGACGTCCGGCCGAGCGGCTGTTCGGGTGCTCCGCCGAGGAGGCCGTCGGCCGGCCCCTGGGCACGCTGCTGCACAGGATCGCCGCGGGCGCCGGAACCCACCGCGCGGAGTTTCCCGGCGAGGTCGCGGTACGGATCGAGCCGGTGCTGCGCGGCTCCTCGGTGCAGTGGCGCGTCCTCACGGCGGGGGACCCGGCCCTGTCGGAGCAGGACGTGGCGATCCTGAGGACCGTCTTCGCCCACACCCCCATGGAACTGCTCGTGCTCGACCGCGCATTGCGCGTGGTCCGCGCGAGCGCCGCCTTCGGCACGGCACGCGGCGCGCGGGCCGGGAGCCCGCTGGGGCGGCACTTCACCGAGGTGTACGACCTCCACGGCCCCGAGGAGGAGGCCGACGTGGCACGGCGGGTCCTGGAGAGTGGGGAACCGGTCCTGAACCGGCTCGTGCACGGCGCCGGGTCGCCGGACCGGCGCGCGTGCCGTGTCCGCTCCGTCTGCTATTTCCGCCTGGAGGACTCCCGGGGTGAGGTGCTCGGCCTGGTGGCGTCCGCGGTCGACGTGACCGACCGGGAGAAGGCGCAGGGCCGGCTGGACCTCATCGAGCGGGTCCGTACGCGGATGGGCCACGTACCCAACGTGGGCCTGGTCTGCCAGGAGCTGGTGGACGCGGTCGTGCCGGCCCTCGCCGACACGGCCGTGGTCGAGTTGGTCGACGACGTCGTCCGCGGGGAGGAACCGCCGAAGGTGCCCGTCCACCCCGACGTCCCCCTGCGGCGGGCCGCGTTCCGGGGCCGTCTGCCGGCGTACCCCGTGGGCGAGGTGCGCCCCCTGCCGCCCGGCACGCCGTTCTCGGCCGTCCTGTCCGAACCCAGGGCCCGCCTGGTGCCCATCGACGAGCACGCCCCGTGGCTGGCCGCCGACCCGGCCCGGGCGGACGCCATCCGGGGAAGCGGCGCCCACTCCCTGATCGTGGCCCCGCTGGCCCTGCGCGACCAGGCCCTCGGCGTGGTCCACTTCTACCGCCACCAGAACCGGGAGCCCTTCGACCAGGACGACGTCACGGCGGCCTCCGCCGTGTGCGCGCACGCCGCCCTCTGCATCGAGAACGCCCGGCGGTACATGCGCGAGTGGATCATCGCCTCGACCCTCCAGCGCAGGCTGCTCCCCGGGCAGCCGGGGGGACGGCCCACCGTGGAGGTCTCCCGGCTGCACCATCCCGGGCCGGAGGGCGGCGGGGCGTGGTCCGACGCGATCCCGCTGCCCGGCGCGCGGACCGCGCTGGTCGTGGGCGACGTGGCCGGGCAGGGGATCGTCGCGGCCATCACGATGGGGCTGGTACGCACGGCCCTCCACACCCTCGCCGCCCTGGACCTGCCCCCGGACGAATTGCTGGCCCGGCTGAGCGAGACGGCCGCCCGCCTCGCCGCCGCGTCCGCCGCGCTGCCGCAACTGGGCCGCGAGCCGCTCGACATCGGGTGCGCCATCGCGGTGTACGACCCGGTGGAACTCACCTGCACCGTCGCCCGGGCCGGTCTGCCGGAGCCGGTCGCGGTCCTCCCGGACGGCACCTCGGCCACCCTGTCCGTCCCCGCGGGTCCGCTGCTCAGCGGACAGGATGACGCCCCCTTCCCCACGACCACCGTCGAACTCCCCCCGGGGAGCACCCTGGCCATGGCGACGACCTCGTTCGCCGAGCGGTTCCTGGCACCGTCCGCTCCTCTGCGCCCGCTCCTGGACGGCGCGGGCACCCGGCCCCTGGCGGACGTGTCCGGCGCCATCGGGTCCGCGTTCGCCGGCCCGGAAGAAGGCGACGAATCGGCGATGCTCCTGGCCCGTACGAAGGCGCTGCCCTCGGACCAGGTGCTGACCTGCGCGCTTCCGCCCGGCGCCGAGGCCGCGCCGATCGCCCGCGCGGCGGCCCGACGGCAACTGGCGGCCTGGGGCGTGGCCGAGGAGACGGCGTTCACCACCGAGGTCATCGTCAGCGAGTTCGTCGGCAACGCGGTGCGTTACGGCGCTCCGCCCCTGCAACTGCGCCTGGTCCTGGAGCAGATGCTGACCTGCGAGGTCAGCGACACCGCGGCCGGCGCCCCGCACGTGAGACACGCGCGCACCGTCGACGAGAGCGGGCGGGGCCTGTTCATCGTCGCCCGCCTCGCGGACCAGTGGGGCGTCCGCTACCGGGCCCAGGGCAAGACGGTGTGGGCCCAGCAGCCCATCGAGCCCAGGGGCGGGCCCTGACCGGTCCCAGCGTCACCTCTGCCCGCGCTGCCCTTCCCCCGGGGGCGAGGGAGCCGTGGAGCGAGGAGGGGCGGGCCACTGCCCGGCCGCGGCGCACGTACCTCATGGGCCCCCGCCGGGTCCGAGGGTCTCGCGGATCCTGGGCTGCGACGCCTTCCACCTGGCCGAGGACCTTCTCACCCAGCCGGTACTGATGGGGGCAGGCGACGCGGCCGCGCGGTGGGCGACCACCGGGCTGCACACCCGGGGAGCTCGCGAGACCCGGGAACGGAGCAGGCCCGAGACCTCCCAGGACACCGAGATCGACGGCGTCGAGGTGCGCCGCCTGCGGCGGAAACCACTGGGGTCCACCTCGCCCGCCCCTGCGCCTGACGCACACGGGTGCCGACGGGGACGGGTCGGTGGCGCCTCCGGCACGACGGAAGGAGGCGCCGCCGAGTGGGCGAACGGCGCACCCGCGACGTACCGTCCGAGCGGGTGCGCCGTCAGCGTGGGATCAGCCCGCGAGGCCGCGGTTCAGCGCGGCGGTGAGCTTGATGACGCGCTCGGTCTGGATGCGGGCGGCGGTGCGGGTGGTCTCGTTGACCGGGTTGTTGCCCTGGGCGTCCACGTGGGAGGTGCCGTAGGGGTTGCCGTCGACGAACTTGGCGGGGTCGGTGTAACCGGGGGTCACGACGATGCCGCCGAAGTGGTGGATGGAGTTGTAGAGGGCGAGGAGGGTCGACTCCTGACCGCCGTGGTTGGTGGCGGTGGAGACGAAGCCGCTGTACACCTTGTCGGCCAGCCTGCCCTGCGCCCACAGGCCACCGAGGGTGTCGATGAACTGCTTGAGCTGCGAGGACATGTTGCCGAAGCGGGTGGGGGTGCCGAAGATGACCGCGTCCGCCCACTCGACGTCGCCCGGGGTGGCCACGGGGATGTCGGCGGTGGCGGCGTGGTTGGCGGCCCAGGCCGGGTTGGAGTCGATCGCGGCCTGCGGGGCGAGCTCCGCGGCCTTGAGCAGCCGCACCTCGGCGCCGGCCTTCTCCGCGGTCTCGGCCATCTCCTTCGCGATCTCGGTGATGGTGCCGGTGGAGGAGTAGTAGACGATCGCAAGCTTGATCGACAAGGTGGTTCCTTTCGAGGAGGACCTTCCCCACGCATCGAGGGTGCACGGTCCAGGGATCCCGCGGCCCGTGGGGCGGGCCGCGCTTCACTGGTTGAAGAATAAACAACATTGGGGCACCCCTGTCCACCGGCCGCGGTGCGAGGAATGTCACGCCGCCCACCCAGGGGACCCGTGAGCCCGAGGCCAGTGACCCCGAAGCTGTCCGCGGCGGCACGGCGAGCCGGACGGCCGTGGGATGCCCCGGAGGGCGGGACGCCCCGGGGCCGCGTCATCGCTCGCACGGTCGGCAGGCGACACGGAATCGCGCCGCGCCGGCCGCCGCCTCCGGCCAGGAACGGCGGGTTGTGCGGGTGCGTCGCCCTCGCCTGCCCGCGGGGCCCCGGCCCGGGGCGGCCGGCCGGCGCTTTGAAGTTGTCGCCCGTTCTTGGTTCGATCTCGTCGGCGGCGTGGTGGACGGCAGGAATGGATGCTCTCGTGGAGAATGACGCACCGCTCGCGTGGGTCGGGGTGGACGCGGTGGCGGAGCGGGCCTACCGCCTCCTGCTGGCCCGCGACAGCACGACCGTCGACGACGTGGTGGCCGCCCTCGGCGTGACGGCGGACGAAGGGCTGGCGGTGCTGGAACGGCTCCACCACGCGGGGCTGATGAGCCGTCGCTCCTCCGGGGAGTTCTTCACGGTCGACCCCCGGCACGCGCTGCGCGCCCTGGTCGAGTCGCGCGAGCGCCAGTTGGCCGCGGTGCGCAATGCGGCCGGCCCGCTCGGGGCACTCTTCGACGCGGCCAGGAGGGCACGGGACGGCGGCCCCGGCACCGGCGTGATCAGCGGCCTGGAGGCCGTCGGGGATCGCTACTACCGGCTGAAGCAGACCGCGCGGACCGAACTCTGCGCCCTCGACCGCCCGCCCTTTCTGCTTGCCCCGAACGAGCCGCTCGACGAGGCGGCGGTACGCCGCGGCGTACGGGTGCGCGCGGTCTACGCCGCCGCCAGCTTCGAGGCCGACGGCGGGTGGCAGGAACTGGGCAACCTGGTGTCGCGCGGGGAGGAGGCCAGGGTCGTGCCGGCCTTGCCGATCAAGCTGGCGATGGCCGACCGGTCGGCCGCGATGGTGTCGCTGAGCCTGTCGGTCGGGAGCGCCGAGTACCTCTACACCGAATCGCCGCCCCTGCTGGAGGCCCTGGGTGAATTCTTCGAGAACTACTGGTCGGTGGCCTCTCCCTTGACCGAGGGCACCGACTGCCGCACGCTGCCCGGTGAGACGGCGGCCGGCACCGACCGGGCACGTCAACCCACCGACGAAGAACGGACGTTGCTGGCACTCTTCGCCGCGGGAGTCAAGGACGAGGCGATCGCCCGTCAACTCGGCATCTCACCGCGGACGCTGCGCCGCAGGATCCAGGACCTGTTCGCCGAACTCGGCGCCACCAACCGCTTCGGAGCGGGGCTCGCCGCGGCCCGCCGCAACTGGATCTGAACGGCGTCACTGGCCCCTTCCGGCCACTGGCCGGTATCGGCAGCGCAAGTCCTTGGTCACCAAGGAATCACCCGGCTAGAACTGGTGTGCGCCCGCACGGCGTCCCCCTCGGCCGGGATGCCCGGCCACCCCGCACGAAGGAGCCTTGGTGGCACCACCTGCCCATCATCCCCCGCGCCGTCCGGCGATACCGCGGTCCCTGACGGCGCTCATCGCAGGCGTCGGCGTGACCCTTTCCACCGCCGCCGGCCTGACCCCGGCCGCCGCCGCGCCGCTTCCCACCCCGCCCGCCCTCGTGGCCCAGCACACGGGACAGGCACCGAAGTCCGGCGAAGCGCCCGCTGCCGGACGGTACATCGTCACCCTGCGCGAGCCGTCCGCGGCGACGTACACCGGAGGCGTGGTCGGCAAGGCCCGCACCGCGCCTCGCGACGGTGAGGGCCTGAAGGCCGGCTCGCCCGCCGTGAAGGCCTACCGCGGCTATCTGCGGGAGCGCCAGGCCGACACGGCCGGCGCGGTCGGCGCCCGGGTGATCTCGTCCTACTCCGCCGCTCTCAACGGCTTCACGGCCGAGCTGCGGCCGCGGCAGGTGGAGGAACTCCGCGCCGACCCCACGGTGGTGTCGGTGGTCAAGGACGACCTGCGCAAGCCGCTGGCCGCCGTCAACTCCACGGACTATCTGGGCCTCAGCGGCGAGAACGGGGTGTGGGCCGGCAACGGCGGCGTCGCCGGCGCCGGCAAGGGCGTGGTGGTCGGCGTCATCGACACCGGCATCGCCCCCGAGAACCCCTCGTTCGCCGGAGCCCGGCTCGGCACCGAGCCGGGTCCGGAACCATACCTGGACGGCTCCGCCATCACCTTCCGCAAGGCGGACGGCGGCACCTTCACCGGCACCTGCACCGCGGGTGTCCAGTTCACCGCCGCGGACTGCTCCACCAAAATCGTCTCCGCGCGCTACTTCGTCGACAACTTCGGCGCCACCCACATCGGCGGCGCCGAGATCGGCGAGTACCTGTCGCCTCGTGACGGCGAGTCGCACGGATCGCACACCGCCAGCACGGCGGCGGGCGCCAACGGCGTCGAGGCCGAGGTCGCCGGGAAGCCGCAGGGCACGATTTCCGGTGTCGCGCCGGCCGCCAAGGTCGCGGCCTACAAGGCTTGCTGGAACGGTCCCGACCCGAGCGAGACCAGCGACGACGGTTGCGCCACCGGTGACCTGCTGGCCGCGATCGACGCGGCCGTCGCCGACAACGTCGACGTCATCAACTACTCGATCGGCGTCGCCGACGGCGCCGGCAGCACCGACTCCGTCGTGGACGAGGCGTTCCGCAACGCCGCCGTGAGCGGCATCTTCGTCGCGACGGCCGGCGGCAACTCCGGCCCTTCGGAGAGCACCGTCGACAACGCCTCGCCGTGGATCACCACCGCGGCGGCGAGCACCACCCCGACCCGCGAGGCCACGGTGGAGCTCGGCGACGGGCAGAACGTGCTCGGCGCGTCCATCTCGCTCCCGGCGAACGGCGCCAAGGTGACCGGCCCGCTGGTGGCCGCCTCGGCCGCCGGGACCGCGATCGCCACCCGTCCGCGGTTGTGCGGTCCCGGCAACCTGGACGGCGCCAAGGTCAAGGGCGCCATCGTGTTGTGCGAGCGCGGCACCTACGACCGGATGGCCAAGTCGGCTGAGGTCAAGCGCGCGGGCGGCATCGGGATGATCCTGGTGAACCCCTCGCCGGATTCGACGGACCTCGACGCCCACGCCGTCCCGACCATCGCCGTCGACGCGGACGGCTACGACGCGCTGCTCTCGTACGCCGGCACCGAGGCGCCCAAGGCGACCCTGGTGGACGGCAACCCGCACCACCTGACGTCGGCCGCGGTGCCGCAGATCGCCGGCTTCTCCTCCCGCGGCCCGCTCCGCGCCGACGGCGGCGACCTGATCAAGCCCGACCTCGCGGCGCCGGGCGTGGGCGTCCTCGCCGACGGCGCCAACGCCGCCGGCCAGAAACCCACCTTCACCTTCATGTCGGGCACCTCGATGGCGTCCCCGCACGTGGCCGGTCTCGGCGCGCTCTACCTGGGCCTGCACCCGCGGGCGACGCCGGCCGAGATCAAGTCCGCCCTGATGACCACCACCCGGCCCACCCTGACCGGGACGGGCGAGGCGTCCGGCGACGTCTTCGCGCAGGGCAACGGCCAGGTGGACGCCACCCGTTATCTGCACCCCGGGCTGCTGTACCTCAACGGCCCCGAGGACTGGACGCGGTACGTCGCCGCGATCAAGGGTGACACCACGGCACCGGCTCCCACCGACCTCAACCTGGCGTCGATCGGCGTCGGCACGCTCGCCGGCCGGCAGACCGTGACCCGCACCGTGACCTCCACCGGGCCCGGCACCTACACCGCCGACCCGGTACGGATCCCCGGCGTGGACACCGTCGTCGAGCCGAAGTCGCTGACGTTCACCAAGGCGGGCCAGTCCGCGACCTTCAAGGTGAGCTTCACCCGCACCACCGCCCCGCTGGGCGAGTACGCCACGGGGTACCTGACCTGGCGCGACGGTGCGCAGAGCGTGCGCAGCGCGGTCGCGGTGCGACCGGTGGCGCTGGCCGTGCCGACGACCGCCGCCGCTTCCGGCAGCACGGGCCGGACGACCGTGAACATCAGCGGCGGTGAGGACCGCGACGTGCCGCTGAAGCTCACCGGGCTCGCCCGGGGCCTGCGGGAGCAGGGCTCGGGCACGGTCGGCGGACCCGCGCGGACGCACGTCGTCGAGGTTCCGGCGGGAGCGGATTATGCCCGGTTCACCCTCGACTCCGCCGACGACACGGCCGACTTGGACCTGTCGGTGTACAAGCTGAACGAGTACGGCGACACGGCCCTGGTCGGGCGGTCCGCCACCGACTCCGCCGACGAGCAGGTCGAACTGGGGAGCCCCGAACCCGGCTTGTACGAGGTCGAGGTGACCTTCTTCGGCGGGTCGGGACCGCTCGACTTCACCGTGTCCAGCTTCACGCTGGGCGGCAAGGGCGCCGAAGGCTCGTTCACCGCGCAGCCCACCACGGCGCACCTGAAGGCCGGAAGCACCACCCCGGTCGCCCTGTCCTGGAAGGGCCTGCGGGACGGGTCCGTCTACCTCGGGCGCGTCGCGTACGGGGACACCGGGCGCACCACGTACCTGACCGTGACCGCCGACCCGCGCACCGGGCCGCCCCGCGCTCCGGGGGGCCGTGCCACGGTCACCGTCAAGCCCGCCTACGCGGTGCCGGGTCAGTCCGCCGTCGTCTGGGCGACGGGTCTGACCCCGGCCGTGGACTTCCAGATCCGGGTGAAGGGCTCCGGCAAGGTCCTGGCGAGCGGCCGCACCACCGACGACGGCGGAGTGGGCCGTCTGGTGACCCTGCCGTCCGACATCGCCACCGGGAGGCAGACGCTGGAGGTGAGGTACGGCAGCCGCCGCACCGGCGGCTCCTTCACCGTCAGCAAGCTGGTCGTGGGTGACGTCGGTCACGGCGACGCCCACGCGTTCGACGGCAACCCGCTCGCCTCGATGACCGGCGCCATCAGGGGCAAGGGCACAGTGCGCGTCACGGTCCGCGGGACCTCCGGCACCTACCTGGACCGGACCCTGCCCATCGACGCGAGCGCGCTGAACTGGTACGGCTGGGCGTCCGACCCGGTGGAGACCAGGGCGGAGAAGCTCACCGCCACGCTCACCGTGGTCGCTGACCACGGCCGCCCCGGGCAGAGCACGTCGGTGACCTGGACGCCCGCGGCGATCAAGGCGAGCACCGCGTCGATCACCGAGGACCGCGCGGCGAAGCACACCGCGAAGGTGACCTACACCAACAACTCCGAGGTGGTGGTCTTCCCGACCCTGCGCTACAAGCTGACCAACGGCGACCTGGTCTTCGCCACCCTGCCGACCGATCCGCAGGACACGCTCACCCGCTCCTATGACACGACCGGGGTCGACCGCCTCGACCTCGTGCTCGACGGGGCGACCGTGGCGACGTACCTCAACAAGGACAGCGCCCGGAAGAGCGGCAAGCCCGCGATGGCGGAGCCGTTCTACGCGACCTTCCCGCACGGCGGCACGGGCAGGCACCACGGCGGGCCCGCGCAGCTGGAGATGACGGTGACCAACCGCCCGGCCGCGTACAGCGCCGGCTTCGGCCTGACGGTGGGTGAGGGCCCGGAGGTCTACGCGGGCACGTCGCTCCTGCTCAACGAGCCCATCCCCACGCCGGTCAGCGACAAGGAAGGGGCGCCGGTCTCCCGGACCGTCACGGTGCCCGCCGGGCAGCCGCTGTGGGCCACCGCCTACTTCGAGATCAACGGCCCGATCTTCCAGGCCCTGGTCGAGCGGCGGCTCCTCGTGCCGGCGGTCGACGCGGACGACCTCGAACCGGTGCGCGGCTCCGGGTCGCGACCGGCCTTCGTCGTCGACGCGATGCCGAGGGAGGCCACCGTCCGTTCCACCGTCTCGGTCACCGCGGCGGGCCTGTCACCGCGGGAACGCTTCACGGTGCGGCTCGACGGACGGGTCGTCGGCTCCGGCCGGGCGACGGAGGAGGGCTTCGCCCACGCGTTCGTCACCGTCCCGAACGGCCACGCGAAGAGCCTGACGGTCCGGGTGACCGGCACCGGCGAGGGCCGTACGGGCGAGACCGTGCTCGGAGTCTCGCACTAGCCGGAAGACGGCTGAGACTCTTGTTGTGGGGCCGCCCCGGCCGGAGGCCGGGGCGGCCCTTACGAGCTGTTCCGCCGCCGGCAGCGGGACGGCACCTGGCATCGGATCCTCACCGCCCTGCGGGCGGCGACGGCCCCGCTCCCGGCCGGCCCGTGCTCTTCTTCCCCGCTCATCTGACGGCCCGGCACCCGGGCGCTCAGCGCCCGTGTTCGGACACCTCCTGCTCCGGCGGCCGCAGAGCGCCCCGGTTGGCGAGCCGGAAGAGGAGCGCGAGGGAGGGGAAGATCAGGAGTCCGGCCACGACCGCGACGCCGATCGTCACCGCCAGCGTGGCCTCGGGGGCCGCCGCCGCGCCGATCTCGACGTGGGTGCCGAGCAGGTACGGGTACTGGGCGACGCCCCAGCCGAGCACGACCAGGGCGACGGCGGCCGCGGCGAGCCCGCGCAGGAACCTGGTCCGCTCACGCCACATCATGACCATGGTCGCGACCCCGCAGAGGGCGGCCAGCAGCACCAGCGGCAGGGCGCCGTGGCTGAGCCGGCGGAACAGGTGCGGGGAGTCCTGGCGCAGGACGAACACGCCTGCGATGCTGACGACTCCGGTCAGCGCGGCGGCGAGCAGGGCCCTGCCGCGGAAGTACCTCTGCAGGGTGTGGTCCCGCTGCTGACGGGCCGCCACGTACAGGTAGGCGGCGGCGAGGTAGGCGCAGACCAGGACGGCCAGCACGCCGCCGAGCACGGATGTGGGGTTCAGCCAGCTGGTGACGGGGTCCCCGTTGCCCGCGGTGGGCACGCGTCCGGAGGCGATGCCTCCGGCGATCGACCCGAAGCAGTACGGGGTCAGGACCGATGACGCGGCGAACGCCACACCGTACAGGCGCTGCTCGGGGGTGCGCAGCGAGGCCTTGCGGAAGGCGAAACCTGCGCCGCGCAGCACGATGCCGAGCACGGCGATGCCCAGCGGGATGTAGAGGGTCGTGGTGATGGCGGTGAACGCGCTCGGGAAGCCCGTCCAGAGGAAGACCAGGCAGTAGATGAGCCAGGTGTGGTTGGCCTCCCACACCGGGCTGAGCGAGGTGTCGATCAGGTGCCGGGGGCGCCTGCCCCGCTCGGCCCCGCCCGCCGTCAGGTCCCAGAACCCGGCGCCGAAGTCCGCCCCGCCGAACAGGCAGTACGCGATGACCCCGAGGAAGAGGAAGGCGGCGACGGCCTGCGGCATCATTCCTCCGTCCCGGCGCGCGCGCCGACGGGTTCCGGTCCGGTGCGGGGTCCGTAGGGGACGTCCACGCTGTCGTCGCCCTCGGCCTGCCAGCGCCGCTTCATCGACAGCAGCACCGTCACCGCGCCGACGCCCACGGCCGCGTAGATGACGATGACCGACCCGAAGAACGGCCACAGGTTGCCCTGGGTGGTCACCGCGTCGCGGGTGAGGAGGTGCCCGACGACGGTCCAGGGCTGGCGGCCGACCTCGGTGACGACCCAGCCGCTCTCCAGGCAGGCCACGGCGGCGAGTCCGCTGACCGCACAGCACCGCAGGAACCAGCGCTGCCGTTCCCAGGAGCGCCTGCGCCACCACAGCCAGGCGAACCACACGGCGAGCGCCAGCAGGGCGAAGGTGAGCCCGACCATGACGTCGAAGGCGAGGTGGACGGTGCTGACGGCCTGGTCGGAGGGGCGCACCTGCGCGGGGATCGCATCGAGCCCCTTGATCTCGGTGGAGGGGCGGAAACCGGCCAGCAGCGAGGCCATGTCGGGGACGGGGAGCCCGTATCTGACCTGTCCGTCGATCAGCACGCCGCCGAGTGTCTCGGGGACGTGCGTGCCGGTGTCCGGCAGCAGCTCGATCGCGGCGAACTTGGCGGGCTCGGAGTCGTAGACGTAGCGGGCGATGGTGTCCCCCACCACGATCTGCAGGGGCAGCGCGACGGCGGCGGTCACGAACCCGATGAGGAACCCGGTGCGGTGGTAACGCGAGGTGCGGCCGCGCAGCATGCCCACCGCGTAGACGCTCGCCACCGCGAATCCGGCGACGATGTAGGCGGCCAGCAGCATGTGCAGGAACTCCCATCCGAAGGCCCCGTTGAAGAAGACCTCCGCCGGCCGGACGGCCACGATCCTGCCGTCGCGCATCGTGAAACCGCCGGGCTGGTTCATCCAGCTGTTGGCCGCGATGACGGCGCCCGCGCCCCCGATGCTCGACAGCGCCACCGGTACGCCCGTCCAGAAGTGCGCCCAGGGGGACAGGCGGTCCCAGCCGTAGATGTAGATCGAGACGAAGATCGCCTCGAGGAAGAAGAACAGCCCCTCGATCGCGAACGGGAAGCCGAACGCCGGGCCGTATCCGCGCATCAGGCCCGGCCAGAGGATGCCGAGCTCGAAGGAGAGGACGGTGCCGGTGATCGCCCCCACGGCGAACAGCACCGCGGCCACCTTGGACCAGCGCCGCGCGAGCCGCATGGCGTCGGCGTCCCCGCGGCGCAGACCACGGTGGTTCGCGATGAGCATCAGTGTCGTGAGGGCGACGCCGAACGGCACCAGGATGATGTGGAAGCCCAGGGTGAAGGCCATCTGCTGACGGGCCGGGAGCAACTGGGCGGGATCTCCCGCCGCCGCGAGGCCCTGAGCCAGCGCGTTCCAGCCCCCCGTCACCCTCCGTACCGCCCGTCAGCGCGCGGCCGACGATCCGCACCACCCGTCCACGCCATCGCCATCACATCGACCACGACCCTTTCGCGACAGAACGATCACGTTAGGCCACGACGATCGGTATAGGTGGGAATGCGCACTGCGGGCGGGAGGCAATGACCCGTTCGGTGGTCGCGCGCCTTGCCGTCGACGAACAGCGGGAGGGCGGACCGGTCCGGCCGGTTCCGCGTCGCGGTGGCGGGCCCCGCCGCGGCCTGCCGCCGAACTGAGGTGGCGGGACCCATGGTGATCAGCGAATGCGTCCGCTGCCATGGCTGGGGACCGGTCCGTCCGCTGGGCAGCTGCCAGACCTGCCTCAACTGGACGCCCCGCGGCGGTTACAAGGGCCGCTGCCATCGGTGCCGGCACGAGGGCAAGGTCAACCGCGACGGGCTGTGCCGGCTCTGCATGCTGGAGATCCGCATGGTCCCCGATCATGAGTGGGCCGACGCGGCAGCCAGGCGGAAGCTGGGCCCCGTCCGGGATTTGCAGCTGCCGCTGCTGCTGGAGGGTGTCCGGCCTCCCGTGGTCCTTGCGCGCCACCATGACCGGCCGCTGGTGCGCGAGCGGCTGCGGACCGAGCGCTCGGCAGGCCCCTGGTCCTGGGCCAAGAAGGGCGATGACCTGCAGGTCTGCCCTCCGCAAGTCACCGGCCAGCTTCCGCTGCTGCCCCGCCTGCCCAGGACGTTCACCCGCCAGCACGGCTACCGGATCGCCGCCCACGACTTCCCCGAGTGGGCGGACGTCCTGCAGGCCGCCGAGCGGGTCCGCGTCCGGCGCGATCTGTCCGCAGGGTGGAGCGAGAGCGTGGTGCAGATGATGCGCCTGGCGCTGGCCTCCCGGGAGGCCAGCGAGCAGCTGGTCGACGAGTACGTCGTCGCCGAGCTGCCCCGGATGAGGCCTGCCGTCGCCGAGGTCCTGCGGGAGGCCGGGCTGCTGCTGCGTCGACTCGGCTCCGGACTCGCTCAGAACGGCTACCGGCGTGAGCGCCGGCGCATGGTCTCCTGCGAGCACTGCCTGGCCTGGAGCGGGGATGCCAGGCCGCTGTGTGACTCGTGCCGGGAGTGGGCTCGTCAACCGGACCGGGCGATCGGCCCCTGCCTGCGGTGCGGCAGCACCTGGCCGCTGAAGGACGGACAGTGCCGGTTCTGCCACCTGGTGCTGAACGAACACGTCGGAGACGGCCCGGCGGTCGAGCAACTCTGGTTCGGAGCCGGCCTAGGCCACGGCCTCTACACGAAGCAGCCCGGCGACTACAGCCAGGGCGGCCGAAGAGCCACCGGCGGGAACTGGATCGTCGGGAAAGGCAGACCCGGCAGGCCGACCGCAGACTGTCCCCGCACTTGATCAACCCACACCAGCTGGAGCTGTTCCCGCCCCCGGCGCGTGTCTGGAAGCGGGCACGGTACATCCAGCTGCCCACGATGACACCAGAGGCCGAACAACTCGTCGCCGATTTTTGGCAGTTCACAGCCGACCAGCACTGGACCACCCCCTCCCGGGACATCAACGTCAAAGTCCTGCGGCTTCTCGTCGCCTGGCTCGGTATCGACGCCCCCCTCCTCGAGGCCGACGTGCGCGCCGTCACCAGACTCGGCCCGAACTGGTCAGGACGTCGCGTCGCAGCCTTCCTCGGCCAGCGCGGCCTACTCGTTCCCCTGGAGCGGACGGTCCCGGATCAGGCCGCGCTCGAACGGCTCCTGCAGGGTGTTCCCGATCACCTGCGGGACGAGGCGGACGCCTGGGTCCGCGTGCTCCGCGGAGAAGGCCGCAAGCCCTCCCTCACGATGAACTGGGTCACCATCCGACGCTATGCGCACTACAAGGTCCCGGCCCTGCAGCAGTGGGGCCAGTGGGTCAGCAGTCTCCGTGAGATCACCCAGAAGGACATCGAGGACATACTCAGCAGCCGCACGGGAGAACAAGCCCGTTCGCTCCACGCAAGCCTGCGATCGCTCTTCCGCGCATTGAAGCGCGAGCGCGTGATCTTCCGTGATCCAGCCCGCGGTGTCTCCGTGGCCTCCACCGTCAACGCACCCCGGCGCATCGCGTCGGACCGGCTCGTGGGTCTGCTGGACAAGGCACCGACCGCGACGGCGAAGGTCGTCGTTGCTTTGGTGGCCATCCACGCGCTGGGGCCACAGGAGATCCGCCATCAGCTCCTGACCGGCCTCGACCGTCCGGCAGGGCGCTTGGTCGTCCGCCGCCGCTTCGGTGATCACGTCGTCTATCTCGACGAACTGACCATGAAGCTCCTGAGCGACTGGCTTCGCGCACGGGCTGAGCGCTGGCCCCGCAGCACCAATCCGCGCCTGATCGTCACGCAGGTCACCGCGGTCGACCCCAACGGCCCTCCGGTGTCCAAGGACGGGCTGCGGTTGGTGTTCAGAAAGCTCGGTATCCAGCCCCGGAGGCTCCGCATCGACCGGCTGCTCGATGAGGCACACGAAACTGCCGACCCCGTGCACCTGATGCGCGTCTTCGGGATCTCCGACACGACCGCACTGAAGTACGTCAGAGCAGCCCACCCACCGATTCGGGCCAGAGCCCACCCAAGCCTGATCGGCAGTCCCGAACCCGGGTACAGCCGAGATACGCACCAAAGGGGCAATCAGTTGATCTTGATGCGACTTCGCGCGTGGTCAGCACAGTGAAGCCGCAGTAAATGAGGATCAGCCGAGGTACGGCCGAAAGGGATAGCAGGACCCCGGCGGTGTGATTGTTGGGGTCCTCGTCTTGGGTCGAGTAGGAACCACACAGACCGGTTGAGTCGACTTCACGGTTGGGTTCGTCGCTCGGCGGCCTCGAACGCGGGCGCGAGCGGGGCCAGCGCCACGCGAAGCTGGTCGGGCAGTGAGCCGGAGGGCACGACCAATCCTCCGGCGCCGAAACTCTCGATGGCCCCTGTGTTCCCAGTCGGCCGGAGCCAGCTTTCCAACGCGATGCGAACCGCCGCGGCCACGCTCGCCGCGAGAACGCGGGCTGTGTGCGCCCCGGCATCGCCCAGGCGTTCGGCGATCACCGACGTGAGAGGGGGCTCGATACCGGCGGTGGTATCGAGGAACGCGTCGCGCAGCGTGGTGCGGGTGGTGATCAGCAGCAGCGCCTCGTGTTCACGCTCACTGGTGTTCGTGTACTGCTCGACCACTGCTTCGGTGACGGCGTCAGCCAGGCGTACTCCTGCGGGCCGGGCTGCGACCGCTGCCGCGATCCGCGCCTCCCGGTCCGCCGTAACAGCGGAGACAATCGCCTGCTCACGGCTGGCGAAGTAGTTGTTATAGGTACGCGGCGAGACCCCGGCCGCGTCGGCGATGTCCTCGACCCGCACCTGGTCCGGTCCCCGCTCCACGGCCAGACGCAGGGCCGCCTCGCGTAGCGCCTCGCGCGTGGCCTGCTTCTTCCGCTCCCGCAGCCCTGGTGGTGGTGTCGTCACGGTGTCAGCATTCCACAGAAGAATGCGCGCACGCAAACTTGCGTACGCGCACTTTTACTGTCAGCCTCGACCCGAACCGAGACCGACAGAGAGGCGTCACCGTGCGAGCAAGAGGCATGACCTACGACACCGGATTCGTCGTGCATGGCCAGACATCCCGCGAGCACTTCGACCTCGCGGTGGTCCGGCGCGAGCTCGCCATCATCCGCGACGACCTGCACTGCAACGCGGTCCAGATCATCGGCGGCGACCCGGACCGACTGGAGGTAGCCGCCGGTGCCGCCGCCGAGCTCGGCCTGGAGGTCTGGTTCTCGCCCTATCCGCTAGAGCTGGATCCGGAGCAGATCCTCACGCTCTTCCGCGACTGCGCCGAGCGAGCGGAACGGCTCCGGCAGCAGGGGGCCACAGTCGTGTTCGTCGCAGGGGTCGAGCTGAGCGTGATGAACCGCGGGTTCCTGCCCGGAGAGAGCCCCGAGGAGCGGGTCGAGCAGCTGATGAGCCAACCCGAGCGCCGGGCCGAAGCGATGCGCGAGCTCGGCGTGCGCATCAACACATTCCTCCGCGACGCCGCGGCCACGGTCCGCGAGCGCTTCCAGGGCAAGCTCACCTACGCATCCATCCAGTTCGAGCAGGTCGACTGGACTCCTTTCGACATGGTGACGTTCGAGCTGATCCGCTCCGCCGGCGTCGCCGACCGATTCCGGGACGCGGTGCACACCCTGGCCCAAGGTCCCAAGCCGCTCGCTATCACCGGGTTCGGCACCGCGGCCTACCGCGGCGCGGGAGACCGAGGTGGGCGGGTGCTGGAAGTGGTCGAGCACGATCCAGAGACCAAGGCCCCTGTACGGCTCAACGGCATATACGAGCGCGACGAGGCCGGCCAGGCCGCATATCTGAGCGAACTGCTGGAGATCTTCGAGGCAGAGGGCGTGGACAGCGCGTTTGTGTTCTTGTTCTCCTTGCCCGGCTACCCGCACCGCCCGGACGGCGACCCCAGGGACGATCTGGACCGGGCCGGCCTGGGCATCGTCAAACTCCTCGAAGGGCGCCGGGGGCAGACCTACCCCGACATGGAATGGGAACCCAAGGCCGCCTTCGCGGCAGTGGCGCAGCGGTATCGGAGGTGACAGGCCCCGCGCACGGTGACCACGGTTCGGGATCTGCACTGTGGCGCAGCGCAGATCCCGAGCAAATGGAAGAGGTATTCGCCGAACCCGGCCCAGACCCCTACGACCAGGAGCGGGCGCGGAGGATGCGTACACCTCGCCCTGGCGGCCGAAACGGACCGCCGCAGATCGCGACGATCATGGCAGGGGCTCCGTCGCAGTAAATCCGTTATTTACTGCGGCAGTTGCGAACGCTTCTCTGTGATCGAGCATCCGCTCGAATGTGGTTCTGCTGTGCGGACTTGAAGGGAGGGGACTGTCAGTGCACGACGCGAGCCAGGCCTGGCGCCAGGCTGGTTGCCTGGGTCATGCCCGCAGATCTTCCGTCACGGGCAGGCACTCGGCGAGCAGGTCGACGACGTCGCGCCAGGCTCGCTGCGCGTGCTGTGGGTGGTAGCCGACGGCGGCGATCCGATCGGGGTCGGTCCGGGGCTCGGTGCGCAACTCGTTGAGTGCCGCGTGGCCGATGCGCCGCATCCGGTCGGGATCAGCGAGCAGTGGCATGCACCGGGCCAGCATCTCCTCGGGGTCGCCCAAATAGCGCCTGCCGTGAAGGTCGAAGGCCAGCGCTACGCATCCCAGCTCGGCGAGAGCATCGGCCCGGCGGCGCTCGACGTCGCTGAGTCCCATGCCCTCTGGTCCGAGCAGCACCGCGGGCCGGCGGTCGATAGCTGCCGGGAGCGCGAGGTGCCCGATCATCGTCAAACCGTCCGCCGGGTACTCGACCGTACGCGTCGTGGCTTGGCAGTGCGAGGACCGCGAGTACGCCGCGGGCATCGCCTGGACCGGCCGCTTCGGTTCCTCCCGTACCCCGGACGCGCTGTACTGCCGGTCGCTTCCGTAGGGACGGTCCGTGCCGCCGCCCACCGCGCCCCTGTGGCGGTGGGCGGCGGCACGGGGCCCGGTCAGCCGCCCGGGACGGTGTCGGTGAAGACGGTCCCCGCGCTGCGGTAGGCGGCCACCTTGGCCGCCACCTGTGCGGGGGTCAGCACCTGGTCCTTGACGAAGTAGACGTAGTCCACCTGCTGGTCGTACGAGCGCGTGGTGCCGCCCGTCTGGCCGGTGAGGTCGATCAGCCAGTGGTTGAAGTCGATCCACTGGCTGGTCTCGGGCAGGTAGGGCTCGCCGTGGGTGCCGAAGACCTGGCCGTCGATGGAGTAGGTGATGGCGCTGTCGTCGACGGTGATCTGCAGGTCGTGCCACCCCTCGTAGCTCTGGCGGTTCTCGGAGTGGGTGTTGACCGCGTTCCACGGGTCCGGGTTGTAGGTCTCCCAGGACGTCGTGTACATGATGTTGCTCGGCTCGCCCCAGCCGCCGTTGGGCAGGTACTCGAAGTCCTGCTCGCTGTAGTTCGGGTCCATCGGCGCGTTGAGCGGCGTGAAGGCGAAGAAGGTCTGGACGACGTGGTCGCCGTCGGGACCGCCGGTGGGGGTGTCGTTGAAGCGCACCCGGGCGGCGTAGGTGCCGTTGCGGAACTTGCGGGCGGTGGTCTGGATCTCGCTCTCCTTGGTGCCGGCGGCGGTGCCGTCGGTGGTGAGGCGGAGGTTCATGACCTTGTCGCTGCCCGTGCCCGCCACGAAGGTGACGTCCTGCGGGGACCAGGTGGCGCCCGGCACGCCGGGACCGCCCTGGCCGGACTTCACGGTCCAGCCGTGGCTCTGCAGCGCGGGGTCGCTGCTCGAGGTGTAGTCGAAGTCGTCGAAGAGCGCGGGCGCGTTGGGGTCGGCCGGCGGATCCGTGGGCGGGTCGGTGGGGTCGTTGCCGGCGGGCGCGGTGCCCCAGACGACCGAGCCGCCGCGCTGCACGGTGACCTTGTCCCAGTCGGTGTAAGAGGTCTGGGAGCCGTTGAAGGAGTAGTCGTCGGACTGCGTCAGGCGCTGCCAGTCCGCGCGGTGGAAGCGCAACTGCATGTCGCCTGTGTTCTGCCCGGGGGCGAGCGAGCCCGCGCCGGAGGTGAAACCGATCTCCAGGTAACGGTCGGCGGTGGCGGTGGGGTTGGCGAGGTTGCCGAACGTGCCGGTGATGTTGGCGCACCCCTTGACCGCCCAGGAGCACGCGAAGCGGTACGCGGTGGTGGGGCTGTCGGCCTCGAAGTAATAGCGCAGGGTCACCTCGCTGAGCGGGACGGACGAGGTGCCCCGGTTGGTGATCTCGAGCCAGGGCTCGACCTGGTCCGCGGTGGCCCCGGACGCGCTCGTCCGGTACTGCGCGGTGAGCGTGGCCGCCGCGGCGGACGCGGGCGGCGCGACGAGCCCGGCACAGGCGAGACCCGCCGTCACACAGGCGGCCATCGCGGTGCGGACCCGGGCGGTGGTGCGGAACGGTCCTGACATGGGGACCCCTTCCAGTCGGGTGGAGCGCGTGGGGGAGGGCTTACCACTTGGCAACTGGTCTTCCACTGGTAAGGCAAGGTGGCATAGCCCGGATGAGGGGTCAAGTCCGCGAACTAGAAGGGAATTCAGGGCGTCGGAGCCTCTTGTGATACCTGAAACTCTGGAGAACTGGTCAGCAACTGGATAGCCTCATGGACACGGCACTGCACGGCCATGGAGAGGGGCGAGGCGCATGACGGGGGAAGCACCGCGGTCGCCACTGAAGCGCGAACGGGTCCGCGACCACCTCCTGGAACTCGTCGAGTCACAGGCACCGGGCACCCCGATCCCGTCGGAGCGCGCCCTGTGCGAGCAACTCGACGTCTCCCGTCCCACTGTGCGCTCGGCCGTCGACGAGCTGGTCACCACCGGTCTGCTCGTCCGGCGCCACGGGAGCGGCATGTTCGTCGCCCCCGCGAAGATCACCCAGGAACTCGCCCAGGGGGAGAACGCCTTCAGTCTGCCGCAGGCCTCCGGCCACTGGCTCAGCCGCGTCCTGGAGTTCGCCACGGTGCGGGCCGGCGCCCGCGTCGGCCGCAAGCTCCGGGTGTCGCCCGCCGCCGAGATCGTCTACATCGCCCGGCTCCGCCTCGTCGACGGCGAGCCGATGGCCGTCGAGTATCTGCACGTCCCGGCGGAGCTGGTGCCGGGCCTGCGCGCGGCCGACATGGAGTCCGGGGACTTCTACGACCGGCTGCGCGAGCGGTACGGCATCCGGGTCCACGAGGCCGTGCAGTCCATCGAACCGACGGTGGCCAACGAGGAGGAGGCCAGGCTGCTGGGCGTGCCCGTGCTCTCCCCCGCGCTCCTCTTCGACCGGCTCACCAGCGACGCCGCCGGGCGCCCCGTGGAGTACGTGCACTCCCTCTACCGCGGCGACCGCTACCGCATCGTCTCCCGCTTGTCCCTCGCCGGCTCCGCGTCCGCGGGGCTGCCCGTGACGGCGGGCCACCACCCCGGCATGCCCCCCGACGAACGCGCCGCCCCGGCCGGCACGCTCGCCCACGTGGTGGGGGACGTACAGCCCCGAGGATGAGGACCCGTAACCCGTACACACGTGCGCCCCTCAACCCCTATGATCACTCCGCTCCCGTGTCCACCGGAGCCGCGCACGACCCGAGACAGGCCATCCACCATGTCCAGCAAGCCCCCCACATCCCCCTTGCCGCTTGCCCGCTGCGCGCAGGCGGCGACAGCCGCGGCCGCACTCCTGGTGGCCACGCACGTGGACCCCTGGTCGCCGGCCTTCCTCGTCGCCGCGGAGACGTGCATGCTCGCCGCGGCCGGCCTGGCGGCCGTCGTCATCGAGCGCATCACCCCGCTCCGGAGCGCGGCGCTGGGTGCCTCGCTTCCCCTCTCCCCCGTCGCGCAGTCATGAGGCAGGCTGCGGCCATGACCGGCTACGACATAGTGCGGGTCTTCTGCGGACCCGACGGCGACCACGGCGACCGGCTGGCCGTGGTGCGTGACGGAAGCGCCGTCACCGACGAGCAGGACCGCGTGACGTTCGCGCGTCGATCGGGCTTCACCGAGACCGTGTTCGTCGACGACCCCGAGCGGGGCATCATCGACATCCGCTCCGCGGACGGTCGGCTGCCCTTCGCCGGCTCCCCCTGCATGGGCGCCGCCTGGCTGCTGGACGCCCCAGAACTGATCACCCCCGCCGGCGTCGTGGGCGTCCGCCTGGACGGCGAGTTCACCTGGCTCGAGGCCAGCCCCGCCTGGGCCCCGCCCCGCACGCTCCGGCAGTACGACTCCCCCGAGGAGGTCGACGCGCTGCCCGTACCGCCCCCCGGCGAGTGGGTCTACGCCTGGGCCTGGGAGGACGAGCCCGCCGGACGCGTGCGCGCCCGCGGCTTCCCCGGCCGCGGCGACGGCGTCGACGAGGTCGAGGCCACCGGCTCGGCGGCGCTCCTGCTCACCGACCGCCTCGATCGCGCCCTCAACATCGCCCAGGGCCGCGGCTCCCAGATCCTCACCGCCCCCGCTCCGGACGGCCTGGTCGAACTCGGCGGCCGCGTCCACCTCGAGCGTGCCGTCCCCGGCGCCCCCACCAGAACCCGCCCCGCGATCACCCTCGGCAGCCCCTCGTCCCGCCGCCGCATCCATCTGCTCGACCTGTGACACAAATGTCTCCCCTTCCGGGTGCTGGGGCGGCACATGCCCGGTGTGCTGCCCCGGCACGACTTCCTGGACGCCGGGATCACCGTGACGAACGCGTTCGTCCGGGGCCGCCTGGAACCGTGCCTCGACCCGGACGACCTGGACGCGTGATCCGGGGCTGTGGCCGCGCTCGCCGTCGGCGACGACGCCCGCTGGATGGACGAGGGACGCAACCCCGGGAGCGGATTCCGTCACGCCCGGGTTCGTCCGTAGGATCACGCCATGCCCGCTGACGCACGCGTGACCAGGTCCACGTTCTCCCGCCGCATCCATCCGATATCGGCTCCTCATCCGTTGCCACAACTGCCCCAGCGGATCTGGTCGGACGAGGACTGGGAGCGGATCCAGCGCGGCTACGCAGCGCGGGACATGGACGAGAAGTGGAACGTCTTCACGGAGGGCGAGGTCGCCTTCCTGCATCGAAGCTGGACCGGTCGCGGAGTCTTCGCGGCCACCTTCACGCCGGTCGACGGCGGCGGACGGCGAATCACCCATGCCGTGGTCGAACGTGATCCCGATCGCTATCGAGGCACGAACGACGACTACGACTGCCTGATGCTCGAGTTGGTGATCAGTGCCATCGTGCTCGGGGAACCGGCGACTGACCTCCGTTCGCGGCTGGTGGAGTTGACGCGTGCGCGGCCGGGCTCCGCTGACGCGCCCGCCGGGGTCATCCAGCACAGCGCCTTGGGGCTGCGCTCCGACTCCTAGTCGATCATGCGGGGGCGGCCGGGCCGCCCGTCCGGTGCCGACCTCCGGCACGCGCCGGAAATTCCCTGGCCCATGCATGGCCGAACGGTGACGGAAAGCCCAGGCGCGAACTCGGCATCCCGCTTCCGGACGAGGAGACCGCCGGCAGGCACGTGCTGCTCGACGCTGCGCAGCGGCTCGGGCCGGCTACGACCGGCGGGTGTACAGCGCGTGGCCCAGCGCCAGGACGCTCAGGCCGAACATCAGGACGCCCAGGGGGACGTGGACAGACGGCTTGTGGGCGATGCCCAGCACCACCTGTACCGAGGCGAGGGCCAGGAAGCCGGAGGCGTACAGGATGGGGCGGGGCGATCCGCCGCCCGGTCGCCACGCGAGGATCGCCGCGAGCACGTACAGCATCGAGGCCCCGTACATCACGCGCGCTCCGGCGCTGTGCAGCACCTCGCCGTGGGACGAGGACAGCAGCAGCCCGGCGGTGGCCGCCTGGAAGAAGATCGCCGAGGTCTGCAGGGCGACCGCTGTCCGAAGGAACGTGAGGCTGCGGTGTTCTGCCGTTACCCGTGTGGCCATGGTGTGAGGTCCCTCTTCTGTCTCGCGGCGGCGGATCGGTACTGTCCCGTCACTCCGACGAGACGGGCCCGTGAACTGTCAGGCGATGCGCCGGCTGACGAACGGCGGCCGTGTTCCGTCGAAGTGGCGAGAGCGCAAGCGGACGGGACGAACGACGAACCAGGGAGCGGTCGCGACCATGAGCACCCCATTGCAGCCGGCGCACGACGAGGCCGAACCGGAGCTGAGCGCGGTCATCGGCGAGCGGCGCCATCTGATCAATCTCGCCTACCGGCTGCTCGGTTCGCTGGCCGAGGCCGAGGACGCCGTGCAGGAGACCTACGCCCGCTGGTACGCGATGTCGCGGCCGCAGCAGGAGGCCATCGAGTCGCCTGGTGCCTGGCTGACGACGGTGGCCAGCCGCATCTGCCTCGACCTGCTCGGCTCGGCACGGGTCCGGCACGAGCGCTACGTCGGCTCGTGGATACCCGAGCCGCTGCCGGACCGCTCGGAGTGGACCGTCGGGCCCACCGCCGACGGTGGGGCCGAGTCGGCCGACCCCGCCGACCGGGTCACCCTGGACGAGTCGGTGACCATGGCCTTCCTCGTCGTGCTGGAGTCGATGACACCTGCCGAGCGCGTGGCGTTCGTCCTGCACGACGTCTTCCGGTTCCCCTTCCCCGAGGTGGCCGAAATCGTCGGCCGTACGCCGGCGGCCTGCCGGCAACTGGCGTACTCGGCCCGCCGGCGCATTCGCGACGCGCAGAACCCGGCGGTGCCGGCGGCCGGGCAGGCCGGTGTGGTGCGGCACTTCAAGGAGGCGTGGGAGGCCAGGGACATCAAGGCCCTCGTCGGCCTCCTCGACCCCGGTGCCACGATGATCGCCGACGGCGGGGGGCTGGTCGGTGCCGTCCTCCGTCCGGTGGAAGGCAGCGAGCGCATCGCCCAGTATTTGATCCAGATGGCCGGCAGGACTCCGGGCCTGACGCTGCTGGAGCGGAAGGTCAACGGCCGGCCCGGCCTGGTCGCCCGGCACGCCGGGACGACGGTGACGGTGGCGGCGTTCGGCATCACCGGCGGCCGCGTCTCCCGCATCTGGGCGATCCGCAACCCGGACAAGCTCCGGCCGTGGACGGAGCGCGGTTCGTCCTGACGCCGCCGCTCAGGCCACGTCCGCGCTGCCCTCCCGGTAGACCTTCGCAGAGGCGATGCGCCCGTCCCTGAGCAGGTAGAACGCGGCGATGGGGCAGGTGCGGCGCTCACCGCGGTAGGTGAGGGTCTCGGTCATCTGGCAGGCCGCGCGGTCGCCTTCGGTGACGAGGTCGTGGACCTCCAGCGTGGGGAGCAGCCCGCGCATCGCCTCGTCGAAGAGTTCGGTCAGCGCGGCGCGGCCGCGCACCGTGGTGGTGCCGGTGATCCATACGGCGTCGTCGGTGAAACCGGTCAGGAGCGCGTCCAGGTCGCGGGCGTTGAAGGCCCGTACGTGCGCGTGTATCGCCGCCGACGCGTCGGTTGTGGTCACGGGGACCAGTATGGCAGGGGCCCGTGGGACCGGCCTGGCGGTGGCCGGTCCCACGGGTCCAGGGATCCGCCCGGGTGTCAGTTGACGCTGACGGCGGACCAGGCGGCGGCCACGGCGGCGTACTCGGCGCCGGTGGAGCCGTAGAGGTCGGTGGCGGCCTTGAGGGTGGCGGTGCGGGCGCCCGCGTAGTTCGTGCCGGAGGTCATGTAGACCGTGAGGGCGCGGTACCAGATCTTGCCGAGCTTGTCGCGGCCGATGCCGCTCACGGTGGAGCCGTCGCAGGTGGGGCTGTTGTAGCTGACACCGCCCACCGTCTTGGCGCCGCTGCCCTCGGCGAGCAGGTAGGCGAAGTGGTTGGCGACGCCGGAGGAGTAGTGGACGTCGAGGTTGCCGACGCCTGAGCTCCAGCAGTCGACCGAGCTGCCGTCCTTGGAGGGCTTGTCCATGAAGCGCAGGGCGGGCTCGCCGAATCCGGACTTCACGATGCGCTCGCCGATGAGGTAGTCGCCGGTGTCGGAGGAGTTGCCGGCGTACCACTCCACGAGGGTGCCGAAGATGTCCGAGGTGGCCTCGTTGAGGCCGCCGGACTCCCCGGAGTAGGTGAGCGCCGCGGTGCGCGAGGTGACACCGTGCGACATCTCGTGCCCGGCGACGTCGAGAGCGACCAGCGGCCCGAAGGTGGTGCCGTCGCCGTCGCCGTAGGTCATGCAGAAGCAGCTGTCGTCCCAGAAGGCGTTGTTGTAGTTGCTGCCGTAGTGGACGCGGTTGTACGAGCCCTTGCCGTCGCCGGCGATGCCGTTGCGGCCGTGGACGGTCTTGTAGTAGTCCCAGGTCTCGTTGGTGCCGTACTGGGCGTCGACGGCGGCCGTCGCGCGGTCGGCGGTGGTGCCGGTGCCCCAGTGGTTGTCGGCGTCGGTGAACAGGACCGCGGGGGCCCGGGAGAAGCAGATGCCGAAGATGCACAGGTCGGTCTTGTTCTGCGCGTCGCCGGTGTAGGTGTTGCCGCGGGTGGGGTCCTTCAGTTGGTAGGTGCCGGCGCTGAGGGTGGTCTCCAGGGACACGGTGCCGCCGTACAGGGACTTGCCGTCGCCGGTGGCGGTCTCCAGGGCGTCCCAGGCGTCGATGCGGGCACCGGTGCGGGCGTCGGTGAGGACGACGCGGGCGGCGGGGTTGCCCAGCCTGTCGAGGCCGACGGCGGTGGTGCGCCAGGCCAGGCGGGGCGTGCCGTGCAGTGCGTCGACGACGAGCTGCGGCTTGGCCTTGGCCTGCCGGAATACGGTCCCGCGGTGGGCGGAACGCAGCGCCGCCAGGCCCTGGTCGGCGGCGCCGGCGGCCTTGACGGCGGGGGTGGTGCTCGGCACGGCCAGGTCGGAGCGGGTCGCCCGCTCGGCGCCCTCGTAGGCCCCGCCCGGCGCGAGGTGGACGACGAGGTCGCCGCCGAGGACGGGCAGTCCGCGGTAGGTCCGGTCGTAGCGGATGTGCTGGGCGCCGTCCGCGTCGGTGACGACGTCGCGGACGGTACGGCCCTGCGCGGAGGTGACGGAGAGCCTGGTGGCGTTGGCGGTGACGGCGGCGTCGGCGCGGGCGACGCCGGTGGCCCGGGTGGGCAGCTGGCGACCGGACCCGGACGCCGCGGACGCCGCGGACGGCGTCAGGAGGGCGGCGGTGACGGCGGTGGCGGCCAGCGCCGCGGATATCGCGGTCGCGGCACGTCTGGTGCTGGGCTGCATCGTGCTCCTCTGGTGGGGGGCGTGCGCGGTCCCCGCATCTGCGTCCGGCCACGGTGGGGCGGGCCCGGGTGCGGAGGTGAGGCGGTGCCAGATTTAAGTGCCCATGACATACGGATGTCCAGAGCGCGTCCGTGGTCCACACACGGGAATCCGCCGAAGCACACACGACAGGCACGTGATGGGCGCGGGTCGGCAGCCGGGTGACCGGCGCGGATCGGCCCCCGTCGGTCGTTCCGCGCCGGTCAGCTCCCGTCGAACGCGCCATGCCTACCGGCCCCCGCCGAGAAGCGCGCCGCACCCTCCCCCGCTTCCGCGAGGGACACCCGGCCGTGCCGCAACTCCGCCTCGAGCGCGGCCGTTTCCTCCAGTCCCCCGGCCTCCAGCACCGCGAGCCGGTCGTGCCGCAGGCAGGTCTGCGGGAAGGCCGCGATCTCCGCGGCGAGCCTTTCCGCCGCGTCCCGCGCCCCGCCGGGCGGGACGACCCGGTTGACCAGACCCATGGCGTACGCCTCCGCCGCGTCGACCGGACGCCCCGTCAGGATCAGGTCCATCGCCCGGGAGGTGCCGATCAGCCGCGGCAGCCGTACCGTCCCGCCGTCGATCAGTGGCACGCCCCAGCGCCGGCAGAACACCCCGAGCACCGCGTCCTCCTCCGCGACCCGCAGATCGCACCAGAGGGCCAGTTCCAGGCCGCCGGCCACCGCGTGGCCCGAGATCGCAGCGATGACCGGCTTGCCCAGCCGCAGGCGGGTGGGCCCCATGGGGCCGTCCCCGCCTTCCGCCACATCGGTCACCTCGTTGCCGCGAGGGGTGCCGATGGCCTTGAGGTCGGCACCCGCGCAGAAGGTGCCGCCCTCGCCCCACAGCACGGCGACGGATGCGCCGGCGTCGGCATCGAACTCACGGAAGGCGTCGGCCAGTTCCCGCGCCGTCGGGCCGTCCACGGCGTTGCGCGCCTCAGGGCGCGAGAGCACCACCGTGGTGACGGGTCCGCTGCGCTCGACACGTACGGGCATGGCCTGTTCCCTCCGTCGCCGCTCACCTCTGCAGGATCAGGAGAGGTTATCGCCGTGGGTCAGGGTCTCCCAGGCGACGAAGAGGTTGTTGCTGCCGGCCGGGCGCTGGGACTCGGTGAGCGCCTGGGTGTTGGTCATGGCGTAGCCGAGCCGGTTGTGCATCGCGTTGTAGCCGACCTCGGTGACCGGCCCGAGCCCCAGGTTGAGGTGCCCGCCGCAGAGCCAGGAGGGCACGGCCGCGCCCCGCTGGTACTTGGACTGGAAGCCGAGCGCCTGCCGCAGCCGCTCGCCCACCTGCGGGTAAAGGTCCTCGCCCTGGATGCGGCTGGTCTCCGCGACGTGCGAGATCGACGAGATCCCGTAGCCGGTGTGCGTGAAGTCGCGGCAGGTCTCCTGGGTCAGGCCGGTCACGAAGGTGGACTGACCCTGCCAGTAGCCGACGATCTCGTCCCGGGTGTCGAGCCCGCTGCCGGGCACGGTCTTGGGCAGCGCACCGTCGGTGTCCAGGTAGACGTACGCGGCGACGCGGTTGAGGTAGCGCGTGACAGCCTTGTCGTAGGAGGCGCGGTCGTCGAGGAAGACGGAGATGCCGACGGCGGCCTCCATCATGCTGAGCTCCCAGTTGCCGTTGCTCTTGGACCCGTTGATGACCTCCGGGAGGTAGACGTTGCGCAGCATGGTGGCGAAGCGGTTCACGTTCGGCCAGCTGGTGTAGGTGTAGCGGATGATCTCCGCCGCACGCGGCCACACCGAGCCCGCCCAGCCGGTCTGCAGCGGGGCGTTGCTGTTGGTGTGGTCGGTGATGGTGGCCGACCAGGCGTCCATCAGCTGGATCGCCTTCTGTGCGTACTTGGCGTCCCGGGTGATGTACCAGGCCAGCGCGTTGGTGTAGGCCGCGATCGCGTCCTCGCGCTCGTCGGTGCAGCCGTAGTTGGGGTTGGAGTAGGAACCGCACTCGACGACCGCGCGCGGCTTGGGGGTTCGCGACTGCGAGGCGTAGTTCGACGCCATCATCTGGTCGTACGCGCTCTTCCAGGGCTGCGCCCCGGCCTGCACCTTGCCGCGTACGAAGTCGAGTTGGGTCCGGCTGACCAGGACGCCGGGGTGGCTGAAGGCAGCCGGCGCGGCGGCGGCACGACCGCTGCCGGGCAGCGCGGCCAGGAGGGCGGCGACCAGCGCCGCGACGAGGGCCAAGATTCCCTTGGTGAGGAGGGCTTGTGATCTGTGGGACATGGGGGGACGCCTTCCCAGGAGACGGCATGTTCACATGGATGAACCATGGATGCACCCGTGAACATTGCGATGGACGCATGACGGTAGGACTAGACCAATGCCCCGTCAAGTCCCCTGCCGCACACGGTCGATACCGCTACCGCACACCGCACGGCGCTCCGGCGCCAACAGGGCGTCAGGACACGTATCCGACCCCACCCTCACACCCCGCACCCACCCGGCGGCGCTCCGATGGCGACTCCGCCAGCCGTCCCCCAGGCTCGGTACCCACCCGCCCATCCCGAAGGGGACCCCATGGAACTGCAACTCCAGGACAAGGTCGCGGTCGTCACCGGGGCCGGCAGGGGCATCGGCCTGACGGTGACCCGGACGCTGGCACGTGAGGGCGTCCGCGTCGTCGCGGGCAGCCGCAGCGTCACCCCAGAGGCGGAAGCCCTTCGGGACTCCTACGAGGTGACCCCCGTGGCGGTCGACCTCTCCACCCCGGACGGCCCCGCCGAACTCGTGCGGCAGGCCGCGGAGCGTCACGGGACCGTCGACATCCTGGTGAACAACGTGGGTTCCGGGAAGCCCCGCAGCGGCTTCCTCGAGGTGGACGACGAGGAGTGGGCGCGCGTCTTCGAGATCTCCTTCTTCAGCGCGGTCCGCGCCACCCGCGCCGCGCTCCCCCACATGGTGGAGGCGGGCGGCGGCGCGATCGTGAACGTCACGTCCATCAACGCGCGCCTCCCCTTCCCCATGGTCGTGGACTACTCGGCCGCCAAGGCCGCGCTGGCGAACCTGACGAAGTCGCTGTCCGAGGAGTTCGCCCCGCGGGGCGTCCGCGTCAACGCGGTCGCCCCCGGCCCCGTCCGCACGCCCTTCTGGACCGCCCCGGGGGCCTTCGCCGACCAGACGGCCGCGGCCGCGGGAACCACCGCCCAGGAGGCCCTGGACGAGGTCGTGCCGCGCAGCATGGGCATCTCCACCGGCCGCATCACCGAACCGGAGGAAGTCGCCGCCCTGATCGCGTTCCTCGTCTCCCCCGTCGCCGGCAACGTGACGGGCGCCGAGTTCACCATCGACGGCGGCCAGATCAAGACGACCTGACGCCGGACGGCGCACACGAAACAGGGGCGGCCGACCCCGTCCCACGAGTCGGCCGCCCCCTCACAGGGCTCTCCCCCACGGTGAACCCCGTGGCCTTGGTTCACGGCATCAACGTCAGAAGGCGAAGACGCCGGCCGCGTCGCTGCCGCGCAGCATGCACGGGTTGCCGAAGGTCCGCGCGAAGGTGACGCGCCGGCCTTCCCACACCCCGTCGGCGGTGACCACCACCGGGTCCCAGATCCGGGTACAGGCCGCACCCTCCGCGTCGGCGGTCATGGCCGCGAGGTCCCCGCCCCCGGCCGCGAGTTCCGCGCAGGCGGCCACCGGGTCGGGGTGGTCGCCGTACGGGGTGGGCCTGCAGCGCAGCACCACCGCGCGCTGTATCGTCGCTGTCGCGGGGTCTTCTCCCTTCCCCACGGACAGGACGAGCGCGGACGGCGCGTACAGGCTCGTCGCCCCGGTCGGCCGGGCCTCCGCCGAGCCGGCCGCGACCCCCGCCGAACACACCGCCGCCATCAGGGCCAGGCAGGTCCCCACCGCACTGATCCGCATAGCGAACACTCCTTCGGCACTAGATCCGGATATCGGACGTCGAGGAGTCTTGTGCATCGAACGCCCGCTCGTCACATCGCTCCGCGACTTTCGGTCACCGGTTGTTCACGATGTGTACTATCCGTTGTGTCGCACTTGCGGTGAGCTGGGCGTCCGGGTGAATGGACTCAGTGGAACCGCGGCCTCCGTGAAAGCGCCTTCACGGATCGACGACATCGTCTCCACATCGGCCGGAAAGCAGCGGGCCGCCGCCGCGTTCCGCACACGACGACGGCCCGTGGGGACCGCCCCGGGGACCCCCGGGGGAGGCGCTATCCGGTGTAGCCCGCGAAGATCCGCGAGAACTCGTACGGGGACTGGGGGATGTTGGTGCACATGTAGAGCGCGCCGCTGCAGGCGTTGCGGTCCCGGGTCGTCTCCCAGAAGGCGAGCAGGCCGAGGTGCTTGCCCTGGGCGAAGCTCACCAGCTGACGGGCGTCGGCCTGGTCGTAGATCCGGCCGTCGTCGTTCTGGCCGAGCATCGGCGTGACGCCCACCATCGCCCACACCTGGGCGTCGGACTTGCCGGGGTAGAGGGACTTGAGCTGGGCGAAGGTGCTGTTGGCGGCCTGGATCGCCGCGTCGCCGTAGTCGGCGCTGCGGTAGTAGTCCATCGCCATGATGTTGATGACGTCGAGGTTCACCCCGGCGTCCCGGGCCGACCGCACGACGCCCAGGCCGTCCTCCGTGAGCCCCTCCGGCAGGACGGGCAGGGTGAGCGAGATCCGCAGTCCCGGGTGGGCCTGCTGGAGCCGGGCCAGCGCCTGGGAACGGCGGACGACGGACGCCGGGTCGGCGGTGGCGGCGCCCTCGATGTCGAAGTCCGCGTACGTCAGGCCGTAGGCGTTGACCACCGCGTCATACTCGGCGTACAGCGCGTCGACCGAGCCGCAGGCCTGTGCGAGTTCGATGCCGGAGGCGCCGCCGAAGGAGATCTTGACGTCACCGCCGGCCGCGCGGATCGCGTCGATCTGGTCCTTGTTCCAGGCGTCGCGCGGGTCGTAGGCGTTGAACCACATCGCCTTGCAGGACGAGGCGGTGATGAAGGCCATGGTGAAGCTCTTCAGGCCGCTCGCCGAGGAGAGCGTGGTGAGGCCGGGCGTCGGCCAGGCGCCCATGTCGACGTACGGCGCGGTGCGCACGCCGCCCGGGGGCGGGTTGGTGCCGCCGGAGGTGGTGGTCCCGGTGACGGCGCCGCTGTAGGCGGAGGTGTTGCCGGCCGCGTCCTTGGCGCGGACCCGGAAGGAGTAGCCGGTGCTCGCCTGCAGCCCGGTGGCGGTGTACGAGGTGCCGGTCACGGCGACGGGCGCGCCGCCGTCCCGGGAGACCTCGTAGCCGGCGACGCTGCCGGAGTCGTCGGTGGAGGCCGTCCAGCGGACGGTGAGGGAGGAGGAGGTGGCCGAGCCGACGGTCACCCCGCCGGGGACGCCGGGCGCGGTGGTGTCCGGGCCGCCGCCGGAGCCGGTGCAGGAACCGCCGTTGAGCCTGCAGTCCTCGGGCACGCCCGTGCCCGAGGAGACCCACCCGAATACGGCGCTCGCGCCGGGCGCGAGGGTGCCGTTGTACTCGCGGTTCTTGAAGGTGTAGTGGCTGCCGTTCCGGGTCATCAGGGTGTCCCAGTACGAGCCGACGCTCGTCCCCGAGGGCAGGTCGAACTCGACGGTCCATCCACTGAGTGTCGTGGTACCACCGTTGGTGATCGTGTACTGCCCCTGGTATCCGGTGTCCCAGGTGGCCGTCTTGACGAAGGCCGCGCTCGGGGCGGCCGCCGCGGCGGGCGGGGCGAGGAGCAGGACGAGCGCTCCGACGAGCGCCGTGACCAGGGCCAGAGTTCTTCGCATCCGGGCCTCCCGTGGGGGGAACGCGCAAATGGTCTGCACCAAATGCATCTGGTATAGACCTATCGAGTTGATGCGTTCGCGTCAATACGTGAGACGGCCCGGGACAGCGCGGCGGCCCGGCCCGGCGGCGGGCCGCCCGGGGGCGATCGGGTGAACCGGCGGCCGGGCGCACCCGCAGGCGCCCGCGGGGCAGGCATCATCGCTGAAGGCCGGGGCCGGTGCTCCCCCCTCCCCGACGTGCCGGGCGGCCCGGGAGGTCGTCATGCACATCCTGCTCATGGCGTCGGCGTTCAACAGCCTGACGCAGCGCGTGTACGCGGAACTCGGCGAGCTGGGCCACACCCTCGCCGTGGAGGTGACACCCGACGGCGACGCCATGCGCGCGGCGATCGCCCGCCATGAGCCGGAACTCGTCATCGCGCCCATGCTGAAGACGGCGATCCCCGCGGACGTCCGGACCGCCCGCACCTGCCTGATCGTGCACCCCGGGCCGCCCGGGGACCGCGGCCCCGCCTCCCTGGACCGCGCCGTGCAGGAAGGCGTCGCCGCATGGGGCGTGACGGTCCTGCAGGCCGAGGAGGAGATGGACGCGGGCCCGGTCTGGGCCTCGGTGGACTGCGAGGTACCGCCGGTCGGCAAGAGCGACCTGTACCGGGGCGAGATCTCGGACGCGGCGATGGAGGCCGTCCTGCTGGCCGTCGACCGGTTCGCGTCGGGTGCGTACGCCCCCCGGCGGCAGAGCGACCCGGCCCTCGGGGCGCTCGTCCGCGTCCGCCCCGCCCTCCGCCAGGACGAGCGGCGCATCGACTGGGCCGCCGACCCGACCGCCACCGTGCTGCGCAAGCTGCGCGCCGCCGACTCGCGGCCCGGCGTCCTGGACGAACTCCTGGGCGCCCAGTGGTTCCTGCACGGCGGCCACCCCGAGGACCGGCTGCGCGGCGAGCCGGGCCGGCTGCTGGCCACCCGCGCGGGCGCGGTGTGCCGGGCCACCCGCGACGGCGCCGTGTGGATCCCGCGGCTGCGGCCCCGTCCCGCCCCCGGCGGCCCGCCCACCTTCGCGCTGCCCGCCGTCACCGCCCTCGGCGGCCTCCTGTCGGCGCTGCCGGAGGACCCGCTGCCCCCGGAGCTCGCGGGCGACCGTGACACCTGGGCCGACATCCGCTACCGCGAGGACGGCGCGGCGGGCGTCCTGTCGTTCACCTTCGCCGGCGGTGCCATGTCCGCCGCCGACTGCCGCCGGCTCCTCGCGGCGTACCGCCACGCCTGCACGCGCCCCACCTCGGTGCTGGTGCTGGGCGGCGCCCGGGACGTCTTCTCCAACGGCATCGACCTGAAGGCCATCGAGGCGGCAGCGGACCCCGGCGCCGAGTCCTGGGCCAACATCACCGCCATCGACGACCTGGTCGAGGCGGTCCTCACCACCGGCGACCGCCTGGTGGTCGCCGCCCTCGGCGGCAACGCGGGCGCGGGTGGCGTGATGCTCGCCCTCGCCGCCGACGAGGTCTGGTGCCGCCAGGGCGCGGTGCTCAACCCGCACTACCGCCTGATGGGCCTGTACGGCTCGGAGTACTGGACGTACACCCTGCCCCGCCGGGTCGGCCCCGCCATGGCCGCACGCCTGATGGAGCGGGCGCTCCCGGTCGGCGCGGCCGCCGCACTGCGCATCGGGCTGGTGGACCGGCTGCTGATGTGCGGCCCGCAGGAGTTCGGCGCCGACGTCGCCCGCCTCGCGGCCCGCCTGGCCCGCACGGCGGGGACGCGGCCCAGGATCGCCGCCAAGAAGGCGGAGGCCGAGCGCCGCGAGGCGGAGCGTGTCCTGGCGTCCCACCGCGCCGAGGAGCTGTCCCGGATGCGTGAGGCCTTCTTCGACCCCCGGTCCCCGTATCACGCCCTCCGTTCCGCCTTCGTCCACCGCCGCACCCCCGCCGGCACCCCGCCGCACCTGCGGGTGGCCACGCCGGCGGCCGCCTGCCCGTAAGGCCCGCCCAGCGACAGCCGCGCGGCATACAGACGCGCACAGCCGCCTCCGCCACGCCACCGTGCGCGCCGGCCGCCTTGGCCATGGTTCGGGGCGGGGCCCACGGATCGCGGGGCGGTCACCGTGTTGGCCCTCTTCGACGTCCCCTCCCGGCGAGCCAGTCGCTATCAAGGGGATAGATGCCTTTATGTGGCATTTGTCGCTCGATGAGGAGGCATCCCGATGGATGCGACTGCTTCGACCAGGAACGACGTCGCGCGGACCCCGGCAGCCGGGGACGGGCAGGCCCCGATCCACATTCTCTGGATCAACGCGGGGCTCAGTTGCGACGGCGACTCGGTGTCGCTGACCGCCGCGACGTTGCCGAGCATCGAGGAGATCGCCCTCGGCGGCCTTCCCGGACTCCCCGAGATCCAGGTGCACTGGCCGCTGATCGACTTCGAGTGCGGTCCGGTGGGGGGCGCCGACACCTTCATCGAGTGGTTCTTCAAGGCGGAGCGCGGCGAGATCGATCCGTTCGTCCTGGTCGTCGAGGGGTCCATCCCCAATGAGGCGATCAAGGCCGAGGGTTACTGGTGCGGCTTCGGAGACAACCCCGAGACGGGCCAGCCGATCACCACCAGTGAGTGGATCGACCGTCTCGCGCCCAAGGCCCTGGCCGTGGTCGCCATCGGCACGTGTGCCACCTACGGCGGCATCCATGCCATGGAGGGCAACCCGACCGGCGCCATGGGCGTGCCGGACTACCTGGGCTGGGAGTGGAAGTCGAAGGCGGGCATCCCGATCGTCTGCGTGCCCGGCTGCCCGATCCAGCCGGACAACTTCGCCGAGACGCTGACGTACCTGCTCTACCAGGCGGCCGGCTCCGCGCCGATGATCCCGCTGGACGACAAGCTGCGCCCGGCGTGGCTGTTCGGCGCGACCGTGCACGAGGGCTGCGACCGCGCGGGCTACTACGAGCAGGGCCAGTTCGCCGACCGCTACGACTCGCCGCAGTGCCTGGTGAAGATCGGCTGCTGGGGCCCGGTCGTCAAGTGCAACGTCCCCAAGCGCGGCTGGATGGACGGCATCGGCGGCTGTCCCAACGTCGGCGGCATCTGCATCGCCTGCACCATGCCCGGCTTCCCGGACATGTTCATGCCGTTCATGGACGAGCCGCCCGGCGCACGGCTGTCCAGTACCGCCAGCGGCGCGTACGGCGCGGCGATCCGGCGGCTGCGCTCCATCACGGCCAGGACCGTGGACAAGGAGCCCAAGTGGCGTCACACCGGCCGGAAGCTCACCACGGGCTACAAGGCGCCCTGGTGACCTCACGGCACCGGCCCGGCCACTGACCCCCACCTCCCCGCTTGACGAAGGGCACGCACACACCATGGCTCCGAAGACGAAGACGGCCGGAGACGGCAGTGGCCTGATGGAGATGTCCTGGGATCCGATCACCCGGATCGTGGGCAGCCTCGGCATCCACACGAAGATCGACTTCAAGCAGAAGCGCGTCGCGGAGTGCTACAGCACCTCGTCGGTCTTCCGCGGCTACAGCGTCTTCATGCGGGGCAAGGACCCCCGCGACGCGCACTTCATCACCAGCCGGATCTGCGGCATCTGCGGCGACAACCACGCCACCTGCTCGGTCTACACGCAGAACATGGCGTACGGGGTGAAGCCGCCGCACCTCGGGGAGTGGATCATCAACCTCGGCGAGGCCGCGGAGTTCATGTTCGACCACAACATCTTCCAGGAGAACCTGGTCGGGGTCGACTACTGCGAGAAGATGGTCCGCGAGACCAACCCGGGCGTCATGGACCAGGCCGACCGCACCGAGGCCCCGCACGCCGCCGAGCACGGCTACCGCACCATCGGCGACATCATGCGCTCGCTCAACCCGCTCGAGGGTGAGTTCTACCGCGAGGCGCTGCAGGTCAGCCGGTACACCCGGGAGATGTTCTGCCTGATGGAGGGCCGGCACGTCCACCCCTCCACCCTTTACGCGGGCGGTGTCGGCACCATCGCGTCGGTGCAGTTGTTCACCGACTACCTCACCCGGCTGATGCGCTACGTGGAGTTCATGAAGCGCGTCGTGCCGCTCCACGACGACCTCTTCGACTTCTTCTACCAGGCCATGCCCGGCTACGAGGAGGTCGGCCGCCGCCGCGTCATGCTCGGCTGCTGGGGCGCGTTCAACGACCCGGAGCACTGCGACTTCACGTACGCCAACATGACCGACTGGGGACGCAAGATGTTCGTCTCCCCCGGCATCGTCGTGGACGGGAAGCTGGTCACCAACGACCTGACGCAGATCAACCTGGGCATCCGCATCCTCCTGGGCAGCTCCTACTACCAGGACTGGGAGGGCCTGCAGCAGTTCGTCACGCACGACCCGCTCGGCAACCCCGTCGACCCGCGCCACCCGTGGAACCAGCACACCATCCCCGCGCCCCAGAAGCGTGACTTCGGCGACAAGTACAGCTGGGTGATGTCCCCGCGCTGGTTCGACGGCAAGGACCACCTGGCGCTGGACACCGGTGGCGGCCCGCTCGCCCGTCTGTGGTCCACCGCGCTCAACGGCCTGGTCGACCTGGGCTATGTGAAGGCCACCGGGCACAGCGTGGTGATCAACCTGCCCAAGACGCTCACCAAGCCGGAGACCACCCTCGAGTGGAAGATCCCGCAGTGGAGCAACGCCCTGGAGCGCAACCGGGCCCGCACCTACTTCCAGGCCTACGCCGCCGCCTGCGCCCTGCACTTCGCCGAGATGGGGCTGGAGGAGGTGCGCGCGGGCCGCACCCAGACATGGGAGAAGTTCGAGGTGCCGGACGAGAGCATCGGCGTGGGCTTCACCGAGGCGGTGCGCGGCGTGCTCTCGCACCACATGGTCATCCGCGACGGCAAGATCGCCAACTACCACCCGTACCCGCCGACCCCGTGGAACGCCAGCGTGCGCGACACCTACGGCACCCCGGGCCCGTACGAGGACGCGGTGCAGAACACCCCGATCTTCGAGGAGAACTCCCCGGAGAACTTCAAGGGCATCGACATCATGCGGGCCGTGCGCAGCTTCGACCCCTGTCTGCCGTGCGGCGTGCACATGTACGTCGGCGGCGGGCGCACCGTGGAGAAGCTGCACGTGCCCACCGGCCTGAGCGGAATGGCGGGATGAGCGCCGAGCAGACGGCGCGGCGCGTCGAGGAGATCCTCGACGCGTTCGCGGCCTCAGGCGACGGCGAGACGGCGCGCGCGGCCGAGGAACTGGTGCGCACCCTCATGGAGTTCTACGGCGCGGGCCTGACCCGCGCGGTCACTTTGCTGAAGAACAGCTCGACCGACCCGCTCGCCGTGCTGATGGCCGACGAGATGGTGGCGGGCCTGCTGACCCTCCACGACCTGCACCCCGAGGACACCCTGACCCGGGTCGGGCGCGCCGTGGAGGCGGCACGCGCCGGGGCGACGGTGGGCATCGAGCACTTCGACCCCGAGACCGGCACGCTGCGGCTGAGCGCCCGCGAGGACGGCGGCTGCGGCTGCCCCAGCACCATGGACGCCACCCGGGAGCGCATCGAGGCCGCGCTGTCCTGCTTCGCCCCGGAGGTGGCGGTGGTCGAGATGCCGCGCTCGGGTCCGGCCGCGGGCGAGCCCGCGCTGCTGCAGATCGGCAACCGCCCGCCGGAGGCGCCGTGAGCCCGCAGACCGCCGGGGGCGGACTGCGCCGTTTCGTGGCGCCCCGCCAGCCCGCGGTCGAACGCTGCGAGCTGTGCGGAGTGGACCTGACGGGCCCCCACCGGCACCTGGTCGACACCGGCAAGCGCGCGCTGACCTGCGCCTGCGTGCCGTGCGCGCTGCTCTTCGAACGGCCCGGCGCGGGCGGCGGACGCTTCGCCTCGGTGCCCGACCGGGTGCTGAGCGACCCGGGCTCGGTGCCCGACGCGGCCTCCTGGCAAAGGCTGCGCATCCCCGTCTCGGTCGCCTTCTTCTTCCACAACTCGGCGCTCGACCGGCCCGTGGTCCTCTACCCGAGCCCGGCCGGCGCCACCGAGAGCGAGGTCGATCCCGGCACCTGGCGGACCGTGTTCGGCCACTCGCCCCTGGCCGGCGTGCTGCGGCCGGACGTGGAGGCGCTGCTGGTCCGCAGGGACGGCGCTGGGGGCGCCGGCGGCGAGTGCTTCCTCCTCCCGGTCGACCGCGCCTACGAACTGGTGGGCCGGCTGCGCCTGAACTGGCAGGGATTCGACGGCGGTTCCGGCGCCCGCGCCGAACTGGCCGCCTTCTTCGACGACGTACGACAGCGGGCCGCACCGGCGCCGCGGGAGGGGTTGCCGACGTGACCGAGCTGGACTTCGGCTGCACGGGCGTACGGGCCGATCCGTACGCCGCAGGACCGACGCTGGTCTTCCGGCTGCGGATCACCGCCCCCGGCGGGGAGCGGGTGCACGCCCTCGCGCTGCGCTGCCAGTTGCGCATCGAGCCGGCGCAGCGGACGTACGGCGACGGGGAGGCGCGGGGCCTTCGCGACCTGTTCGGCGAGCGCGCGCGGTGGGGCACCACCCTGCAGCCGCTGCAGTTCGCGCAGGTGTCGTTGATGGTGCCGGGCTTCACCGACGAGACCGAGGTGGATCTGCCGGTGCCGTGCACCTACGACATGGACGTCGCCTCGACGAAGTACTTCGAGGCCCTGGCGGACGGTGAGGCGCCGCTGCTGCTGCTCTTCTCCGGCACCGCCTTCGTCGGCCCCGGCGGCTTCCAGGTGCGGCCGGTGCCCTGGGACAAGGAGGCCGTGTGCCGCATGCCGATGGCGGTGTGGCGCGAGACCATCGACGCCCACTTCCCGGGCTGCGGCTGGATCCGGCTGCCGCGTACGGCGCTGGAGTCGCTGCGGTCCTTCCGCAGCGCGCACGCGCTGCCCTCGTGGGAGGCGACCGTCGAGGCCCTGCTCGCCGGCGCCGGCGCACCGGCCGGGGGTGCCCGGTGACGGCCGCCACGGAACGTTTCGCGACCGCGCGTCAGGCCGCCGACGCCGTCCTGTTCGAGGGCTACGTGCTCTATCCGTACCGGGCGTCCTCGGCGAAGAACCGGATGCGCTGGCAGTTCGGGGTGCTCGTGCCCCCGATGTGGGCGGCCACGTCCGGCGAACCCTTCCTGCAGCGCACCGAGATCCTCATGGAGCCGCGCGCGGACGCCGCGCTCCACGCGGAGCTGCGCTTCCTGCACGCCCAGCGGCGCACGGTGGAACGGGCCCTGAGCGACGGCGGGTTCGAACCCACCGACGAACTCCGGCTGCCGGACCGGGTGCTGGTTCCGTGGGACGAGGGCGTGGAGGAACGCGTCGAGGTGTCCGTCGACGTCGCGGCGCTGACCGCCGAGGACGTCGTCCTGCCGTTCACCGTCCCCGCGACGGAGGAGACGGAGATCGTCCCGGGGGAGGACGGCGCCACCGTCGGGCGCGTGACGCGCCGCCGGGCCCGCGTCGAAGGCGTCCTGCGCCTGTCCGCGGAGGAACTGCCGGGGCCCTACCGGGTGCTGAGGCTCACCGCCGTCGCGGAGAACACCGGGTGCGCCCTGGTCTCGGACCGGGAGGAGGCGCTGCCGCACGCGCTGGTCTCGGCCCACCTCATGCTCGGCCTGACCGCCGGCTATTTCGTGTCGATGACGGACCCGCCGGAGTGGGCGAAGGCCGCCGTCGCCGAGTGCCGCAACGAGAACACCTGGCCGGTGCTGGCGGGCGACCACGCCGCGGCGAACGTGGTGCTCTCCTCCCCCATCATCCTGGAGGACCATCCGCGGATCGCCCCGGAGAGCCCGGGCGCGCTCTACGACGCCACCGAGATCGACGAGATCCTGGCACTGCGCACCGCCGCCCTCACCGACGAGGAGAAGCGGCAGGCACGCGGCACGGACGACCGGGCCGCCGCGGTGATCGACCTGGCCGATTCCATGCCGCCGGAGGTGATGGAGCGACTGCACGGCGCGGTGCGCGCGCTGCGCGAGGTCACCGGGCCGCGGGCCGAGCCCGCCGCGGTCCCCGGGACCCCCTGGTGGGACCCGGGCGCCGACGCCTGCGTCGACCCGGTCCGGGACCGCGTCCTGGTCTGCGGCACCTGGGTGGCCGCCGGCAGCCGGGTCGTCCTGCGCCCGGGATCGCGGCGCACCGACGCGCAGGACCTGTTCCTGCACGGGCGCAGCGCCCAGGTGGAGGCGGTGCTGCACGACGTGGACGGCGGAGTGCACCTCGCGGTCACCGTCGACGGCGACCCCGGCGCGGACATCCGCCGCGAACAGGGCCGCTTCCTGTACTTCCAGCCCGACGAGCTCGCCCCTGTGGAGGACGCGTGAGCACCGGAGGCGTGCTGGTCGCCGGCATCGGCAACATCTTCCTGGGCGACGACGGCTTCGGCGTCGAGGTGGTGCGGCGGCTGTCCGGGCACCAGCTGCCCGACGGCGTCCACGTCACCGACACCGGCGTACGGGGCGTGCACCTGGCGTACCAGCTCCTCGACGGGTACCGCAGCGTGGTCCTCGTGGACGCCGTCGCACGCGGTGGCCCCCCCGGCACGCTGCACCTCATCGAGGCGCCGCCACCCGGCACCGACGGCCCCGGCGAGTCCCTCGTCGACGGGCACCGGATGACCCCGGACAGCGTGCTGGCACTGCTCGACACCCTCAGCGCCGGAACGGGATCCCCCAAACCCTCCCGGGTCCTGGTGGTCGGCTGCGAGCCGGCCTGCCTGGAGGAGGGCATCGGTCTGAGCGCTCCCGTGGCCGCCGCCGTGGACAAGGCCGTGCGCCTGGTGCTGCGGGTCGTCGGCGAGGAGTGCGACCGGCCCTCGGACCCGCACGCGGTGGCCTGACGGCCCGCCGCCGCCGCACAGCGCAGCAACGAGCAGAAAGGAGCACCCCGCCATGTGGAAGATCGCCCTCAGCGCGGTGGGCGCGGCCGTGGCCGCCCTCGCCATGTCCCGCGTCCTGCCCGACGTGAAGCGCTACATGCACATCCGGTCCATGTGAGGCCGAACGGGTAGGCCGTCACGGGCCCGGCGGCGTGGCGGGCCGCCCGCCCCGGGCGCCGGGCCTTCAATGGAGCCGCGTGAGCCGCCGGCACCGCCCACCGGGCTCACCGGGCTCACCGGGCTCACCGGCAGCCGGGTCCGGCCGGCACCCGCACACCGGAGAAGAGACCGATGCACGAGATGTCCATCGCAATGGCGGTGGTGGAGCAGGTCGAGGAGGCCGCCGCCCGGCTCGCGGACGGCACCGAGGCGGCGCCCTCGGCGCAGTCCGTCCACCTGGAGGTCGGCGAACTCGCCGGTGTCGTGGCGGACGCCCTCGCCTTCAGCTTCGACCTCGCCTGCGCCGGCACCGTACTGGAGGGCGCGGCCCTCATCACCGAGACCGTCCCGGGCCGGGCCCGCTGCGCGCGCTGCGTGCGGGACTGGCCCACCGGCATGCCACCGCGGCTGAGCTGTCCCGGCTGTGACAGCGCGGCGACGGAGCTGCTGTCCGGACGTGAGCTGCGGATCACCGAGGTGCGGTGGGCCGAGCAGCGCCGGCCGGCCGCCACATTCCCCGAGGAGCGCTGAGCGCCATGTGCAAAGTGACCGATCTGCGACAGTCCGTACTCGCCAGGAACGACCGCGGCGCACAGGACCTGCGGGAGGAGCTCGTCGCGCGCGGAACCGTCATGGTGAACCTGCTGTCGAGCCCGGGCAGCGGCAAGACCGCGCTGCTCGAGTCGGAACTGGGGCTGGCCCGGCTGCGCGGGGTGCCGGTGGCGGCGCTCACCGCCGACCTGGCCACCGAGAACGACGCGACCCGGCTGGCCCGCTCCGGTGCCCCGGTGCGGCAGGTGCTCACCGACGGGCTGTGCCATCTGGAGTCTGCGATGGTGCGCTCGCACGTCGACTCGTGGCTGCCGGAGGGCACGCACCTGCTGTTCGTGGAGAACGTCGGCAACCTCGTCTGCCCCGCCTCGTACGACCTCGGCGAGTCGCTCCGCGTGGTGTTGGCCTCGGTCACCGAGGGCGAGGACAAACCGCTGAAGTACCCTACGGCCTTCGGCCTGGCGCATCTGGTGGTCGTGACCAAGCACGACATCGCCCAGGCGGTCGGTTTCGACGAGCCGGCCTTCCTCGCGGCCGTCGCCCAGGTCAACCCGGGTGTGGAGGTGGTCGTCACGTCCTCGCGGGACGGTGAGGGCGCGGGTGTGCTGCTCGAGCGGGCGCTGGCCGTGCACGCGGGCGCCGCGGTGCACCGCCCGGTGATGGCGCGCACCGCCGTGGACCACGGAAACCCGCACCCACACGGGCACGGACATACGCACCCGCACCCGGACCCGCGCGAGGACGGCGCCGGGGACACCCACTCCGTGGGCCACACACACTGATGCCGGGTCAGCCGGGGCCCGCGGCCCGGACCGCGCAGCGCCGCCAGGTGCTGGTCCGGGGGGTCGTGCAGGGGGTCGGCTTCCGGCCGTTCGTGTTCGGCCTGGCCCGTGAGCTGGGGCTCGCGGGCCATGTCGGCAACACCGGCGACGGGGTGGTCGCCGAGGTCGAGGGCGCTCCCGGCGCGGTCGCGGCCTTCTGTGACCGGATCGGCTCCGAGGCGCCGCCGCTGGCGGTGGTGGAGTCGGTGTCCCACCGTCCCGTCCCCCTCGCGGGCGGCACGGACTTCACCATCAGCCCCTCGCGTCCCGGCGGCGCGGCCTCCCGCACCCTGGTCTCCCCCGACACGGCCACCTGCGAGGCGTGCCTGGCCGAGCTGCGCGACCCCGCGGACCGCCGCCACCGGCACCCGTTCATCACCTGCACGCACTGCGGGCCGCGCTTCACCATCGTCACCGGCCTGCCGTACGACCGCCCCAACACCACGATGGCCGGCTTCCCGATGTGCGCGAAGTGCCGGGCCGAGTACGAGGATCCCGCCGACCGCCGCTTCCACGCGCAGCCGGTCTCCTGCCACGACTGCGGTCCCCGGCTGCGGCTGGTCCTGCCCGGCGCGGACGGGGTCGGCGGCGCGGGGCAGGAGGGCGAACCGGTCGCGCTGGCACGGCGGCTGCTGGCGGCGGGCGCGGTCGTCGCGGTGAAGGGCCTGGGCGGCTACCACCTGGCCTGCGACGCGGGCAACGAGGAGAGCGTACGACTGCTGCGCACCCGCAAGGACCGCGGCGACAAGCCGTTCGCCCTGATGGCGCGGGACCTCGCGGACGTCGAACGGCTGGCCCACCTCGGCCGAGCGGAGCGGGCGTTGCTCACCGGCACCCGCCGGCCGATCGTGCTGCTGCGGCGGCGGCCGGGGGTGCGTGAGGTGGCGGAGGCGGTGGCACCGCGGGTGGCCGACCTCGGGGTGATGCTGCCGTACACGCCGCTCCACCATCTGCTGCTGGGGCTGCCGTGCGATCCCCCGGGACCGCGGCTGCTGGTGATGACCAGCGGCAACCTGGGCGGTGAGCCCATCGTCACCGACGACGAGCAGGCGCTGGAGCGGCTGGCGGGCCTGGCCGACGCGTGGCTGACGCACGACCGGCCCATCCATGTGCCGTGCGACGACTCGGTGGTGCGGATCTGCGACGGCGAGGAACTGCCCGTGCGGCGCTCGCGCGGCTACGCGCCGTTCCCGGTGCCGCTGCCCGTGCCGGTGGCGCCGGCACTGGCCGTGGGAGGCGACCTGAAGAACACCTTCTGCGTGGGCGAGGGCCGGCACGCCTGGCTGTCGGCCCACGTCGGCGACATGGACGACCTGGCGACCCTGACGGCCTTCACCGACGCCGAACGGCAGTTGGAGGCGATCACCGGGGTCAGGCCCGTGCTGCTGGCCGCGGACCGGCACCCCGGCTACCGCTCGGTCGGCTGGGCGCGGCGATCCGCGGGCGACCGGCCGCTGCGGCAGGTGCAGCACCACCACGCCCACGTCGCGGCGGCGATGGCCGAGGCGGGGCTGGACGGGACGCGCCCGGTGATCGGCGTCGCCTTCGACGGCACCGGCCACGGCGACGACGGCGCGGTGTGGGGCGGCGAGTTCCTGCTCGCCGGCTACGACGGCTTCCGGCGGCCCGCGCATCTGGCGTACGTGCCGCTGCCCGGCGGGGACGCGGCCGTGCGCCGCCCGTACCGGATGGCGCTCGCGCACCTGTGGGCGGCCGGACTTCCCTGGGCGCCGGACCTGCCGTGCACGGCCGCCTGCCCGGAGGACGAACGGGTCGTGCTGGCCACCCAGCTGGAGCGCGGGCTGCACTGCGTCCCGACCTCCAGCATGGGCCGGCTCTTCGACGCCGTCGCCTCGCTGACCGGGGTGTGCCACGAGGCGGGGTACGAGGCACAGGCCGCCGTCGAGTTGGAGGCCGCGGCCGTGGCGGCGGGCGGTCTGCCCGCCGAGGGCTACTCCTTCGCGCTGCGCGCCGGCGCCGGCGGGGCGACCGCCTGCGACCCGGCCCCGGTGCTGGCGGCCGTCGTCGCCGACCTGGGCGCGGGCGTGCCCGCCGGGGTGATCTCGGGGCGCTTCCACCGGGCGGTGGCCGACCTCGTGCGGCGGGTGTGCGCCGCCGTGCGGGAACACGACGGCATCACGACGGTGGCGCTGAGCGGTGGCGTCTTCGCCAACGCGCTGCTGTCCTCAGCCTGCGCACGGGACCTGCGCACGGACGGGTTCACGGTGCTGCGCCACCGGCTCGTACCGCCCAACGACGGAGGCCTGGCGCTCGGCCAGCTGGTCGTCGCCGCCCGTGGCCTCCCCCACCATCCACAGCGAGGAGACAGCTGATGTGCCTGGCGGTACCCGGCAAGGTGCTGGAGATCGAGGAACGTGACGGCACCAAGATGGCGACCGTCGACTTCGGCGGCGTGGTGAAGGACGTGTGCCTGGAGTACCTGCCCGACCTGCGGGTCGGCGAGTACGCCATCGTCCACGTCGGCTTCGCGCTGCAACGGCTCGACGAGGAGTCGGCGCGGCAGACGCTCGCCCTCTTCGGGAACCTCGGGCTGCTGGAGGAGGAGTTCGGCGACCCCTGGAAGCAGGCGGCCGCCGAGGTGGCAACGACGGCGGAGGCGGACAACAGGTGAAGTACATCGACGAGTTCCAGGACCCGGAGCTGGCCCGGAGACTGCTGGACGACATCCACGCGACGGTGACCAGGCCGTGGGCGCTGATGGAGGTGTGCGGCGGCCAGACCCACACCATCATCCGGCACGGCATCGACCAGCTCCTGCCGAAGGCGGTGGAACTCATCCACGGCCCCGGCTGCCCGGTCTGCGTGACCCCGCTGGAGGTCATCGACAAGGCACTGGAGATCGCCTCCCGCCCCGGGGTGATCTTCTGCTCCTTCGGTGACATGCTGCGCGTCCCCGGCACCGGGCGCGACCTCTTCGGCGTCCGCGGCGAGGGCGGTGACGTACGCGTCGTCTACTCCCCGCTGGACGCGCTGCGGATCGCCCGGGAGAACCCTGACCGCGAGGTCGTCTTCTTCGGCATCGGCTTCGAGACCACCGCCCCGCCCAACGCGATGACCGTCCACCAGGCGCGGAAGCTCGGCATCGCCAACTTCAGCCTGCTGGTGTCCCACGTCCGCGTCCCCCCGGCCATCGAGGCGATCATGCGCTCCTCCGACTGCCGTGTGCAGGGGTTCCTGGCGGCCGGTCACGTGTGCAGCGTGATGGGGACGGAGGAGTACCCGGAACTGGCGGAGGGCTTCGGCGTGCCCATCGTCGTCACCGGCTTCGAGCCGCTGGACATCCTGGAGGGTGTGCGCCGCGCGGTGCACCAACTGGAGCGCGGTGAGTACCGGGTGGAGAACGCCTACCCGCGCGCCGTGCGCCCCGAGGGCAACCCGGCGGCCAAGGCGATGCTCGCGGACGTCTTCGAGGTCACCGACCGCTCCTGGCGGGGCATCGGCGTCATCCCCGCAAGCGGCTGGCGGCTGTCGGAACGCTACCGGGAGTACGACGCGGAGCACCGGTTCTCCGTGACCGGCATCACCACGAAGGAGCCGGCCGCCTGCCGCAGCGGCGAGGTGCTGCAGGGCCTGATCAAGCCGCACGAGTGCGAGGCGTTCGGCGGTGTCTGCACGCCCCGCACCCCGCTCGGCGCCACGATGGTCTCCAGCGAGGGGGCCTGTGCCGCGTACTACCTCTACCGCCGGCTCGGCGGGACCAGCGCACCCCTGGAGGCGAGCCCCGTTGGCTGACATCGCCAAGACCCTCGCCGCGCCGGACTTCTCCGGCTGGACCTGTCCGGCGCCACTGCGCGACCAGCCGCGGGTGGTGATGGGCCACGGCGGCGGAGGCACGCTGTCGTCGGAACTCGTCCGGCACGTCTTCGCCCCCGCCTTCGGCGGCGAGGTGCTGGCCGGTCTCGCCGACTCCGCGGCCGTGACGCTGGGCGGGGCCCGGCTGGCGTTCTCCACCGACTCCTACGTGGTGCGGCCGCTGTTCTTCCCCGGCGGCAGCATCGGCGACCTCGCCGTCAACGGCACGGTCAATGACCTGGCGATGAGCGGGGCCAGGGCGGCCTATCTCTCCTGCGGCTTCATCCTGGAGGAGGGCGTGGAGATGCCGCTGGTGGCGCGGGTCGCCGAGGCGCTCGGCGCGGCCGCGCGCACCGCGGCGGTAGAGGTCGTCACCGGCGACACCAAGGTCGTCGAGGCCGGTCACGGCGACGGGCTGTACGTCAACACCGCGGGCATCGGGCTGATCCCGGACGGCGTCGACATCCGCCCGCAGCGTGCCGCACCGGGCGACGTGGTCATCGTCAGCGGGGAGATCGGCGCGCACGGCGTCGCGGTGATGAGCGTGCGCGAGGGCCTGGAGTTCGGGGTCGAGATCGAAAGCGACACGGCGGCACTCGGCGGGCTCGTCGAGGCCGTGCTGCGCGTCACGACGGACGTGCACGTGCTGCGCGACCCCACTCGCGGCGGTCTGGCGGCCGCCCTCAACGAGATCGCAGCCGCCTCGGGGGTCGGTGTCGTCCTCCAGGAGCGGGCGGTGCCCGTGCCGCCCGCGGTGGCCAACGCCTGCGCGGTGCTCGGGCTGGACCCGATGTACGTCGCCAACGAGGGCAGGCTCGTCGCCTTCGTGCCCCGCGCGGTCGCCGAGGAGGTGCTGGCCGCGATGCGCGCCCATCCGCTGGGCGCGAGCGCGGCCGTCATCGGCGAGTGCGTTCAGGACCACGCGGGCATGGTCGTCGCCCGTACGGGCCTGGGCGGGACGCGCGTGGTGGACCTGCCGCTGGGCGAGCAGCTGCCGCGCATCTGCTGACCGCCCCGGCTCCGGCCGGCCCGCGGACGCGGACCGGCCGGGCACGGCCCGCGCACCGCACCGCCGCATCTCGGCGAGCACCCCGGGAGCACGGCGTGGCATTCCGGCATCCCGCCGAGCGGAGCGGCGACAAAGACGAACGGGGCCGGTTCGAGCGGCTCGCCGACGCCGCGTCCAACTTCACCGCGTCGCCGCTCTTCTGCGGCGTCTGCCTGCTCCCGGCGGCCGGCTTCCTCGTCGTCCACGCCCTCCAGCCGCCCTTGAACTGGCAGCTGTCCGCCGCGGATCTGACGACGGCGGTCACCCTGCCGCTGCTCGCCCTCCTCAAGAACGCCGAAAGCCGCGCTGCGTGAGGCGACCGGGCTCCACAAGGACGCGTGATCGCCCCGGGCTTTTTGATTGTCCGTCAATAATCCTGTTGCACAAGAGATCTGTCGTTCCATCACCTGTTTGCGGGTAGGCCGGGACACTTTCGCGGTTGACTGGGCACATGGCGTGTGACCTGCGGTGACCGGCCGGCCCCGGCCCGCGTGGGGCCGCGTTCGGCGCTGTGTGCGCCGCCTTCGAGTGGCAGGCCCCACGGGGTCCTGTTTTGCTCCGCGTGGAGCCGACCGCCCTGGAACCGCTCCTCTCCCTGTCCGTTCGACCTGGAGCTGCCTCATGCCTACATCACGCGTACTTGGCGGCGTCGCCATGGCCGCGGCCGTCTTCGGTCTCACTGTTCCCACAGGCTCTGCCTCCGCCAGCGACTTCTCCGATGCGTGGGTCGCCCCCTACTACGCCGTCCCCGGAATGCGGCTGACGGTCATGACCACGGCCTGCGGCCGTGACGCCAACTACTCCAAGGGCCAGTCCGAAGCCGGCGGCCAGGTCAACCTGCTGCCCCTGGGCGGGGGCGGCCTGCTGGCCGGCAGCTTCCGGGTGCCGAAGCACACCCGGCCGGGCTGGTACACCGTGACGCTGCGGTGCCCGCCGCGCATCCAGGTCAAGGCCTCCTTCCGGGTGGTCCGCGGATTCGCTCACGGGTTCTCCGGCCTGGACTGCGACGACTTCGGTCCCGTCGGCCGGCGGTCCGCCAAACGCTGACCCCCGGTGCACGAATCTTCGGATCGCCGCCCCGGCCGCCGGGAGGGATGACGGTGGCGCGGCCGGGGCGGCGGGGGGCACCGGCACCGGACCGCGGGTGAAGGTCCGGGAGACGCTCTCGCACCGATCTTTTTCACGCTTCCGGGTGGCGGTCGGCGTCCGGACGGAAGAGTGTGGAGAAAAGAGGGGGCGCGCGGCCCGCGAGGCGGCGCCGAGGCGGTGGCGGCGCGTGAGCGAGGAGACGGACATGCGAGAGAACGAGATGGGTGACGCGGTCTACCAGCCGGACGGGTCAGAGGTGCAGGACGACGCCGGGCTGCTGGAGCCTGAGGACACTCTGGACTACCACGGCGTCGACCAGATACTCGACGAGGGCTACTCACCGCCGGAGCGGCCCTGGGCGGTGAACAAGCCCGCCACCACCGCGGCGGGCCGCCTGCGGGGCGAGACGCTCGACGAACGCCTGGCCGAGGAGCTCCCGGACCTGCCGATCCCCGAGGGGGACGGCATCGGTGACGCCTGGGACACCGACGGGGAGCTGATCGACGGCGAGGTGGGCGGGCCGCGCGCCGGGCGGCTGGTCGCCCCCGACGAGGGCGCGCACTACGACATCGATGGCATGGTCGCCCAGGACATCGGCATCGACGGGGCGGCCGCCTCCGCCGAAGAGGCCGCGATGCATCTCGTTCCCGAGTCCGAGGAGTACTGACCCCGCCCACCGCTCGCGCGGCTCACACCGCCGGGGGGCGTTCCTTGCGCGTGCCGGGCCCACCGCCGGCCGCCGTCCCGGGCGCGGGCCGCACACCGCACTGCAGGGGCGGGCCGCCGATGGCGCAGTAGTGCTTGCACGGCGGGGCCGGCTTGACCGGCTCTTCCAGGGTCTCGCGGAGCACATCGGAGCGGATGCCGAGCCAGGCCAGGAGCGAGCCCACCGCCAGCATCCCGGCGCAGATCACGACGGCGATGCGGAAGCCCTGCCCGAAGGCGGCCGGGTCCTCGTAGTCGTCGCCGGAGAGCCCGGCCATCAGCGGCAGGGCCGCCACCGCGAGCAGGCCCGCCGCACGCGCCACGGCGTTGTTCACGCCGGAGGCGGTGCCCGCGAGCCGTACGTCGGCGGCGCCCAGGACGGTGGCGGTGAGCGGGGCGACCGTGGTCGCCAGGCCCAGGGCGAAGACGCACACCGCGGGCAGGACGTCCGCGACGTACGAGGCGTCCGCGCCGATCCGCAGCATCAGCAGCAGGCCGACGGCGGAGATCGCCGGGCCCACCGTCATGGGGATGCGCGGCCCGATGCGCTCGGCGAGCCGGCCCGCGCGCTCCGATAGCGCCAGCATGATGACGGTGACGGGCAGCAGCGCCGTCCCGGAGGCCAGGGGGGAGTACCCGGACTCGGTCTGCAGCTCCAGTACGAGGAAGAAGAACACGCCGCCGAGCGCCGCGTAGACCGCGAAGGTGACCAGGTTCGCGGCGGTGAACTGGCGGTTCGAGAAGAGCCGCGGCGGCAGCATCGGGTGTGCGCTGCGCCGCTCGGTCACCACGAACCCGGCGAAGGCGGCCAGGCCCACGACGCCCGAAACGCAGACGGCCGCGATGTCCGGGTGACTTCCCCCGGCGGCGATCAGGGCGTAGGTGACCCCGGCGAGGCCGACCGCGCCGAGCACCGCGCCCGCGACGTCGAAGCCTCCGGTGACGCTCTCGTCGCGGCTCTCCGGGACGTGCCGGGCGGCGACGGCGATGACCAGGGCGGCGAGCGGGAGGTTGATGAAGAACACCCAGCGCCAGCTGACGGCGTCGACCAGCCAGCCGCCGAGCAGCGGCCCAAGCGCCCCCGCGATGCCACCGAGGCCCGACCACACGCCGATCGCCCGGGCCCGGTCCTGGGACGCGAAGGACGCCTGGATCAGGGCCAGCGAGCCGGGGGTGAGCAGCGCCCCACCGACGCCCTGCAGGGCGCGGGCGCCGATCAGCAGCTCGATACCGGGGGCGATGCCGCACAGCAGGGAGGCCAGCGCGAACCAGACCGTGCCGATCATGAAGATCTTGCGCCGCCCGAAGCGGTCGCCGAGCGAGCCTCCCAGCAGGATGAGCGCGGCAAGAGTGAGGGTGTAGGCGTTGATCGTCCACTGGAGGCCGGCGAGCGTGGCGTCGAGGTCCTTGCCGATCGTCGGGAGGGCGACGTTGACGACGGTGCCGTCGAGAAGGGTCATGCCCGATCCCAGGACCACCGCCGAGAGGACCCATCGCCCGCTCGCCCCGCCCAGCGTCAGCGTCCCGGCCCGGTCCGTCGCGCTCGCGGCTTCCGTCATCGCAGCCTCCGCCATCCCCCGCCGTCCCCCGCGGGTCCTCACCGAATCTACTCCGGGGGGCGGGGCGCCGCGTGACAGCCGGGCGCGTCCGCACGCCGTGCCCCGTCGGCGCACACCCGGACCGAGGGGTACGGGCGCGGGCCAACGTGTTCCCCCTGACCCGCGCCCCCGGCGTGCCGCGGCCGGGCCGGCAGATGCGTACGGCGTCCTCGCTTCGAAGGTGCCCTCTCCGCGCCGGCGCCAGGGCGGCCGGTGCGGCACCGGTGCCGGTGCTCCCGGCCGGGTGAGCGTAGTGGGAAAGGGTCGGGTGATGTGACGAAGGGGCCCGCCGGCGCCGTGAGGAAGCACCATGGCACACAGCCCCCGGCCGAAGCGGGGCCGGGGCCAGGCCGGGGGCGGCGTGGCCGTGCGGTCGCCGCAGCGCGCTCTGGACCGGCACCGGCTGCGGCACCTGCTGGACGCGGTCGGCGCGGTCAGTGCCGACCTGGACACCCGGAGTGCCGCGGCGCATCGTGGCGGCGGCCGCCGACCTCGCCGCCGCGCGCCACCAGCCTGCGCCCGCCGGGCGACTCACGTGATCCCGGCGGGACACCGCGACCGAGACGAGAGTCGCCCGGCGGCGGGGACCCTGGCGGGCAGTCGCCCTCAGGCGGCCTGCCGCGGCGGAAGGAAGGCGCCCGCGCTCTCCGGTGCGGGCCACGGGGTCACGGTCTCTCCGGCGACGAGCCAGCCGTGGGCACCGCCCCGCTTCAGGCGCAACTCGTAGAGGAAGGGCGCGGCGGTGTCGCTCATGCGACGGTAGAGCAGCGCCGTCGCGTACTCGCCCTGGTCCTCGGCGTGCAGGATCTCGTACTCGGTGGACAGGGGCGCCTCGCCCGCCTCACCGCGGGCGGCGAACTCCGCGAAGACCTCTTTGCGAGGGGCGGCCGCGATGGTGCCCTCCCGGGTCGGGAACAGGATCGCCATGTCGTCCGTGTAGAGCTCCTCCATGGCGTCCATGCGGTAGTTGCTTCCGTCGTGCACGACGCGCGAGATGAACTCCCGCATGTCATCGGTGATGGCACTCATAGCCGTTCCTCAGCTTCGTGTTGGGTTCCGCGGCAGCTCACGGGGGCGGACAGCCTGCGGAGCGCGGTGTGGTGACAGGGCAGGGCCGGAAAGGACTCCGAGCTGTGTTCCCGACGGGGTCGGGCCCTGCCCGGTACGACGAGCAGCGAATGTTCGACGTACGGCGAACAAGCTAACACGGCGGGCTCCGGTGCCGGCGTTTCACGAGAGCGTGACGGTGCTCTCACCGTGGAGAAACACACGGTGTCACGCGAATTCCGAATCCGATGCGTGACTCTTGCCACCCGCACACCTTTTCCGGCCACTGTTATGCGGGGGTATGGTCGCAGACAAAGTTCGACGACTGCCGAACGACCCGGAGGCCGCGCTCGCCTTCGCAGGTGAAGTGCTCATGCGCCGCCGGGCCTCGCGGCACCGGGTCCAGCAGTCTCGATTCCGGAGATCGCGGTCCGCCGGGCCGCGTCCGCACCTTTTCCCGGCGCGGGCGCCGGGAGCGAGGCACAGCGTCCCGTTGGCACTTGGGGGCAGGCAAGCGATCGGCTGGGCTGCTCCACGTTTTCTGAAATCGGGAGAAAAGAGCGGAGTGAGTGACGCATGACTGACCAACCGAACAAACTCAGCCGTCGACGGCTGCTGCACGCCATGGGTGCGCTGGGTGCGGGGACCGCCGCGGCGGCCATGGCATCCGGGGTCGCCGGTGCCGCTGAGGCCGTCACGACAACGGATGCCTCGGCCGCGCGCCTGTCCATGCCGTCGGCAGGCCACGGGGCGGTCGTCCCCATGCGATTGCACGTGCCGGAGCGCATGCTGCAGGACCTGCGGCGGCGGCTGGACATGACGCGCTGGCCGGCCGAAGAACTCGTGGACGACTGGACGCAGGGGGCACCGCTGTGGCGGGTCAAGCGACTTGTGGACCACTGGCAGCGGCATTACGACTGGCGCAGGGTGGAAGCGCTGCTCAACCGATTCGGCCAGTACCGCACCGTGATCGACGGCGTCAGCATCCATCTCCTGCACGCCAGGTCACCTCATCGCGACGCGATGCCCCTCATGCTCACGCACGGCTGGCCCGGCTCGATCCTGGAATTCCGCAAGGTGATCCGGCGCCTCACGCATCCCACGGAGTTCGGTGGATCCCCCCGGGACGCCTTTCATGTGGTCACCCCCTCCCTCCCGGGGTTCGGTTTCTCCGACGAACCGGACGAGCTGGGCTGGGGCCGTGTGAGGACGGCGAAGGCCTGGGCCGAGATCATGCCCCGCCTCGGCTACGACCACTACCTCTCCCAGGGCGGGGACTGGGGCGCGGCGGTCAATGTGCAATTGGGGGTGCTACGTCCCAAGGGGCTGCTGGGTATTCACCTGAACTTCCCTCAGATCGTCCCTCCTGACCTCGACCTGAACCATCTGACCCCCGAGGAACGGGTGGCGATGAGCCAACTGGAGGCCCAGCAGAAGAACGAGATCGGATATCAGCTCGAAATGATGACCAGGCCCCAGACCGTGTCCTACTCCCTGGCCGACTCCCCGGTCGGGCAGGCTGCCTGGATCTACGAGAAGTTCGGGGTCTGGACCGACAGCAACAGGAATCCCGAGTCGATTCTGACCATGGACGAGATGCTGGACGACATCACCTTGTACTGGCTGACGAATACAGCGGAGTCGGCCGCGCGCTTCTACTGGGAGAACTCGGACATCACCATGAACGCCGTCAGGATCGACGTGCCCATGGGTGTCACACTGTTCCCCAAGGAGTTCTACACGCCGCCCCGCGCCTGGGCCGAGAAGGCGTTCCCCAACCTCGTCTACTGGAACAAGGCGAGCAAGGGCGGTCACTTCGCCGCCTTCGAACAGCCGCAGATCTTCGCGGAGGAAGTGCGCAGGTTCGGCAGGCTGTTCCGCTGAGGCCGCGGCGCCCGCACGGTCCGGGTCGGCGCCGGGGTGGTGCCGGGGTGGTGCCGGGGTGGCGCCGGTGGCGAGGTGGTCTACCTGCTGCTGGCCGCGCGCTGTTAGAGGAATGCGGTTACCGGGCGGGTGGGCCCGGTTGACCGCCGCCCTCGGTTCGCCCCGTAACTTCACGGCCCTGGCCTTGAGGACCGTGAGGCCACATCGGTCGGCTCACGTCCCGGACGCGAGCGTCCATGGGCGCCTCCGCTCGGCAGCCGGTGACCGGGATGCCGGTCGTCGGCCCGGGCGGAGCACGTCGTCCATACCGCCGGGAAGTCCGGGGCGGAAGATTTCGGGCGAAGGACGTCGGGGGCGTCGCCGTCCGGCAGCGACGCCCGGCCGTCCGTCGCCGACGGCGCGGCGCGAAGGTCGGACAGCAGGGCACGGCGGTACGCCGGGCCGCGCCGTCGGATGCCGTCCCATGCCGTCTCCGGGCGATCCCTCCGCGCGGCAGCGCGGAACCGCCCTCCTCCTCGACCGGCTGTGAACGGCCGGCCCCAGGCGGCGGCGACCGGGCATCCGGTGCGTCGCCGGAAGCGCTACCGCTTCCGGCGCCCGCCGGATGTCACGGTGTGGGGCCCTCGTACACGTCGTCATTGCGGCCCTCGGCGAACTCCCACCACGACAGCGGCAGCCAGTCGCCGTCCACGAAGGCGTCGACGGAGGAGCCCATCCCGCTGATGGCCACGCGCGTGCCGACCGGGTACACCGTGCCGGACAGGCCGGGTATGGGGACGAGCAGCGTTCCTGAGCGCTGGGCCATTCTTCCCGCCTTTCCTCGCGGCCAATCCGCAAATAGCCATATTTAGGTGAAGAATAGCTGGCTTGTCTCGTACTGCCCAAGGGGGGAGCATGAGAAATAGGTCACGTAAGCCATGAATCAGACACCAATCGGAGGTGTCCACGTGAAGGCCGTCGTCTACAAAGGACCGTTCGAGGTAGCCGTCGAGGAAGTTGACAATCCGCGCCTGCAGCACCCCAACGACGTGGTGGTCAGGGTGACGTCCACCGCGATCTGCGGCTCCGACCTGCACATGTACGAGGGCCGGACCGCCGCGGAACCCGGCATCGTCTTCGGCCACGAGAACCTGGGAATCATCGACCAGGTCGGCGAGGGGGTCACCACCCTCAAGCAGGGCGACCGTGTGGTCATGCCCTTCAACGTCGCCTGCGGATTCTGCAAGAACTGCTCGGCGGGTTTCACCGGCTACTGCCTGACGGTCAATCCGGGGTTCGCCGGAGGCGCTTACGGCTATGTGGCCATGGGCCCCTGGCCGGGCGGTCAGGCGGAATACGTGCGCGTACCGTACGCGGACTTCAACTGCCTGAAACTGCCGGAGGGCACCGCCAGCGAGAACGACTTCGTGCTCCTGGCCGACATCTTCCCCACCGGTTACCACGGCTGCGAGCTCGCCCAGGTCTCCCCCGGCGAGAGCGTCTCGGTGTACGGCGGCGGCCCCGTCGGGCTGATGGCCGCGTACTCGGCGATGCTGCGCGGGGCGGCCAAGGTGTTCGTCGTGGACCGCGTGCCGGAGCGGCTGCAGAAGGCCGAGGAGATCGGCGCGGTCCCGATCGACTTCACCAAGGGCAGCCCGGTGGACCAGATCAAGGAGCACACGAAGGGCGAGGGCACCGACAAGGGCGTCGACGCGGTCGGCTACCAGGCCCAGGCCGGCGGCGCGGGCCGCGAGGAGCCCGCGGCGGTGCTGAACTCCCTGATCGACACCGTGCGCCCCACCGGCGCCCTCGGCATCCCCGGCCTGTACGTGCCCTCCGACCCCGGCGGGCCGGACGAGCAGGCCAAGAGCGGGCGGCTGCTGGTCGCCGTCGGCCGGCTCTTCGAGAAGGGCCTGCGGCTGGGCACCGGGCAGTGCAACGTCAAGCGCTACAACCGGCAGCTGCGCGACATGATCATCGAGGGTCGCGCCCGTCCGAGCTTCGTGGTCTCCCACGAACTGCCCCTGACGGACGCGCCGTCGGCGTACGAGAAGTTCGACAAGCGGATCGAGGGCTACACCAAGGTCGTCCTCCACCCCGGTCAGGGCTGACCGGATCCGACGGACCGCGCCCGGGGCCCTAGCGGCTCTGCGGGTCCTGGGCGTCGTACGGCCCGGAGGGGCTGACCTCTTCCAGGGTGTACGTGTACAGGTCGAACTCCACCAGCCCGTCCGCGTGCGTGGTGACCCGCGGCGGACGGGTCCCGGAATACCGTGAGGCGATGACGTCGGCGACCCTGTGGGCGGTCGCCGCGTCCGCCGCGGCGATGCGCACGTAGGCCACCCCCGGTTCGTACAGCGGTCCGAGTTGTCCGGTCATGCTGCTCCCCTTGTCCCGTCCGTCCGGCGGATTACCGCTGGAGACAGCCCGTCGGTCGTCGCGGTTGCCCGCGCGGGCTGGGTTCACTCGAAGATGTCAATCCGGGGGCTCACGAGAGCAGGAAGTCGGCCTTCCCGTCCTTGGCGCCCTCGATGAACATCCTGATCTCCTGGTCCGTGTAGATGAGGGCCGGCCCGTCGGGGTCGGTGGACTGCCGCAGCGCGACTCTGCCGTCGGCCAGTTTCATGGCTTCCACGCAACTTCCCCCGTTGCCGCCGCTCCACGGCTTGTGCCAGCCCTCGGTGCCGAGGTCGAGGGCGCGCATGCCGTTGTATATGCGGTCGTCCATGTGTGTCAGATCTCCTTGCGGATGCCATCGAGGATGGCTGCGGTGCTGTGTGCGGGCGCGGCTTGCGCGCACATCCGGTCCAGGGCCTGGAGGAACGCCGAGACGTCGTCCACGTCGTCCAGGTAGGCGGCGCCCACCAGGCTCTCGGTGAACACGACGTCCGGCAGCTCGCGGATCTGGAACCGGAAGATGTGGAATGGCCCGTACATCGCCGGGTGCGGCCCGGCGTCGAAGGGCATGATCTGCAGTCGCACCCGCGGTGTCTCGCACGCCTCGGCCAGCCGGTCCAGCTGGGCACGCATGACGCCGGGACTGCCGATGGGGCGGCGCAGCACGGTCTCGTCCATCACCACCCACAGCAGGGGGGCGTCCGGCCGGGCGATCAGCGCCTGCCGCTCCTGCCGGAGCGCGACCAGGCGGTCGATTTCCTCCGTGGACGCTCCGGGGCGGCCCGCCCTCAGCACGGCGCGCGCGTAGTCCTCGGTCTGGAGCAGCCCGGGGACGTAGTGCGGCTCGTAGGCGCGGATGATCGCGGCCTCGCCCTCGAGGCTGACGAAGGCACTGAACCAGGACGGAAGAACGTCGCGGTAACGGTGCCACCAGCCGGGGCGGTTGCCCTGCCGGGCGAGGTCGACGAAGGTCGCCGCCTCGGCGGCGTCGACGCCGTACAGCGCCAGCAACTTCTCCACGTACGGGATGCGCAGGCCGACCTCGGCCTTCTCCATGCGGCGCACCGTGGCATGAGTGACATCCAGCTCGCGCGCGGCTTGCTCGTACGAGTAGCCCGCCTTCTCCCGCAGGTCATGGAGGCGTTTGCCGAGAATCACGCGGAGAACGGTCGGCGCCCCGCTCGCCCTCGCCTCACCCACGCTGCAACTCCCGCATGGCAGCAGTGTGCCATGTCACGAATGGAACCCACACCCTGCTACTGGCGATTGTGCAATTTGCAGAATGACCCTTGCCTTCTGTGTAAGCAGTGGCCATAGTTACCGGTGTGCTCTTTGCCATCAGCGCCCGGGACACCTTCCGGCTCCGACTGCCGGCGCAGGCTTCCTCCGTCGGCGTCGCACGGCGTCAGGTGCGCTCCGCGCTGAGCAGATGGGGCCTGGTGGGGCTGGGCGACGACGCCGGCCTCGTGGTGAGCGAACTCTTCACCAACGCCGTGGTGCACAGCGGCAGCGACCACGTCGCGTGCCTGCTCTGGACGGCGGCCGGCAAGCTGCACATCGAGGTCGTCGATGAAGGGCGCGGGCCCGCCGGCCCCCTGGCGCGCACGGCCGCCGACGGCGACGAGAACGGCCGCGGGCTCGCCCTCGTCGCCCATTTGGCCGAAGGCTGGGGTGTCCGGCCACCGGCTCACGGAACCGGTCGCGCGGTGTGGGCGACCCTCTCCTGCGCCCGTCCCGAGGCGGTCCGGCGCAGCGGTTGAACGCCGGGCGACCTCCGGTCGGCGCCCGCGGGAAGGGTGGCCTTCGTCGCGGCTCGCCGTATTGGGATGGTGGCACCCCGCGTCCGGGCATAGGCTTCTCCCGACGGAAAGGCCCCGGGGGAGCACCAACACCCCCTGCCTCCGCCCCGGGAGGAACCGCCCACCGCGATTCCCGCCCGGTTCCGCAACCGGCGCCACCGCGTCCGCTCAGCCATCAGCCCGACCGGGCGGTCGGCGTCCGGCAGCGGCCGGGCCGGCGTCCGGCTCACCCGACACGAAGGAGTGCGCGGTGACACCCGAGAAGTCAAAGCGGAACCAGCTCAGCAAGGAGCCCGACGATCAGCCCGCGCAACAGCGGGAGGTGCGGAACCTGGACGTCTGGGCCAGGTCGGCACCGATCCGACTGGCCGGCTACGAGGACGATCTGAACGAACCGCACATCCTGCGCGGCATCGACTGACCCTCCGGCACGGCCGGTTCACGGGCCGTACGGGCAATGAAGCCCGTGCGGCCCCTGCCGTGTCCCGCCGCCTGACCCGCCGCGTCCGCCGCGCCCATGACGCGGCCGCCCGGCGGCTCGATGGCGTACAGGTCCAGCACGTCGGGCGGCACGGCACGGCCCGGTCCCCCGGCGCGCACCCAGGCGACGATGTCGTCCACGGCTCCGGGGTCGTTGACCAGGCCCAGCCAGACCGGGCGGCCGCCGGCCGCACGTCCCTCCGGGGAGGGCTGCACGACCACGACGTTCGCCTGCCCGCACACGTCGAGGCACTCGGTGACGCGCACCCGGCAGACCCCGGCGAGTTCCCGCCGGAGCCGGTCGAGTTGCGCGTCGTGGTCGACGCCGGGGACCTTCTCGGTACCGCAGCAGCAGTCGCGGCAGACGCTCACCGTGCAGGCGCCCCGCCGCAACACACCGACGCTCACGTGAAGGTGATCCGCACGCCCACGGTGCCTTCACGACCGCGGCGCAGCCGGCTGCCGAACAGGGTCAGCCGGCCGAGCAGCCCGTACTTGCGGGCGACCAGGGAGCGGTAGCGCTCGGTCTCCTGCGGTCCGAGGATCTCGGCCCGGGCCGGCACCTGCTCCCCGGTGGGGTTGCCGCGTACGTCGCAGGGGCCGACCAGCACGTCGGAGCGGTTGCGGATCCGCTTGACCTTGCCGGAGCCCGCCGCGGTCCACACGCCGAGCGCCGCTCCGTCGCGGACCACCCACACCGGGGTGGGCACGGTACGGCCGTCCCGCCGATACGTGGTGACCAGTAGGTACTTGCCCGCCGCGAGCCGGGCGGACGCGCTGTCCTCGATCATGCACCAAGGCTACGCGGGAACGGCCTCCAGGGCCGGTGCGGGAAGCGTTTTACCCAGGCACACACTGAGCGGACTGTCCTTGTAGTGGCCGAACTTGGCCACCGGCGTGTAGCCGCAGGAGGCGTAGAGGGCGATCGCCTCCGGCTGCATCCGCCCGGTCTCCAGCACCATCCGGGTGCGGCCCGCCGCGGCGGCGCCGGCCTCCAGCGCGGCGAGCATCCGGCGCGCGAAGCCCCGGCCGCGGGCCTGCGGCACCACGTACATCCGCTTGACCTCCGCATCCCCGTCCTCGAAGCCCTCGGGGGAGGCGTCCTGGCCGCGCCAGCCGCCGGTCACCACGGGAGCGCCGTCGAGGTAGCCGACCAGGAACTCGCCCCGCGGGCCGTCGAAGTGGTCGGCGTCCATCGCGGTCTCGTCGGGGCCGCCGTACCGCTCGACGTACTCCTGCTGCACCTGCTCGGTCAGCAGCACGGCGTCGGGGTGGTCATAGCGCGTCTTACGGATCTCCACCCGCACATCGTACGGGTGTGCGGCCTACGACCCGGTACGGGCACCCTCCGGCGGCCCGGTATCGTCCCCGTCATGCTCACCGTGACCACCGTGAACGTGAACGGGCTGCGCGCCGCGGCCAAGAAGGGCTTCCTCCCCTGGCTGGAGTCGACCGCGGCCGACGTGGTGTGCCTGCAGGAGGTCCGCGCCGAGGCCGCGCAACTGCCCGAGGAGGTCCGTGCCCCCGTGGGCTGGCACGTGCTCCACGCCCCGGCGGCCGCGAAGGGCCGGGCGGGGGTGTCCCTCTACTCGCGGCGGGAACCGTCCGCGAGCCGGATCGGGTTCGGCTCGCAGGAGTTCGACGGCTCCGGGCGCTACGCGGAGATCGACCTGCCCGGCGTGACGGTCGCCAGCCTCTACCTCCCCTCCGGCGAGGTCGGCACGGAGCGGCAGGAGGAGAAGGAGCGCTTCATGGCGGCGTTCTTCGAGCACATGGTCAAGCTGCGGGAGAAGGCGGCCGCCGACGGGCGCGAGGTCCTGATCTGCGGCGACTGGAACATCGCGCACACCGAGCGCGACCTGAGGAACTGGCGGGCCAACCAGAAGAAGGCCGGCTTCCTCCCCGAGGAGCGGGCGTGGCTCTCCCGCATCTACGACGAGGCCGGGTACACCGACGTCGTGCGCCACCTCACCCCGGAGGGCGAGGGCCCCTACACGTGGTGGTCGTACCGCGGCCGCGCCTTCGACAACGACTCCGGCTGGCGCATCGACCTAGTTTGCACGACGCCTCGTATCGCAGCTACGGCAGTCAGTGCGGTCGTGGAGAGGGCAGCAAGCCATGCCGAACGCTGGTCCGACCACGCTCCGGTGACGGTCACCTTCGACTTCTGAGCCTGCAGGGGGTCAGCGGTAGGGCCCCCTGAAGTACACAGACAAGAGCCCCAACTTCCCTGTCCAGCTTGGAAAGTTGGGGCTCTCTTGCGTGCCTACTGCTCCCGCCGGTGCTCGTGATCACGCGGGCATGTGGCCGTGCACGGAAGCGCGTCCTTTGGGAACCGGAGGACACCGGACACAGGATCGCGATGCCCCCCGTAGCGCGTCCACCAACCCACTCCCCCGTCCCGGTACGTCTCCGGGAGCGGGTGCTCCTCTTCACTCACTCGAACCCCCTCGCGGCCACGACGACCACGCGGTCGAGCGCGTCCGACAGCAGTGGCACGAAGGCCGCCAACTCCTCGACGGTCGGTTCCCCTTCCAGCACCGCCCGCACGACGGCAGACAGTGTGTGGGCAGCCTCAATGTCCCGCATGTCAGCGAGTGCTTCGAGGTGGCCGCCGGGGGCCGCGATCACGTAAACGGCCTTGCCATTGCTCTCCCCGACGTAGCGGGGCTCATCGTCGCCGTGGATCACGCGGCACCCCCAGAAAGCCAACAGCTAAAGTTCGCCATAGCCGAACCTCCGATGTTCGGTCAGGCCCCGAGATGCGCCATTGCCCGGCGCGCTCGGGGTCGTCTTGTTGCGGACCCCGGTCTATGTCCACCTATAGACACATCAAGACAGGCGTGCGTGTGTGCGGGTGCCTAACGTTGATCATATGACCGAGGAAGCCGGGCCGACCTGGGACCCGAAGCGCCCGCGATGGCAGCAGATCGCCGACGTGATCCGGGCGCGTATCGCCGACGGCACATATCCGCCGGACACGATGGTGAGTGAGTCGGCGATCATGCAGGAATTCGGCGTTGTCAAAATGACCGCCCGCAAGGCAGTGGCCGCTCTGCGCACCGAAGGGTTGTTGGTAACCACTCCCGGTATGGGGAGTTTTGTTACGGAAGCCCCCGATAAGAGCGAATGAATTTGTTCCGGAAACAAACAAATAGCCCCACAGGCTGCATCTAGGGAACGGTTACATGCTGGAATTTATTGCATTCGCTCTATTTGCCTTCCTTGCCGGTGGCTTGACCAGGGCAATCCACGCGAGGCGGTCAAAAGGGCGCACGGCAGAATTTGAACAAGGTGTGAATCCGGCTGTTTCTTGTCGTGTCTCGTGGAAGCGCGGATTGGGGCGCCGGGCTTTCGTGTATGGAAAGCTCAAAAGTGACGCAGGTGGTGCGATTTTCACGCGTCCAGCGAGGCAGTCGGTGCGTCTACCGGTAGGTGGACGTGCCACGCGGAGCGCTAGCTGGCGACCTGGTATGGAAATTCTCGAGTACGAGGCTCGGGAAGGTGATCAACTTCGGATTCTCGCATACGAAGGAGATGTGGACCTCGTGGCGCGCTACCTTCGATCCACTGATCCGGACGGGCGCTAATTAAGCTTACTGGTTATTTTGCGTTCTCCTTGTCAGCGGCGCGCAACGTTACGCGGTGATCGGCGAGTCACCATTTGATTGGTGGGAATGGCGTCACGTTTAGTGAGCGCGGGGATGGCTCATCGAGATGACTACCCGTACTGAATCCGGGTTGCTAAACGACACGGTGTGGAAAGGTCCAGAAACCGGGTCCCCCCCCTCCCCCTTTCGGTCATTTTCCGCTACCCCCTGCCCCTCTTCAATCGCATAACCAACTCCTCCCGAGGCGTGGTCGTCACGAGACGGCAGGCATTCGGGCGGAGTCGATGGAGAGCCCGCCGGAGCCTCGCACCGGATACCGCGCGCCGATGCCCGACACACGTAGTCGGCAAGTCCGTTGGCGCGCACGGCCCGGTACAGATTCCCGCCACACCCGGCGCACTTGGCCACACCGAGGAGCAGTGCCGTCGTATCGCTGCGGGTGCGCTTCTCGTGGGGCGTACGCACGTTCAGGGCGTCCTGTAGGGCGTCGAACTCGTCCCGCGTTAGCACGGGGTCACCGATCATCACGGGCGCTCCCTCGGCATCGCGGACGGTCTTCCCCTGGTGGATTCGGTGGCCCATCAGCGCCGGGGTGCGGAGCACCTTGGACAGCGTGCCGGACGTCCACATGAACCGCTCGTGGTGGCGTCCGCCCCGCATGCCTCCCGTCGGCTTCCCGGCGCGAATCTTGGCGTAGTCGCGGGGCACCGGGATGCCTTCTTCATTGAGCTTGATCGAGATCGACTGCAACGAAGCGCCGTCGAGGACATCCCGGATTATGCGGGTGATCACAGCCACGGCCTCAGGGTCCGGTGCCAGCTTGAATCCCGCACCGTCCGGGTTCTTCACTTTCTGGTATCCGTACGGCGGAAGACCGCCCGAATACCGGCCCTGAGTGCGGAGCGCCGCCATGGCACCCGTGACGCGTTCCCGGATGGCGGTTGCCTCCATCTGAGCGGCGAAAGCCATCATGGTGGCGATCATGTCCGTCATCGGGTTCGGCACGCTGAAATCAAAGTCCATCGCGCCTTCGGCAAAGACCAGTCGCTTGCCGTGCTCCCGTGCCCACTTGACGAGTTCGTTCATGTCGGCCATGGAGCGAACTGCGCGGTCAAGACGCCACCAGATGACAGCGTCGAAGTCGTCGGCGCGATCGCGGAACCATACGCCCAAGTCGGGGCGGTCGAAGGGGCTGGTCTTGGTGGCCGACACGTCCAGGTCTTCCGCCTCGCCGATGATCACCATGCCCCGGCGTTCGGCGGCAGTGCGGTTGGCGTCCCGTTGGCGTTCCGGGGACGTGGTGGCGTCGGTCCGGACGCTGAGCCTGATGGCGCTGAGTGCGCGTAGCTGAGTCACGAGGTCAAAGCTGCAATATGGGTCGACCGGATGGCGCATCGACCTCCATGGCCACCCGCGGCCTGGCGGCCCGGGCCGCGGAGCCCCGGGTCGAGCGTGCGGACACCCACCCCGAACGCTGGTCCGACCACGCGCCGGTGACGGTCACCTACGACCTCGGCTAGGTGAACGGTCCCGGCGGCTACCCGGGCCGCACCGCGGACGGCCTGGCCGACCGCCTCCGCGGCGGCTTCGGGGGCACCACACCGTTCACCCTGGGGTGGCGGGGTTCCGCCGTCGCCCGGCGCGCGCTGGGCGCGACGCCGGACGCCTCCGGGGAGCCGGACAGCCACTTCGGCCTGGTCCTGGAGGTGCTCGCGGAAGGCGATGTGGAGCTCGTCCTCGGCTGAGGTCACCGCGACACCCGGTGCCGCCGTCCGCGACCGCCGGGGGCGCCGCCGCCGTATCGTCTAGTCAGCTGCCGTTTTCCGGAGGAGTACCCATGGCGCCGCCCGTCGTCCGCTCTCTGCGTGAGCAGATCCGCGAGTTCATCGTGGACGGCATCGTCAGCGGGCGGTGGAAGCCCGGGGAGCGGATCGTCGAGCGGGGCATCGCCACCGAGCTGAAGGTCAGCCAGACGCCCGTGCGGGAAGCGCTGCGGGAGCTGGAGGTCATGCGGCTCATCGAGTCGGCGCCGAACAAGGGCGTGCGGGTGCGCAGGCTGACCGCCGCGGACCTGGAGGAGATCTACCCGGTACGGGCCGGCCTGGAGCAGATTGCCGCGGAGCTGGCCGCGCCCCGCCTGCGGCAGGACCTGTCGGGGCTGGAGGCCGAGGTCGCGCTGCTGCGGAAGGCGGACGCGGTGGGCGACGCCGGGGCGCAGGTGCGGCACACCGTCGCGTTCCACCGCGAGCTGGTGCGGGCCTCGGGCAACAGCGTGCTGCTGCACACCTGGGAGTCGCTGGGCATCGAGGTGTGGACGGCGCTGTCGATCCGCTGGCTGGGCACCCGGCAGCGGTTGTACGCCGAGGAGCACCAGGCGGTCGTGGAGGCCTTCCGCAGGGACGATCCGCGGGTCGGCGAACTGGTCAAGGAGCACGTGCTGGGCTGCGCCCCGCAGGGCGAGTGACGCCGCCCGGAGGAACCGGAGTTCTCCGACGTGTGACTCTCGTCACAGGGTATTTGATCGATCATCGATCAGAATTATGGTGTGGGAGACGGGGACACCCTGCCCGCACGGAACCATCTGGAAGGCGTTCACCATGACCGACGCCACGCTGAGCGCACTCGATCACCTGCCGGACCCGGACCCGGAGGAAACCGGTGAATGGGCCGCCTCTCTCGACGCGGTCACCCGTGCCGCCGGCCCGGACCGCGCGGCCTACCTGATGCGCCGCACCTTCGACCACGCGCGGGCGTCGGGTCTCTCGGTGCCGTCGGTGCTGGAGACCGAGCACATCAACACCATCCCGACCGCCGCGGAGCCCGAGCTGCCCGGCGACGAGGAGATGGAGCGGCGCATCGCGGGATGGAACCGCTGGAACGCCGCCGCCATGGTGACCCGCGGCAGCCGCTACGGCCTGGGCGGTCACATCGCCACCTTCGCCTCCGCGGCCTGGCTGTACGAGACCGGCTTCAACCACTTCTTCCACGGCAAGGAGTGGGGGTCCTCCCGGGCCGACGGCTCCGGGGGAGGCTCCGGCGACCAGCTGTACATCCAGGGCCACGCCTCCCCCGGCATCTACGCCCGCGCCTTCCTCGACGGCCGTCTCACCGAGCGGCACCTGGACAACTTCCGCCAGGAGGCGGGCGGCGACGGCCTGCCCTCCTACCCGCACCCGCGCCGGCTGCCCTGGCTGTGGGAGTTCCCGACCGTGTCGATGGGCCTCGGCCCGCTCGCCGCGATCCAGCAGGCCCGCTTCAACCGCTACCTGACGCACCGCGGCATCAAGGACACCTCCGGCTCGCACGTGTGGGCCTTCCTGGGCGACGGCGAGATGGACGAGCCGGAGTCGACCGCCGCCCTCGGCCTCGCCGGCCGTGAGGGGCTGGACAACCTCACCTTCGTGATCAACTGCAACCTGCAGCGTCTCGACGGCCCGGTCCGCGCCAACTTCAAGATCGTCCAGGAGCTGGAGGCGAAGTTCCGCGCCGCAGGATGGAACGTCGTCAAGTCGTTGTGGGGTTCCGCCTGGGACGAGCTGTTCGCCCTCGACACCACCGGCGCTCTCGTCCGGCGGCTGCGCGAGGTCCCCGACGGGCAGTTCCAGACCTACGCCACCCGCGACGCCGCCTACATCCGGGAGCACTTCTTCGGTGCCGACCCGGCCCTGGCCGAGATGGCGAAGCTGCTGACCGACGCCAAGATCGCCGAGTGCTTCCACACCTCCCGCGGCGGTCACGAGCCGCGCAAGGTGTACGCGGCCTACCGTGCGGCCACGACGCACAAGGGCGCGCCGACGGTGATCCTCGCGCAGACCGTCAAGGGCTGGACGCTGGGCCGCGGTTTCGAGTCGCGCAACGCGAACCACCAGATGAAGAAGCTCACCGTCCCCGAGTTCCGTACCATGCGCGACCTGCTCGAACTCCCCATCCCGGACAGCGCGCTCTCCGGCGACCTGGTGCCGTACGCCCACCCGGGCGCCGACTCCCCCGAGGTGCGCTACCTGCAGGAGCGCCGTGCCGAACTCGGCGGCCCCGCGCCGGCCCGCCGGGTGCACCCGGTGGCGCTGCCCGAGCCGTCCGCGAAGCCCTTCGAGGCCCTGGCCAAGGGCTCCGGCGGCCAGGAGATCGCGACGACGATGGCCCTGGTCCGGCTGATGAAGGACCTGATGCGGGAGAAGGAGAGCGGACGCCGCTGGGTACCGATCGTGCCCGACGAGGCGCGGACCTTCGGCATGGAGTCGCTCTTCCCGAGCGCCGGCATCTACTCGCCGCTCGGCCAGACCTACGACCCGGTCGACCGCGACATGCTCCTGTACTACAAGGAGGCGGAGAGCGGCCAGATCCTCAACGAGGGGATCACCGAGGCCGGTTCGATGGCCTCCTTCACCGCCGCGGCGACCTCGTACGCCACGCACGGCGAGCCGATGATCCCGCTCTACATCTTCTACTCGATGTTCGGCTGGCAGCGGACCGCCGACCAGATGTGGGCCCTGGCCGACCAGCTCGGCCGCGGCTTCCTGGTCGGGGCGACCGCGGGCCGCACGACGATGACGGGCGAGGGCCTGCAGCACGCCGACGGGCACTCGCACCTGATCGCGTCCACGAACCCGGCGGCGATCTCGTACGACCCGGCGTTCGCCTACGAGATCGGTGTGATCGTCCGCGAGGGCCTGCGCCGCATGTACGGCCCCGACGCGGAGGACGTCTTCTACTACCTGACGGTCTACAACGAGCCCAAGACCCAGCCGGCCATGCCGGCGGAGCCCGGGGTCGAGGAAGGCATCGTCAAGGGCCTGTACCGCTTCCGCGCCGCCGACACCGCCGGGCTCCCGGCCGACGCGCCGCGGCTGCAGCTGATGGCCTCCGGCACGGCGATCCACTGGGCCCTGGAGGCGCAGCGACTGCTGGCCGCGGAGTGGGGCGTGGCGGCGGACGTGTGGTCGGCGACCTCGTGGAGCGAGCTGCGGCGCGGCGGTCTGGCGTACGACGCGGCCCGGCTGCGCGGCGAGGACGCCCCGCTCCCCCACGTCACGCGCGTGCTGGAGGGCGCGCCGGGCCCGGTGGTGGCGGTGAGCGACTGGATGCGCGCGGTGCCGGACCAGATCAGCCAGTGGGTGCCGCAGGAATGGCACTCGATCGGCACCGACGGCTTCGGCCTGTCGGACACGCGCGAGGCGGCCCGCCGCCACTTCGGCGTGGACCCGCAGTCGGTGGTCGTCGCGGCGCTGGCCGCGCTCGCCGGGCGCGGCGAGGTGAAGCGGGAGACCGTCCAGGAGGCCCGTGAGCGTTACGGGCTCTGAGAGCCGGCTTCCCCACCCCGCCCCGGGTGGGGACACGAGGGCCGGGTACGCCGTCAGGCGTACCCGGCCCTCATCCATGTCCGCGCGCGCCCGACCGGTGCCCGCTCGTGCGCCCTCTCACGTCCCGTGTGCCCACTGCCCCCTGGAGACCTCTCCCCGGATACATAAGGCGGTGATATAAATTCCTTATGCATCTTCCCGACGACGACCTGGACCACAGCCACGCCGTCGACGTGGCGCGGGCCCTGGAGCGGCTGTACCGCATGCTGCGCAGGCTCAGCCAGCCGAGCGAGCTGTCACTGACCACCGTGGCGACGCTGTCCACGCTGGAGCAGTCCGGCCCGCTCCGGCTGACCGAGCTGGCGGCCCTGGAGGGCGTCACGCAGCCGGCGATGACCCAGGTCGTGTCACGGCTGACGGAGGCGGGACTGGCCGGTCGCGCGGCGGAACCCGCGGACGGGCGCGTGGTGCTCGTCGACATCACCGACGCGGGCCGGGAGGCCATCGCCCGGCGGCGCGCCATGCGTGCCGAGCGGCTCGGGGAGTTGCTGGAACAGCTGAGCCCGGACGAGCGGTCGGCGCTGGTGGCCGCGCTGCCGGCCGTGGAGGCACTGACCCGGCTGGGGCCGCCCCCGGCCTCGTCGCGCCTCGCCCAGCGGAGCAATTGATCAGGCATCGGTTCTACGTCGGAGCAGCTTCATGACCGCGCATGCGCGATCGTCCCGTTCCGTGAATCCGTTCAAACAGCCGAAGGCCGTGTTCGCGGTCGCCTTCGCCTGTGTGGTCTCGTTCATGGGGATCGGACTCGTCGACCCGATCCTGCCCGCGATATCGGAGCAACTGGACGCCACTCCCAGCCAGGTGGCGCTGCTGTTCACCAGCTACCTGGTGGTGACCGCGGTCGCCATGCTCATCACCAACTGGGTCTCCAGCCGGATCGGCGCCAAGCGGACGCTGATCGCGGGCCTCGCCCTGATCGTGGTGTTCGCGGCCCTGGCCGGCACCTCGGGGAGCATCGGCGGCATCGTCGGCTTCCGCGCGGGCTGGGGCATCGGCAACGCCCTGTTCATCGCCACCTCGCTGGCGGTGATCGTGGCCTCCGCGAGCGGCGGCTTCGTGGGCGCGATCATCCTCTACGAGACCGCGCTGGGCGTCGGCATCGCGGTGGGCCCGCTGCTCGGCGGGCTGCTGGGCAACGTGAGCTGGCGCGGCCCGTTCTACGGCGTCGCCGTCCTGATGGCCATCGCGCTGGTCGCCACGGTCGTCCTGGTGGAGCCGATCCCGCTGCCGGCCCGCAAGACCGGGCTGAGCGAGCCGCTGCGCGCGCTGCGCCACCGCGGCCTGCTGACGATGTCGCTCACGGCCCTCTGCTACAACTGGGCGTTCTTCACCGTGCTCGGCTACGCGCCCTTCCCGATGGGGCTCGGCGCGATCCAGCTCGGCCTGGTCTTCACCGGCTGGGGCGCCCTGGTCGCGGTCTTTGCCGTCTTCGGCGCGCCGCGGCTGCAGGCCCGGCTGGGCATCGCGCGGACGCTCTACGCCAGCCTCGCGCTGTTCGCCCTCACCGTGCTGGCCATCGCCATCTGGACGAACAACCGGACCGTGCTGATCGTCTGCGTGATCGTCGCCGGTGTCTTCATCGGCGTGAACAACACGGTCACCACACAGGCGGTCATGACCGTCGCGCCCGTCGACCGCGCCGTCGCCTCCGCCGCGTACGGCTTCGTCCGCTTCATCGGCGGCGGTCTGGCGCCGTTCGCGGCGGGCAAGCTGGTCGAGGCGTTCGGGATCCACGTGCCGTTCTACATCGGCGCCGGGGCACTCGTGCTGGGCATCGTGATCCTCTCCACCGCCCACGGGCTGCTGAAGGAGGCCGAGAAGGTCCAGGCCGAACAGGTCGACCCCACCGCGAACCCCGCCCCGGAACCCGTCCCCTGGGCCGACGCCGCCGCGTCGCTGGTGCCGGTCGAGCACGACGCCGTGGTGCCCGGTGACGCGGGCCGCGGTGCCATCGTCGCCGCCGTGGACGGCTCCCCGAACGCCGAGCGCGTCACCGAGGCCGCCGGCCGCCTCGCGACGATCAACGGCCGTACGGTGCACGTCGTCCACGCCGAGGAGTCCGCCGTCGCGGGTGACGCGGCCACCGGCGCCGACGACCTGGAGTCCGCCCGGATCGCCGTCCGCAAGCACCTGGACCGGCTCGCCGCCCTCGGCATCCCGGCCGTCGGCCATGTGCTGCGGAACGCCACCGGCCACGGTGAGGTGGGCCGTCTGGTCGCCGAGCACGCGGAGCGCACCGGCGCCCGCGCCATCGTCGTCGGGGCGCCCACCCACGGCGGGCTGTCCGCGCTGATGGACGCGAGCGCCGGGCAGGCCCTGATGCGGCACGCGACCTGCGACGTCGTACTGATCAACCCGCGCTCGGCGGACCTGGGGGCCGCGGCCTGAGCCCATCGCGGAGAATCACGGTGGCCGCGCCATCGAAATACCGGCAAACCCGACGTATGGTGGCCTGACGATGCCACGTGCCGGGGGACGTGGTCACCGTGACTCCCCATGATCGTGACGGCGGCGCCGGAGGCGGCCATGGCCGATCCCAAGGGCTTTCTCACCACCCCCCGCCGTACCCCCGCGCGGCGCCCCGTCTGCGAGCGCGTCGAGGACTGGCACGAGGTCTACACTGGCCAGAGCCTGCTGCCGATCATCTCCGCGCAGGCCGGCCGGTGCATGGACTGCGGCATCCCGTTCTGCCACGACGCCTGCCCGCTGGGCAACATGATCCCCGACTGGAACGACCTGGTGTACCGCGAGGACTGGGCCACCGCCTCGGAGCGGCTGCACGCCACCAACAACTTCCCCGAGTTCACCGGCCGGCTGTGCCCGGCGCCCTGCGAGAGCGCCTGCGTCCTGACCATCAACGCCGACCCCGTCACGATCAAGAACGTCGAGGTGGCCATCGCCGACCGCGCGTGGCAGGAGGGCTTCGTCCTCCCCCGACCGCCCGAACGGCACTCCGGGCGCACGGTCGCCGTGGTCGGCTCCGGACCCGCCGGGCTCGCCGCCGCCCAGCAGCTCACCCGGGTCGGCCACACGGTGACGGTCTACGAGCGGGCGGACCGGCTCGGCGGGCTCCTGCGCTACGGCATACCGGAGTTCAAGATGGAGAAGCACCATCTGGACCGGCGCCTGACGCAGATGCGCGCCGAGGGCACGCTCTTCCGCACCGGGGTCGAGGTGGGCGCGGACCTCGACGCGGGGCGGGTCGTCGCCGAGCACGACGCGGTGCTCCTCGCGGTGGGCGCCACGGCCTGGCGCGAGCTGCCGGTGCCCGGACGGGAACTGGCGGGCATCCACCAGGCGATGGAGTACCTGCCGCTGGCGAACCGGGTGCAGGAGGGCGACCTGGCCGAGTCACCGGTCAGCGCGGAAGGCAAGGACGTCGTCATCGTGGGCGGCGGCGACACCGGCGCCGACTGCCTGGGCACCGTGCTGCGGCAGCACGCGGCCTCCGTCGTGCAGCTCGACATCAACCCCCTGCCGGGCGAGCTCCGCTCCGAGCACGAGCCGTGGCCGGTGTACCCGCGGGTCTACCGGGTCTCCCCCGCCCACGAGGAGGCCCGTGAGGTGGCCCGGCGCGGGGGCTGGGACCCGGCGGAGCACGGTGGTGTGCCGCTGCCGGGACCGGACGGCGACATACGGGTGTTCTCCGCGTCGACCTTCCGCTTCGAGGGCGACGACACGGGGCACGTGCGGTCGCTCCACCTGGTCGGCGTCGAGCCGCGGCACCGGCGCCCGCAGCAGGGCACCGAACGCGTCATCCCCGCGCAGCTGGTGCTGCTGGCGCTCGGGTTCTCCGGGGCCGAGCGCGACTGCGCTCTGGTGACCCAGCTCGGCCTGGAAATCGACCGGCGCGGCCACGTCGTCCGCGACGCCGGCTTCGCCACCGGGGTGGAGAAGGTCTTCGTCGCGGGCGACGCGGGCCGCGGTCAGTCGCTGATCGTCTGGGCGATCGCCGAGGGCCGGTCGGCCGCGGCGTCGGTCGACCGATGGCTCAACGGCACTACCTGCCTGTCGGCGCCGATCACACCGACGACCCGGCCACTGGTGGCGTGACGGCGGCGGAACGCGGGCGCGGCTCGAAGCCGCATCCGGTGGCCCAGCGCGGCCTGGAAATCGGCCGGCGCGGCCACGTCGTCCGCGACGCCGGCTTCGCCACCGGGGTGGAGAAGGTCTTCGTCGCGGGCGACGCGGGCCGCGGTCAGTCGCTGATCGTCTGGGCGATCGCCGAGGGCCGGTCGGCCGCGGCGTCGGTCGACCGATGGCTCAACGGCACTACCTGCCTGCCGGCGCCGATCACACCGACGACCCGGCCACTGGTGGCGTGACGGCGGCGGAACGCGGGCGCGGCTGGAAGCCCGCGGCGCGGTAGCAGGCATCGATCATGCGCATCGACTCCACGGCGTCGTCGGCGTCCGTGAGCAGCGGGGCGCCGTCGCGAAGCGTCGCCGCGAAGGCCTCCAGCTGGTAGGTGTACGAAGAACGCCTGCCGAGCTCCTCGACCCGCTCGCCGTCCGGAGTGCGGACCACGACGCGGTCGTCCGTGTGCGGCAGCACGAAGCACGGCGCCGTGGCCTCGCCCCGGCTGCCGACGATGCGGAAGCTCATCTCGAGGGCCTCGGCGTCCATGTGGCAGCGGGCCGAGGCGGTGGCGCCGCCGGGGTACTCCAGATCGGCGTCCAGCCAGGCGTCGACGCCGGGCGCGGTGGCGCGCTCCCCGCCGCGGGCCTCGACCAGGCGCGGGGCGCCGCCGGCCCAGGGGGCCAGGGACCGCGCCGCGTGCAGGGAGTAGCAGCCCAGGTCCATCATGGCGCCGCCGGCCAGCGGCAGGGACCAGCGGGGATCCTCGTCAGCCGGCGCGGGGATGTCGACCACGGTCTCCACGTGCCGCAGCTCACCGAGCTCGCCGGACTCCAGCAGCTCGTGCAGGCGCCGGGTGACCGGGTGGTAGAGGTAGTGGAACGCCTCCATGACGACCACGCCCGCCTTGGCGGCCGCGTCGCGCACCTCGATGGCCTCCTCGAGGTTGCTCGCGGAGGGCTTCTCGCTGAGCACGTGCTTGCCCGCGGCGATGGCGGCCAGGTTCCAGGGGCCGTGCAGGCCGTTGGCGAGCGGGTTGTAGACGGCCTCGACCTCGGCGTCGGCGATGACGTCGGCGTACGAGTCCAGCACGCGCTCGACGCCGTGCTCGGCCGCGAAGTCCGCAGCCCGCGAGCGGTCGCGGGCGGCTACGGCGACGAGCCGGTGCCCGGTCGTGCGGGCGGGGGCCGCGAGGGCGGCCCCGGCGATGCGGGCGGCGCCGAGCACGCCGATGCGCAACGGTTCGGTGGTCATGCGGTGCGTACCTCTTCCATACGTACGGGTCCGTGGTCCCCTGGGGACAACGTGCAGGCCTCGGCGATCCATCCGGCCTCGACCCCGTCGGCGACGGTACACGGCACGGGCGAACGGGCCGTGACGGCCTCGGGCTGAACCGGCCGGGCCGGGAAGAAGCGGTGCGGCGGCCCGAGTGGCGTTCCCGCCTCCCCGGGAGGGTCCGTGGTTAGGGTGGACGGAGGGCCGGTATCGCCCGTACCACCGCCCGTGCCGCTTCTGCGCCGCTCCCACGATCGTCGCCACGACCGCGACCGTGTCCAGCCGACAAGGTGTCCGCCATGAGCCTGAGCATCCACAACCAGTTCCCGGCCACCGTCGTCTCCGTCACCTCCGGCAAGGCGATGACCACTGTCAAGGCCCGGCTGGCGGGCGACCAGGAGGTCACGGCGGCCGTGGCGACCGACACCGTCGCGGAACTCGGCATCGCGGCCGGATCCCCGGTGACCGTCCTCGTCAAGGCCACCCAGGTCGCGCTCGCCACGGGTGACGTCCGGGGGGTGAGCGTCCGCAACCGGCTGGCCGGCACGGTCACCTCGGTCACGCTCGGTGCCGCGATGGCGAACGTCGGCGTCGCGGCCGAGGGCGGCACCCTGACGGCGGCGGTCACCAAGGAGGCCGTGGACGAGCTGGGCATCACCGCCGGTACGCCGGTCGTGGCCCTGGTGAAGTCCACCGAGGTCGCGCTCGCGACCGCCTGACGGCGGCCCGGACCCGTGCGCGCCGCGCTCGTCGACATCGACGGCGTCCTCACCGTCTCCTGGCAGCCCCTGCCGGGCGCGGTCGAGGCACTGGCACGGCTGCGGGCGGCAGGCGTCCCGCTCGTGCTGCTGACCAACACCACCTCCCGCACCCGCGCGGCCATCGCGTCCACCCTCGCGGACACCGGCTTCCCGGTGCGGGCGGAGGACATCCTGACCGCGCCCGCCGTCACCGGGCGTTATCTGGCCGCGCAGCACCCCGGGGCCCGGTGCCTGCTGCTCAACAGCGGGGCCATTGCCGAGGACCTCGGGGACGTCCGGCTGGTCGCCCCCGGCGAGGACGCGGACGTGGTCGTCGTGGGCGGCGCGGGCCCGGAGTTCGGGTACGAGGCGCTCGACGCGGTGTTCCGGCAACTGCGGCGCGGGGCCCGGCTGGTGGCCGTGCACCGCAACCTGTACTGGCGGACCCGGGACGGCCTCCGACTGGACACCGGCGCCTTCCTGCTCGGCCTGGAGCGCGCCGCGCGCGTGGAGGCGGTCGTCGTGGGCAAGCCGTCGGCGGCCTTCTTCGCCATCGCGCTGGACCGGCTCGGGGTTCCCGCCGGCGACGCGGTGATGATCGGCGACGACATCGACTCCGACGTACTCGCGGCGCAGCGCCACGGCGTGACCGGCGTGCTGGTGCGGACGGGCAAGTACCTGCCGGAGACCCACCGTGCCGCCGACCCGCAGCCCGACCACGTCCTGGACTCCTTCGCGGACGTCCCGCGGCTGTTCGGGCTGGACGACTGACACCGCGCGACGCTGGCGCTTGGCGATGTCCCGCATCTGGGATATCGTCCCGGATATGAGAGAGCCCGATCCCGGGTCGGTCGACGCCCGCCTGGCCGCGCGCCTCGCCGAACTGCGCGACGAACGCGGCTGGTCCCTCGACGAGCTCGCCACGCGCACCGGCATCAGCCGCTCGACGCTCTCCCGCCTCGAACGCGCCGAGATCAGCCCCACGGCCGCCCTCCTCGGGCGCCTGTGCACGACGTACGAACGCACCATGTCCCGGCTGCTCGCCGAGGTCGAGAGCGGCAGCGACCCCGCACAGCTCGTACGCGCCGCCGACCAGCGCGTCTGGACCGACACCCCGTCCGGCTTCGAACGGCGCTCCGTCTCACCTCCGCATCCGGGACTGCGCGCCGAGATCGTCGAGGGCGTGCTGCGCCCCGGCGCGGACATCGCGTACGACGGGCCTCCCGTCGCCGGGCTCGAGCACCACGTGTGGCTGCGCGAGGGCGTCCTCGAGGTCACCGTCCAGGGCCACTCCCAGCGGCTCGCCCCCGGCGACTGCCTCCGCTACCGCCTGTGGGGCCCCTCCCGCTTCCGCTGCCCAGGCCCGGACCCCGCCCGCTACTCCGTCGTGGTCGTACTGCCGTGAAGGACACCCCCGCCCCCGTGCACACCATCGCCCCGCTGTCCGCCGAAGCCCTGCTGGACTGCGCCGACGACCTCGCCGCCCTCCTCGTGGACGCCGTCGAGGGCGGCGCGTCCCTCGGCTTCGTGGCCCCCTTCACGCAGGCCGAGGCCGCCGCCTGGTGGCGCACCCGGGCCCGCGCCGTCGCGGCTGGCGACCTCACCGTCTGGGCCGCGCGCGACGCCTCCGGCGTCGCCGGCACCGTCAGCCTCGCCCACGAGGCCAAGCCCAACGGCCGCCACCGCGCCGAGGTCCTCAAGCTCATGGTCCACCGCCGCGCCCGCGGCCACGGCCTCGGCCGCACCCTCCTCACCGCCGCCGAACACGCCGCGGCGGCCGCGGGCGCGGCCCTCCTCCTGCTCGACACCGAGACCGGCAGCCCCGCCGAACACCTCTACCGCACCGCCGGCTGGACCCCCTACGGCACCGTCCCCGCCCACGCCGCGAACCCGAACGGCGTGCTGCGGCCGACGACCTTCTACTTCAAGGCGCTGAGGTCTGCGTGACGCGTGGCGTCGGCCCCGCGTGGCGGCCGGCGGGCGTCTTCCACGTGCTCGCGGAGGAGCGCGTCGGCCGAGGATCGGCCGTGGTGATCCGGGACTTGCCGGGCGGGTGGCGCGGCCCCGTAGGCTGAACGCCCGTCGTCGCACTGCTTGGGGGAGTAATGACCAGTAGGTTCACCGAGTTGGCTGTCGACTGCCACGATCCGGAGCGCCTCGCGGCCTTCTGGTGCGCGGTACTGGACTTCAAGGTGATCGACCGGAGCGAGGGCAAGGTCGAGATCGGCTCCTGGGAGCCCACCGTCGAGGAGGTCCTGGCCCGCCAGATGCCGCCGACCCTGGTATTCGTCCGGGTGCCCGAGGGCAAGACCCGCAAGAACCGGCTCCACTTGGACGTAAGCCCGATCGACGGCAGTACCGAGGACGAGGTGGCCAGGCTGCTCGACCTCGGCGCCACGAGAGTGGACGTGGGCCAGGGCCCCGGCCGGAGTTGGGTGGTCATGGCCGACCCCGAGGGCAACGAGTTCGACGTCCTGCGCACCCTGGCGCCGTCCGGCTCCCTGACCGGCCAGGGTTAGTGGCACCTGCGTCGGTCACGGCGGCCGGTCAGGCGGGCAGCGTGAAGAGGCGGTACTCGGAGACCGTGGTGAACCCGGAGCGGCGGTAGAGGGGTTCGCCGGCCGGGCTGGCCAGGAGGGCGGCCTGGTGGGTGCCGCGGTCGTGGGCGAGGCGGAGGGCGGCCGCGGTCAGCGCGGCGCCGATGCCGCGGCGGCGGTGGGGCTCGGCGACGTGGACGAGGAAGATGCCGGCCACGCCGTGCGCCGTGATCACCACCGTGGTGCCGACGACGTCACCGTCCAGCACGGCGGCGAGGCGGACGACGTCCGCGTTGTCCGCGCGCCGGGCCTCGAAGCGTACGAGGTCGCGCTGAAGCCCGGGCGCGATGCCCATGGAGGTGCGGTACGTGCGGACCAGGCCGGCCAGCCGGTCCGGGGTCTCGACCGCCTCGACGCGCAGCCCCGCCGGCGGGTCCTCGGGGTCCGGGGCGCGGTCGAGGGGCCGCACCATCAGGGGCAGGGCGCCCAGCGGGACCGCGCCGTGCCGGGTCAGGGCGGCGGCGGTGCCTTCGGGACTGTCCGGGCCGGCCCACCACCACCAGGGGACGCCCGCGAGTTCGGTGCGCGCGGTGGCCACGGCCCGGCCGAGCGCGTCCAGGGACCTTATCCGGACCACGCCGTTGAACTGCGGCGTGGCGAGACCGCTGCGGTAGCGGTCGAGGCCGCCGTCGCCGCCCTGCGTCCGGCCCCAGCCCATCAGATACTGACGGAAGTTGGCGGTGACCTCCGCCAGTGCCTCCGTGCTCGCCGTGCCCAACACGTCTCCTTTCGCCCGCTGACTCGCGCGATCACGATGTCACACGTGTCGCACGCCCAGGACACCCGCACCACGACCATGAAAGCCCTTCCTCGCAGGCGGGGACCCCCCCATTATGCTGACCGGCATGAATGAGGGACT
>NZ_JBYIQW010000140.1:0-991 GCF_057707815.1 Actinacidiphila sp. bgisy160
TAGCCCCTACGGCGAGGTACTGCGCACCGTCACCGGTGAGATGCCGAACCGGGTGTGGACCACCAACCTGTTCAACGAGAACACAGGCCAGCTCGACCGCACGGTCACCGACCGGGAGACCGCGAGCCCGCACCGGGTCAACGACCGCTACTACACCTACGACACCGCTGGGAACGTCACCCAGCTCAAGGATGTCGACGGTGCCGGTGCCACGGACCGGCAGTGCTTCACATACGACGCGCTCGCCCAGCTGACGCAGGCCTGGACGGCACCGAACGAGGGCTGCATCACCCCCGGCAAGAGCACGCCCGCACCCGTCTACACCGACGCCTCCGGCAACGTCACCGCCACCAACGTCACCGCCACCAACGACGGGTACTGGCAGACCTACACCTACGACGAGGTCGGCAACCGCAAACAACTGGTCGAGCACCAGCCGTCCGTCACCGTCGCGGGCGGGAAGGTCGACACCTCCGGTGACACCACCACCGACTACACCTACGGCAAGAGCGGCGGCGGGCAGCCCCACACCCTCACCGGCATCACCACCCACACCGCCACCGTCGACACCCTCGCCAACCTGACCTACGACGACGCCGGCAACACCATCACACGCACCTACGGCGGCGACACCCAAGCACTGGACTGGACCTGGGACGGCCACGTCAAGACCGCCTCCGGCTTCGGCAAGGCCGGCAAGGGCCAGCTCATCGGCCTCAACCACAAATGCCTGGACCTGCAAAGCGCGAACACCACAGACGGCACCCCGCTGCAGATCTACACCTGCAACGCCACCAAAGCCCAGAACTTCCACCTCGACACCACCACCGGCGCACTGACCATCCTCGGCAAATGCGCCATGCCCACCGCAGGCGGCACCACCGACGGCACCCCGGTGACCCTGGCCGGGTGCACAGGCAACGCCGACCAGAAGTGGACCGTCACCAACGGCACCCTGAAGCACGGCTCCGGCAAATGCCTGGATGTCCCC
>NZ_JBYIQW010000141.1:0-970 GCF_057707815.1 Actinacidiphila sp. bgisy160
CTGCCTTCGGAGAGATAGCGGCGGGGGAAGGCGATCCATTCGTCGTGCAGTTCGTTGAGCACGGCGGTGACCAGGCGTTCGAGGGCAGCTGGGTTGGGGAAGACCTGGACGACGTCGGTGCGACGTTTGATCTCGCGGTTGAGTCGCTCCAGGGGATTCGTCGACTGGAGTCTTCCAGTGGGAGATGGGGAAGCCGGCAAAGGCGGTCAGATCCTCCTTGGCGTCCAGGAGCATCTTTTTGACCTGGGGAAACTGTCGGCCGAGCATATCGGCGACGGTGTCGAGCTGCTGGCGGACCAGCTCCGCGCTCGGCTGGGCGAAGATGGTGCGGATCGTCGCGGCGACCATCTCCCCGGAGCCCTTCGGGATCACGCCGAACACATTGCGCAGGAAATGAACGCGACACCTTTGGTAGGCGGCGCCGAGCATGACCTTGCGGATCGCGGCGACCAGTCCGGCGTGGTGGTCGCCGATCACCAGTCGCACTCCGGCAAGGCCGCGGGCCCGCAGTGAGCGCAGGAACTGGGCCCAGAACGCCTCGGTCTCGTTGTCGCCCACCATCACGCCGAGGACCTCGCGGTTGCCGTCCTCGGTGATGCCAGTGGCGATGACCACGGCCTGCGAGACGATGTGGTGGTCGACGCGGACTTTGCAGTAGGTCGCGTCCAGGTAGAGGTAGGGGAAGCGGCTGTGGTCCAGGGGTCGGCCGCGGAAGACCGTGAGCTGTTCGTCCAGGTCACCGCATATGCGCGAGACCTCGCTCTTGGAGATGCCGCTGTCCGCGCCGAGGGCCTTGACCAGGTCGTCGACGGAACGGGTGGACACCCCGTGCACGTACGCCTCCATGATGACCGCGTACAGGGCCTGGTCGATGCGACGTCGTCGCTCCAGCAGGCTGGGGAAGAAGCTGCCGCTGCGGAGCTTGGGGATGGCCAGGTCGAGATCGCCGGCCTGGGTGGCGAGGGTCTTG
>NZ_JBYIQW010000142.1:0-889 GCF_057707815.1 Actinacidiphila sp. bgisy160
ACTGATCGTTTCAGAATGAGATCGGCGTGTCGGCTGGCAGTCAGTGATCTTCGTCGGCAGGGTCTGCGGGGTGTCCGATGATCTTGTCCCTGATGACCTGTGGGAACGTATAGCCCCGCTGCTGCCGCCGCAGCCCGAGCGAAGGCACCGGCACCCAGGCCGACTTCGGGTGCCTGACCGTGTTGCACTGGCGGGCATTGTCTACGTGCTGCGCAAGGGGGTGGCCTGGCGGGACGTCCCTGCCAGCGTGGTGGGCTGCTCGGGCGTCACCGCCTGGCGCCGCCTGCGAGACTGGACCGAAGCCGGAGTCTGGCCCCGGCTGCACACGGAACTCCTTGCCGAACTGCGCAAGACCGGCTTGCTCGAGATGGACGACTGCGCGATCGACGGCTCCCACGTCAGGGCCCTCAAAGGGGGGATCACGTCGGGCCTTCACCGGTCGACCGAGCCCGCCCCGGCTCCAAACACCACCTGATCGTCGACCGCCGCGGCACCCCGCTGGCCGTGTCCGTCACCGGCGGGAACCGGCATGACGTGACGCAACTGATCCCGCTGCTGGACGCGATCCCCCGAATACGGGGACTTCAAGGGCGTCCGCGCAGCAAGCCCAAGCGGCTATTTGCCGACCGCGGCTACGACTACGACAAGTACCGCCGGCTGCTATGGAAGCGCGGCATCAAGCCCCTCATCGCCCGACGCGGCGTCGCCCATGGCTCCGGCCTGGGCAAAACCCGCTGGGTCGTCGAGCGCACCTTCGCCTGGCTCCACCAGTTCAAACGACTCCGGACCCGCTACGAACGCCGCGCCGACCTCCACCAGGGCCTCCTGGAACTCGCCTGCAGCATCATCTGCCTCCGACGACTCCGCACGTCATTCTGAAACGATCAGT
>NZ_JBYIQW010000143.1:0-820 GCF_057707815.1 Actinacidiphila sp. bgisy160
CCTGGTGAAGGTCGGCGCGGCGTTCGTAGCGGGTCCGGAGTCGTTTGAACTGGTGGAGCCAGGCGAAGGTGCGCTCGACGACCCAGCGGGTCTTGCCCAGGCCGGAGCCGTGGGCGACGCCGCGCCGGGCGATGAGGGGCTTGATGCCGCGCTGCCACAGCAGTCGGCGGTACTTGTCGTAGTCGTAGCCGCGGTCGGCGAACAGTCGCTTGGGCTTGCTGCGTGGGCGTCCTCGAAGTCCCCGTATTCGGGGGATCGCGTCCAGCAGCGGGATCAGCTGCGTGACGTCATGCCGGTTCCCACCGGTCACGGACACGGCCAGCGGGGTTCCACGGCGGTCGACGATCAGGTGGTGTTTGGAGCCGGGGCGGGCTCGGTCGACCGGCGAAGGCCCGACGTGATCCCCCCTTTGAGGGCCCTGACATGGGAGCCGTCGATCGCGCAGTCGTCCATCTCGAGCAAACCGGCCTTGCGCAGTTCGGCAAGGAGCTCCGCGTGCAGGCGGGGCCAGACACCGGCTTCGGTCCAGTCCCGCAGCCGGCGCCAGGCGGTCACGCCGGAGCAGCCCACCACGCTGGCAGGGACGTCCCGCCAGGCCACCCCCTTGCGCAGCACGTAGACAATGCCCGCCAGTGCAACACGGTCAGGCACCCGAAGTCGGCCTGGGTGCCGCTGCCTTCGCTCGGGCTGCGGCGGCAGCAGCGGGGCTATTCGCTCCCAGAGGTCATCAGGGACAAGGTCATCGGACACCCCGCAGACCCTGCCGACGAAGATCACTGACTGCCAGCCGACACGCCGATCTCATTCTGAAACGATCAGT
>NZ_JBYIQW010000144.1:0-812 GCF_057707815.1 Actinacidiphila sp. bgisy160
TTGCCCGAGGCCACCCCCAGGTCCGCCTCGCGGGCCTCACCAGGACCGTTGACGACACAGCCCATCACCGCGACCCGCAGCGGCACCTCCATGCCCTCCAGGCCCGCCGTCACCTGGTCCGCCAGCTTGTACACGTCCACCTGCGCACGACCGCACGACGGACACGACACGATCTCCAGCCGCCGCTGCCGCAGGTTCAGCGACTCCAGGATCTGGATGCCGACCTTGACCTCCTCCGCCGGAGGCGCCGACAGCGACACCCGGATCGTGTCACCGATCCCCTCGCTCAGCAGCGCGCCGAACGCCACCGCCGACTTGATGGTGCCCTGGAACGCCGGCCCCGCCTCGGTCACACCCAGGTGCAGCGGATAGTCGCACCGCGCCGCCAGCAGACGGTACGCGTTGACCATCACCACCGGGTCGTTGTGCTTCACCGAGATCTTGATGTCCCGGAAACCGTGCTCCTCGAACAGCGAGCACTCCCACAGCGCCGACTCCACCAGCGCCTCGGGGGTGGCCTTGCCGTACTTCTCCAGCAGACGCTTGTCCAGGGAGCCGGCGTTGACGCCGATCCGGATCGGCACACCCGCCTCGGAGGCGGCCTTGGCGATCTCCTTCACCTTGTCGTCGAACTGCCGGATGTTGCCCGGGTTCACCCGCACCGCCGCACAGCCCGCGTCGATCGCCGCGAACACGTACTTCGGCTGGAAGTGGATGTCCGCGATCACCGGGATCTGCGACTTCCTGGCGATGGTGGCGAGGGCGTCGGCGTCGTCCTGCGAGGGGCAGGCGACCCGGACGATCTGGCAGCC
>NZ_JBYIQW010000145.1:0-700 GCF_057707815.1 Actinacidiphila sp. bgisy160
CGTGGGCGTGGAGGTTCTTGACCTTGATCCAGTCACGGCTGCGGCGACCGGGCAGATACATACTGGTCAACCGCTTCGCCACCACACCGTCGTACCCCTCCTGCCGGATGTAGTGCAACGCCTCACTGGCCATCGCCGGCCAGTACGGCGGCACCACCACATGCGGCCCCGACACCCCCAGATCATCCAGCAACGCCCGCCGCGCCGTATACGGCGAGTGCACCACCGGCTCCCCCAGATGCAGGATGTCGTACACCACCAACTGCGCCGGCATCACCTCCGCGGCCTCCGCCACCGCCGCCGGATGCCGCAGACTCATCCGCCGCTGCAACCGCTCCACCGACACCCCGCCATGCTTCCCCAACGCCACGATCTCCCCGTCCAGCACCCCCACCAGACCCGCCGGCAACAACCCCGGCAACCCCCGCAACTCCGGATACCCCGCCGTCACGTCCTGCCCGATCCCCGACACCAACCGCACCGCACCATCCCCCGGCAGATACACCAGCACCCGGGCACCGTTGAACAACGGCTCGAACCCGTACTCCGCCTCCGCCTCCGCCCCCGGCAACGGCCCCGCCACCGCCAGCATCGGCGACCACGCCGGCAACTCCACCCGGACAACAGCATCCGCAGGAACGCGCGTACTCATATACACCAGCATCCCCCCACACCCCCCGACCGGCGAATCAGACACCGC
>NZ_JBYIQW010000146.1:0-696 GCF_057707815.1 Actinacidiphila sp. bgisy160
TTGATGAGCTCTGTCTTGAACAGGCCGATCGTGCTCTCCATCAGGGCGTTGTCGTAGGCGTCGCCGACCGATCCGATCGAGGCGGCGATACCGGCGGCGTCCAGGTGCTCGGCGAGCCGGAAACTCGTGTACTGCGACCCGGCGTCCGAGTGGTGAATCAACTCACCTGGTTGGATGGGGTTTTGCTCGCGGTCGCGTTGCCAGATCGCCATTTCCAGGGCGTCCAGCACGAACACCGTCTCCTTCACGGTGGCCGCCGACCAGCCGACGATCCGGCGGGAGAAGGTGTCCACGACGAAGGCGACGTAGACGACACCGGCCCAGGTCTTCACGTGGGTGAAGTCCGCGACCCAGCAGCGGTTCGGGGCGCCGGCGACGAAGTCGCGATCCACCAGGTCCGGGGCCCGCTGGACCTGCCCGCCGGGCAGTGTGGTGATCACGCGTTTGCCGCGGACCGCTCCGGCGATGCCGAGCTCGCGCATCAGGCGTTCAACGGTGCAGCGGGCCACGTCGCTGCCCTGCCGGTTCAGCTCGCGCCAAATTTTCCTCGCCCCGTAGACACGGTAGTTGGCCTCGAAGACCTCACTGATCTGCTCTTTCAGTTCGGCGTCCCGCACGGTCCTGGCGGACGGCATGGTCCGGCGTTTGTGGTGGGCGTAGTAGGTGGAGGGGGCGATCTTGCAGTCGTGCTCGGTA
>NZ_JBYIQW010000147.1:0-688 GCF_057707815.1 Actinacidiphila sp. bgisy160
CTGATGAGCTCGGTCTTGAACAGGCCGATCGTGCTCTCCATCAGGGCGTTGTCGTACGCGTCGCCGACCGATCCGATCGAGGCGGCGATGCCGGCAGCGTCCAGATGCTCGGCAAGCCGGAAACTCGTGTACTGCGACCCGGCGTCCGAGTGATGGATCAACTCACCTGGCTGGACCGGGTGTTGCTCGCGGTCGCGTTGCCAGATCGCCATCTCCAGGGCGTCCAGCACGAAGACCGTTTCCTTCACGGTGGCCGCAGACCAGCCGACGATCCGGCGGGAGAAGGTGTCCACGACGAAGGAGACGTATACGACACCGGCCCAGGTCTTCACGTGGGTGAAGTCCGCGACCCAGCAGCGGTTCGGGGCGCCGGCGACGAAGTCGCGATCCACCAGGTCCGGGGCCCGCTCGACCTGCCCGCCGGGCAGCGTGGTGATCACGCGTTTGCCGCGGACCGCTCCGGCGATACCGAGCTCGCGCATCAGGCGTTCAACGGTGCAGCGGGCCACGTCGCTGCCCTGCCGGTTCAGCTCGCGCCATATCTTCCTCGCTCCATAGACACGGTAGTTGGCCTCGAAGACCTCGGTGATCTGTTCCTTCAGCTTGGCGTCCCGCACGGTCCTGGCGGACGGCATGGTCCGGCGTTTGTGGTGGGCGTAGTAGGTGGAGGGGGCAGTCGTGCTCGGTC
>NZ_JBYIQW010000148.1:0-652 GCF_057707815.1 Actinacidiphila sp. bgisy160
TTGCGCCCGTTGATCAGCTTGCCGCCGTCGAAGCCCCGGCTGTCGGATCCGACGACCGCGTCCGCCTTGACCGACTGCGAGTCGATCACCCCCGCGGTCGGCTCCGCGTCCCGCCCCAGGCTCTCGCGGACCCGGACGCGCAGCCGGTCGTGGAACTCCCGGGCCAGACCCCGGTCGCGCCAGCGGCGGAAGAACGCATAGACCCGGTCCCACGGCGGGAAATCGGCTGGCATCGCCCGCCACTTGATGCCGTTGTCCACCAGGTAGCGCACCGCATCGAGTATCGCCCGGTGGCAATACGCCTCCGGCTGCCCTCCCCGGCCGCGCAACCAGCCCGGCACCGGCAGCAGCGGCCGCACCGCCACCCACTCCGCATCGGTCATATCGGTCGGGTACCGGCGTTCACGCACCGGATGGTCGGCGGCGTTCCCGAACCGGTGAGCCAGGCAGTCACACTCCCGGGTGACCGAATTGGACTGCCCGGACATCGACACGGAAGACTGCGGCACCAGGGCCTCCTGCTGCTCGGTGATTCGACACCAACGAGCTGTTCAGGAGGCCCTACTCGTATGCGCCAAGCACCCTGCCACCACCCAATCGAGACTCCCGTTCGACACCCACCCCTCAAGATCGGAACGACAACAACTACTGA
>NZ_JBYIQW010000149.1:0-601 GCF_057707815.1 Actinacidiphila sp. bgisy160
GTACAGCTCTCCCCGCCGCACCGACTCGGCCGCCGCCACGCGTGAGGCCATCCTGAGCAGCGCGCAGGCGCTCTTCCTGGCCCGCGGGTACGCCGGGGTCACCATCGGGGAGATCGCGGAGGCGGCACGAGTGGCCGTGCCGACCGTGTACAGCAGCGCGGGAAACAAGCCGAGCATCCTGACGGCCCTGCTGGAGCCGGTCGTCACTGATTCGTCCTTCGACGACGCCCTGGCCGCCATCGAGGCCGGCGACGACCCTCGCACGGTGATCGAGCTGACCGCCGAGAGCACCCGGCTCATCCACGAACGGCACTGGGAGCTCGTGTACGGGCTCTTGTACCGCAACCCGCCGGGGGAACCCGCCGTCCAGGCAGTCCTGGACAAGGGCGCGGACGACTACATCCAAGCCCTCACCCGCGTGGCCGACCGCCTCATCGCGCTCGACGCCCTCCGCGCCGACCTCTCCCGCGCGGAGGCCGTCGACATCCTCTGGTTCCACCTCGGCCCGAACGCCTGGATGACCCTTGTCGGCCAACGAGCCTGGCCGTTCGCCCGCGCCCAGGCCTGGATCGCCCACGCCACCTGCCAGGCACTGCTGCAG